>CAJGCI010000006.1 GCA_904501855.1 Oscillospiraceae bacterium | reverse complement strand
TTAGAATAACTTTCGCTGTGAGGACGATTGGCGCAGCTGGTAGCGCATCCGCTTGACGTGCGGGAGGTCACAAGTTCGAGTCTTGTATCGTCCACCAGTAAAAAACCCTTGAAGCCAAAAGGCTTCAAGGGTTTTTCTTTTAAATTATGGAAAAGATGCTGCCTTCTATAAGGAAAGGCAACATCTTCTTATTTTGATTATCAGAATTTCGTTATTGCAACATAGGGTGGTTTGTCGATAATGGCATTCCAGGCGGTTGTGGTAAGCGTCCACTGATCTTTGGTAACGACGGTTGCCTGCGATGCACTGGTACGTCTTGCGTCTGTTGTTCCCTGCGGAACTCCTTCACCTAGATTGCTGATGCAGTACTGCGAACCATCTCTGAATGCACATTCCATTACATACAGGTCATGTTCTTTGAACGTCATCTTTTCCCAGTTTTCGTTTCCGTCTTTCGTGTATACCCTGTATACATTGCCGTCATCGGCAAGATAATAGGCGTTGCTTTCCTCGCTTGATACAAGCTGCTTCGGATAACCGTTGACGATGGTGTACATGACCCAGAAATACATATAGAAATCCTCGGCTGCAGGATTGCTACGGTCGATGGTATTGATATCACCGATCAGCAGTTCTTCCGAGCCGTCCCGATCGAGATCGATAAGGCAGTATCCAACTCCGTCTGCCTTTCCTTTCGCCCGGTTGAGATGCTTGTTGTCCGCAACATAGTTGGCATCATAGGACTGGCCTTTCAGCATCTTGACCGTATTGGTAATGATTGGCTCATACGCTTTTTTGGAATCATTCTCTGGCTGGACGATGGTAGCACCGTCTTTTGCCTTATACAGGAAGGTCACGACCTGTGCTCTGGTGCAGTTTGCATTGGGGCTGAAATAGTTCGTGCTGGTACCTGCCGTGATCTTGTTCGCCACTGCCCACTGTACCGGAACATTGAAATAGTCCCCAGCGGAGACATCCCGGAATCTCGATGCGGTGTTAATCAACGCCGGAGAACCTTCGTTTCTCCATAGGAAGGTGACAACCTGTGCTCGGGTGCAATTTACGTTCGGACCAAAAGTATTCGCAGAAGTTCCTGCGGTAATTCCATTGGACACCGCCCACAGAACAGGCTGATAGAAATAATCCGTCACGCGAACGTCAATAAACGGATTGGCGGACGCATTTACCTGTGGTGAACCGTTTGCTCTCCAAAGGAAGGTCACGACCTGTGCTCGGGTGCAATTTACGTTCGGACCAAAAGTATTCGCAGAAGTTCCTGCGGTGATCCCGTTTTTCACGGCCCAGTTAACAGCATCATTAAAATAATCAGATGTTTTTACATCTGTAAACTGTGCTGCAGAGACCGGACTCCAAAGTGCCACGCAAAAAGTGACAACCATGGCTACCGTCAGCAATAAACTGCAAAATCTTTTCATCAGGATCCCCCATTTCATTTTTTACCTATGAATTATTTATACACATTTTTGAAGATTTTGTAAACACGCTTTTGCGAAAAGTCCTCCCGTTTCGAAACTAAACTACCAGCCGTTCACAGGTTTTATCTGCGTTTTCCTATCATGCCCAGGTCCCGTTCCGGAAAATCGGCACCTCTGTTCCATCCGGACGGATACCATCGATGGAAAGATCTTCAGCGCCCACCATAAAGTCCACATGGATAATGGAATCATTGATCCCCTGCTTCTGGGCATCCTCCATCGACAGATCATCTCCGTTGGGGAGCACTTCCTTAAAGCCCATTCCAACGGCACAATGGCAGCAGGCATTCTCATCGAACAGAGTTTCATAAAACAGGAAGCCGCATTGATTGACCGGACTTTCCTTTGGTACCAGCGCCACTTCTCCCAGCATGGATGCACCTTCGTCCATCTTCAGCATCCTCTCCAGAAGTTCCTGCCCTTTGGATGCACGGCAGGACACCGCGCGCCCGTCCTCAAAGGTTATGGAGAAATCCTCGATCAGCTGACTGTTCCAGGACAGCGGTTTTACCGCCACCAGAGTTCCCTCACATCTTCCGGCCATGGGAGAGGTGAAGATCTCCTCTGTCGGCATATTGGGGATATAGAACGCATCGTTGAGCGGATTGGTCGCGCCGGCGCCTTCCCATTTTGCCCCGGGGATCAGGTCGACTCGGAAATCCGTTCCGTTTGCGCTTTGATATCGCAGAGATGCAAAACCCTGCTCGTTGAGCCAGGCCGCCTTCTTCTCGATAAAGTCCGTGTGTTCTTTCCATGCGGCAACAGGGTCATTATCCTCCCGTACCCGAACTGTCTTGAGAATCGCCTCCCACAGTTTGTCCATGGCATCTTCATCGCCCGGGAAGCACTTTTCTGCCCACTTTTCCGAGGAATATGCTGCGATGACCCACTGGTGCTTGCCCTCAATGGCATTGCGGTACGGCTTCATAACCTTTGCTCTGCTTTGGGTAACATCCGACAGCTTCTGCGGATCGATCTCTTTCATCGCATCCGGGTCTTCCGATTCGATAAAGATCCGGCATGGCAGATCCTCCACCATCTGTTTCATTTTTTCCTCTTCCCACGGCAGGACCCGGGACAGGACCTCCTGCTCGGCATAGAGATAGTTCAGTCTGCTCTGCACGTCGCTGGTCCAGTCCACATTTACTTTTTTCGCTCCGGCTTTATAACATGCCTCCATCACCATCGCCGCAAATTCGTGCTGTTCCACGGCGATGGTCAGCTGGACAATCTGACCCGGCTGTACATTGGCGCCGGTACGGACAATAAGATCCGCATATTTCTGAAGGAGATTTTGGGAAATGCTCATATTGAATCCTTCCTTTTGCTTGTGTGTTTTTCTGTACGACATTATATCAGACTTTTCATCGTTTTACCGATGATTTGGACAAAAAGAATCGAAGCTTCCTCTGCATCTGCGTTGGAAGCTTCGAACTACTTATTATTTAATGTCGTAGCCCAGCGCCTCGTTCTCATAGTCGCCGCGGGCTTTCTTTTTCTGTACGTAATGATCCCAGACTCCATGAGGGTCATCAATACCGACGGTCGCCGGATCAAACAGCGGATCCAGCCCGGCCTTTTTCTGCTTATCGTAGTCCTTGATGATCCGGAATGCCTTGGGTGAAAGCAGGACGATAGCCAGGATGTTCAGCCACGCCATCATTCCGGCGCCGGTATCGGCCATTGCCCAGATGGCTGCACCGCTGATAAATCCGCCGGTGAGCACACAGAACAGGAACAGGATTCTGCCGATGGTGATGATGACTCTGTTATTGCCGAAGATGAACTTGCAGCTGGATTCCAGCTGATAGGAATAGGAGATCAGCGTGGAGAACACGAACGTGGCAAGGATGATCGCAATCAGGATCGCGCCGATGCTGTGTCCGCCGAAGATCTTGGATGCTGCTTCTTCCATATAAAGTACACCGTACTCGATGTCGGGCGCACCTTCCACCAGCAGTCCGGAAGCACCGTCGGAAACGTTGTAGGTTCCGGAGAGAAGGATGGAGAATGCCGTGATGGAACATACAAGGATGGTGTCGATGTATACGGACAGTCCCTGAACCAGCCCTTGCTTGACCGGGTGTGCGGTCTCTGCAGTGGAGGACAGGATGGGGCCCATGCCGTCGCCGGCGTCATTGGAATAAACACCACGCTTGATACCCCATGAAATCATACTGCCGACGATGCCGCCGAAAGCTGCTTCTGCACCAAATGCGCAGCGGAACATCAGGGCGATGGTCTCAGGAACTTTCGTGATATTCGCCACGAAGATTACAAGACCGATGATCAGGTAGATGGCACACATGATGGGAGAGATGAACGCGGCAACTTCACCGATACGCTTGATGCCGCCAAGCACGACCAAAGCAGTCAGGATGGTCAGCACCACGGCAATAACCATCATGGGGATGTGCAACGCTCCGTTCAGTGCGGAGCAGGTGGTATAGGACTGCATGGATGCCATGAGGAATGCCGGCCCGATGATGGTGGCAAGTGCAAAGAGGATGCCCAACCAGCGGGCTTTCAGTCCGCGCTGCATGTAGTATGCCGGGGAGCCTACCAGCTCACCGCCGAGTTCATCCTTGTAGGCCTGGCCGAGGAGAGTCTCGATGACGGACGTGGCTGCACCGATCAGTGCGATCATCCACATCCAGACCACAGCTCCCGGTCCTCCGAAGAAGATGGCTGTGGCAACGCCGGCGATGTTGCCGGTGCCGACACGGGTGCCGACAGTGGTTGCAAAAGCCTCATAGGGAGAAAGGCTGACGTTCTTGCCGTCCAGATCCGTCTCCTTCAGGTTTTTGAACATGTCTTTAAAGCACCGGAACTGGATCCCTTTCGTCATGATGGTAAAGTAGAGACCTACTGCCACCAGGACAACGATCAGCGCAGTACTCCAGATGTAGTTGTTGATCGTGTTGATAAAGTTCTCAAATACCTGCATTTTTCAATTCCCTTTCTTTTTTCTCTTACCGTTTATATTGACCTTTCGGTTCAATCTACATATATTTTTTTGACCCGGTTCGTAATCAGACAGGTGGGTTCGCAGTTGATGGTCCCGATCAGCGCCGTGAGTTCATCCAGGTGCATGCCCCCTCTTCCGTAGAGAATCACCCGGTCTCCTGCCTTGACCTCTTTTCCCGTGACATCGAACATGCACATATCCATGCAGATCCGTCCGATCTGCGGACACTTCTGTCCGTTGATCACCGCCCAGGCTCCTTTATTGGAGAGGCTTCGCGGATAAGCGTCGGCATAGCCGGCGGTGACTGCGGCGATCTTCATCGGCCGGTCGGAAGTAAATGTGCATCCGTAACTGACGCTGGTTCCTGCGGGGATCTCCTTGACTTGAGCGACCCGGCAGTTCAGGGACAGGACCGGCTCCAAAGGTCCGTCCGGATCATAGATCCCGTTGGGATAGAATCCGTACATCATGACTCCTTCCCGCATCATATCGAAGATGGTCTCCGGATGATACATGATGCTGGCGCTGTTTCCGGTATGTTTCAGGAGAAGAGACGTGTCGATTCCCCTTTTCTCCAGTTCCGCAAGGACCGCTTTGTACCGCTTCAGCTGCATCGCCGTGTAGTCATCTTTTTCCGGCATGTCGGCGGCGGCAAAATGGGTGAAGATTCCGGTCACCTGGATTCCGGGCAGGGTCATCATCGTTTCCACAGCACTGGCCGCATCCGCGGGTTCTCCCTGGGCATTCACACCGGTACGGGTCATTCCGGTGTCCAGCTTGACATGGATTCCGATCTTTCTGTCATCCTTCTGTGCTGTCATCTGACCGCTCAGTTCCCGGACGTATTCCAGGTCCAGACCTGACTGAAGGATATCATAATCGCAGAACACAGACGCATAGCGGGGATCCGTCCAGCCGAGAACAAGGATCGGGACCTGAATTCCCGATGAACGCAGCTCCACTGCTTCCTCCAGAGAGGCAACTGCAAACGCATCTGCACCTGCCTGCTCCAGAGTGCGGCCGCACTCGACTGCTCCGTGTCCATGTGCATTCCCTTTGATAACACACATGATCTTCGTCCCGCCGGTGAGTTCCTTGGCCACATTCAGATTGTGCCGCAGTGCACTTCGGCTGATCTCAGCCCATGTCCGTTTTTCGGTTATCTGGTCCATGTACTGCTCCCTAACATTTTTTCGGATAAAATCGGATGAATTCCTGTTTTCATATTTTATCGTAGATCGTTTTGTTTCACAACAGATATTCCTGTTATTTCCTATTTCCTTTGTTTAATTCTTCGCCCGCTGTTCATCGGATCCCTTTGCTGCTCTTCCGTTCCTGTTTTCGGGCATCAAACATCCTGTGTTTCCCGTCTCATCTGGCTTCGCGCCCGGTTTCGGTCATATGCTTTTTTGTTTGGCATCACTCGGGTTTCCGGCGACACCCCGTTCCAGGAACCGCGGCGTTTGGCATATTCCGCCCGCCGTTTCTTTTTGCTCATTTTATCTTTCGGTATATATTTGTTGGCCATCTCCTGTTCCTCCTGAACAGAAAAGCAGCTTCCGGGTCTCATCAGATCCATCCGCTGCTGCTTTTCTGATGGTATCGGGATAAACAGCTACCTGCTTCCCGATGTGTTGTTACGCTTTCCAGCTTTTGCGGATCTCCTCCGCCTCTTTGGCCCGCTGCTCGCTCATATCTTTCCAGGTGGGATGTTTGGCGACTTCCGCCACCAGCCCTTTCATTACTTCCGGAATATCAATGTTCTGAGGACAGACCTTTGTGCATTTCCGGCAACCGATACAGGCAGACGCTTTTTTGTCTTCCGGCAGTACATCCAGATTCATGACCGTCATGAGATTGGTCGCAAAATGAAGGTCATTGTAGGCGGCGATCAGTTTCGGGATATCCAGCTGCATGGGGCAGCCGGCACAGCAGTACCGGCAGGCGGTGCAGGGAATGGCGTTTTTCATTCCCTCCGCCAGATCCATAAGAGCATTCATTTCTTCTTCATTCAATGGTTTTGATGTCCGGAAGGTCTCCACATTCTGCACCATCTGCTCATAGGCGGACATGCCGCTGAGGATCATTTTCACATTGGGAAGACCCTGCAGAAACCGGAATGCCCAGTCGATGCAGCTTTCTTCCGGACGAAGTTCACGAAGGACAGCCTTCTCCTCTTCCGACAGATTGGCCAGACGCCCTCCGCGGAGCGGTTCCATAACCCACACCGGGACTCCACGTTCCGTAAGAAGTTCATATTTTTTCTTTGCTTCCTGCAGCGTCCAGTCCAGATAGTTCAGCTGGATCTGACAGAACTCGATCCTGTCTCCACAGTAGTCCAGAAACTTTTCCAGTGTCTCCGGATGTGCGTGACTGGAAAATCCCAGATGCCGGATGCGTCCCAGTTCCTTCTGTTTCACAAAATACTCCAGCATACCCCAGCGTTCATCCATATAGGTCTGAACGGAGTTCTCATATACATTGTGCAGGAGATAGAAATCAAAATAATCCACTCCGCACTTCTTCAGCTGTTCTTCAAAAATGGCAGCAGGGTCATAGGAATCGCTGATCTGATGTCCGGGATACTTGGTCGCAAGATAGAAGGATTCTCTCGGATGACGCGCCAGAGCCTTGCCCAGAACAATCTCCGAATAGCCGGCATGATACGGAAAAGCCGTGTCGAAATAATTGATTCCGTGTTCCAGTGCGTAGTCCACCATCCGGAAGACCTGTTCCTCGTCGATCTTCGACGGATCCGTTTCCATCATGGGAAGCCGCATCGCGCCAAATCCCAGTCGAGAAAGCGTTAAGTCCTGAAATGTATTTGTGATCATGATCATATTCTTCCTTATTCAAGTCTTTTTCAGCTATTATATCACACTCTGTTATTACGTCACAGCACTTCCGTGATTCATTTCCTTCCCCTGAAATCCGTTTTGCAGGTTTTCCGATTTTTTTCTTTTCTTTCTTTCTGTTTGTGTTACAATAATCGCCGTGGTATTGCGGCACGGGCGGAGTTCTGCTCCGCCCCGAAAATGAGGAGGACCGAAATGAGTAAAGGTAGACAGCCGGCTTTCATACGGGGTATGCGGGATGGGATTCCCATCGGTCTCGGATATTTCGCAGTGGCTTTTTCTCTGGGAATCACCGCCAGAGACTGTGGCTTCAGTGCTCTGCAGGGATTTGTTGCCAGCATTACCACCTATGCTTCCGCCGGGCAGTATATCGGATTTACGCTCTATGCGGCGGAGGCAACGCTTCTCCAGCTCATCATCATGACGATCATCACCAATGCCCGCTATGTCCTGATGGGATTTGCTCTGAATCAGCGGCTTCCGGAAGATACTCCCATGCCGCGCCGGCTTCTTGCCGGTCTGTGCATCACTGACGAGATCTTCGGAATTACCATTGCCAAGCAGGGATATGTCGAGCCGACCTATTCCTTCGGTGCGCTGATCGTCTCCGCTCCTCTTTGGGCGCTGGGCACCGCACTGGGTATCACGGTGGGCAACATCCTCCCCGCTCAGATCGTCAGTGCCTTGAGTGTCGCTCTGTTTGGAATGTTCCTTGCCGTGATCATACCCGCAGCGCGCCACGATCGGATCGTGGCACTGGTAGTCGTATGCAGTTTTGCTGCCAGCCTTGCCAGCCGTTATGTGCCATGGACAAGAACACTGTCAGCAGGCAACCGCACCATCCTTCTGACCCTGATTCTGTCCTCCGCAGCCGCGGTCCTGTTCCCGGTCAAAAATACGATCCTCGCAAAGGAGGGTGACGCCGGTGAACACTAACATTTACCTTTATATCGCAGTTATGGCACTGGCCACCTATTTCTGCCGCGTATTTGCCTTTACGGTCGTCCGCCATCCCATCGAGAACCGGTTCTTCCAGTCGTTTCTCTACTATGTGCCTTATGTCACACTGGCAGTGATGACTTTTCCCGCCATCGTGGAAGCCACTCAGTCCCCCATTGCAGGCATCGGTGCCCTAGTCATCGGCATCATCGTTGCCTGGGTCGGCGGAAATCTGTTTCTCGTGGCAGGATCCTGCTGCGCCGCTGTTTTTCTGCTGGAACTTCTTATATAAAACATGACACCGAGATCACAGAATGTGCTGCAATCTCGGTGTCTTTTGTTTTTCGCCGGGCATATGCCCGGTCTTTTCATTTAGAAGTTTTCATTGAATGCTTTCAATACCACGGCGACCTGTGCACGCGTCGCATTGCTCTTCGGTTCCAGACCCCGGGTGGTTCCTGCCATAAGCTTATGTCCGACTGCCCACTTCATTGCCGTGACGGCATAGGAGGAGATCTCCAGAATATCTCCGTATCCCAGAAGTATTCCGTTTGGTGTGGTATCCAAGCCCTTATACTTGGCATACTGAAGCAGAATGGCAGCCAACTGTTCCCGGGTAATGGGGTCTTCCGGCCCGAAGCTGTCGCGGCTGTATCCTCCAACGATGCCATTGGAAGCAGCCCATGCTACCGCATTCCTATACCACTCAGCTCTCAAATCCTTAAAGGAGCTGCCTCCTGCATTCGGCCTTCCTTCCTTGGCCCAGAGGACCGTCACGAACATTCCACGTGTCATGGCTGTGTTGGGCTCGAAGGTGGTCTCGGAAGTTCCGGCGAAAAGGCCGTTTTCATAAGCATACTTTACATAGGGCCAGCACCAGTCGGATTCCTGCACATCCACAAAGGGAAGCCCGCTGTTTTTTCTCTGATTGACCAGAAACGGACTGCTCTCGGAAGTAAATCCTTTGTAATTGCCAAGCAGGTCCTTGGAATACCCGTTATAGACCAGGCGGTAGGTCCCCGGCTCCACATTGCGAAGCAGCCAGTTGACCGATGCCTGCAGAGGCTGTCCCAGAGATGGAGATTTTACATAGATGTAGGTATAGGGATCGGAATCCGTGCGGACCGTGGTCCAGTTCCCGTTTACCAGTTTCTGTACTTCAAGGTAGGTGTAATCTTCGTTCAGTTTACCCGACAGTCTCATGTCCGTGATATGCCGCGGATTGGCGCCGCCGAATACGGCCGTGACCGTCTCGCCGTTAACGAAACGGTCTTTTTCCACATCGGCAATCAGAGATCCGGGGTCTCCGGAATCCGCAGCAGTGGGAATGGCGGCCGCCGGAGTGCTGATCACCAGCGCGGCGGGACCGGTCTCATTGAGCGCAGGACCGGCTCCGGAGTGTCTGCCCGCCACGATGTTCTGGCAGAGCTTGTCCAGTTCCTGCGTCATGGCGGCGCCGGACCAAGGCCCGAAGAGCGTCGTAGCACCCTCATAGTGCTGGGCGGCGTACTCTTCCCGGGTGGACATGTACTGGCTGTAGGCGTTGGTATGAGTGGAGTTGATTACTTTTCTGACTCCCAGGGGGCGAAGCGTTTCTTCCAGGACTGCACGGATGCGGCGGCCCTGCTCCGTGCTCAATTCAAATGCGCATCCGGTGATCGCCAGTTCGCCGATGCGGAACACCTGCAGAGGCTGCGCTTTCTGCATAAGGTTTCCCACTGCAAGACAGACCACTTTCTCCATCTGCTCATTATCATATCCATTGGACTGAAGGAGCGCCATGGCATAGGGCCACAATGGCTCGAACAGGTTCTGCAGACCATACAGATCGATCATGGAGAAATCGCATTTCGTGATCTCCACCTCTCCGGTCTCCGGATTCAGTCTGTAATCATGGCGGACGCTGCCTTCTGCTGCGTTGTCCACCGGAGCGCCCTCCTCATCACCGGCAATGATTCCGGCGCCGATGCAGGGTTCACTGGTATGGGCATGGTCCACATCATCATACGGCATGTGGTAATCTCCGATGTATTTCTTATCCACAGCAATGTCGCTGAAGTCCACAGTGGTGTAGTCCCACGCAACTTTATTGGACAGATTAATGGTCGTCACACCGGCTCCGCCCTTCAGGATCCGAAGTGCGGCATCTGCCTCTTCCTGTCCCTGAACGATCTCGTTCTCAATGGGATCCAGCGAGGAATCCAGATCCGTCGGCCGCTGGAAGGCATCGGTGACATCTTCCTGATGCGGTAGGTTGGGACTGGCATCGCCGGATTCGTTCTGCGGAAACGCGGCCACATAGTCGCCGCCCATCTGCTCTTCCACACACCATGCCGCATATCCTTTGTGATCCGCAGCCACCAGTGTATTGTCGATGCTGTTGGACGTGCCGTGGGACGGGAAGAAGGACAGAAGTCCGATATCTCCTTCCCCGTCATGCTTAAAGCGCAGAACGCTCATTTCCTTGCTCACCGTGTTCACGGCGGCATCATAATCCGAAGCATATTTTCCGGCGTCAAAGTTTACGTTCCATTTGACCGCGCCAAGGGATCGGTTGTAGTTTCCGATGCCGGTGTTGGCATAAGCCAGACTGACACTTCCGGGCGCCAGATCTTCATGCGCTCTCTGAATGGCATCCGCGATCCCCTGTACGATGAGATTGTAGCTCTCATCGTCGTAGCCGGGAACGCCGTTGATGAGGTCATACAGCGCATACCAGGAAACATTGGACGTGGAAGAGTGGCAGTGTGTCGCCGTGAGCATCACATTCTCCGCAGTGTACTGAGTGAGTCCCCGTCGGGCGAGTTCTTTCAGAACGTTGGGTTTGATGCTCTCCGTCATATGGACCAGTTCCGCCGTCGCATAAACAACGGGCTGACCGTTGGACTCGATGATGAATGCTCTGGCATACAGTCGCATCAGCAGTCCTTCCATCAGATCACCAAGGGAATTGTACCCCGTGGAGATATCCGTGATCGGTCCGGTGATATCCGCTTTGCCGACACCGACCCGCATCCCCCCGGCAGCTGAAGCCGATGCGAATCCGGTGATTCCCAGTGTAGCTATCATCGACACCACCAGAAGCAGGCTGATCAGATTCTTCTGAATTCTTTTCATTTTCCGTCTCTCTCTTCCCCTATTGTTTTTCCGGGTCTTCTTTCCCCTTTTCCCCGGAACAACGGATGAAATCATTATAGCAATATCTCTATTGGGGTTCAATCGGTGCTCGGTTAAGTTCACGATCTCCTGCTTTTTTCCTGTTATTGGTTGTGCAATTATTCTGAAGTGGATATAATTTAAGGGTATTAATTATTCTTAACCGGATATAATGCAGTGCATATTATGAGCGGAGATACCTGTCATGAAGAAATCCCTGTTTCCTCTCAGTTTAATAATGTTGCCTGTGCTTACCATCGTTCTGTCCCTTTTCGCCGGTCGTTACTCCATGGATGCAGTTCTGACGGTTCACGCACTGTTTTCTCCCGACTCGGTCTCTCCGGAGCAGCTTCATGTGGTCTGGTACCTGCGGCTTCCCCGCGCAGTCGCTTCTGCCATGTGCGGTGCCGCACTGGCGGTTTCCGGCGCTGCATTTCAGGGGGTGTTTCGCAATCCCCTGGTCAACTCCGGGCTCCTCGGCGTTTCCAACGGAGCGGGCTTCGGGGCATGTCTTGCCATCGTTTTCTTTGGCGGAGGCGCCTTTACTTACGGCTTCGCCTTCGTTTTTGCGGTACTTGCCGTGATCCTCAGTTATTATGCCGGCCGCATCTCCAACGTCACCACCTCGGTGACCCTGATCTTGGGGGGCGTGATCGTATCCAGCTTTTTTGCCGCGCTGATCTCCATTATGAAATTCATCGCGGATCCATACAGTCAGCTTCCCACCATTACCTTCTGGTTTATGGGGAGCTTTGCATCCATCAATTATTCCCATTTTTACGCATTCATCCCCATGGCGGCAGGAATTATCATGATCTTTCTTGCCCGCTGGCGTATCAATGTTCTGTCCATGGGTGAGAAGGAAGCATCGGCCCTGGGGGTCGATGTAAAGCTGTGGCAGTTTCTCATCATCGGCGGAGCGACCCTTGCCACCGCCTCGGCAGTGTGCATCAGCGGCACCATCGGATGGGTCGGACTTGTAATCCCGCATATCGGCCGGATGCTGGTTGGCAATGACAACACCCGGCTCATTCCAGTAAGCATCTCCCTAGGTGCTTGCTTTCTGACGTTGATCGACATCCTTTCCAGGACCATCACCCGCTCGGAACTTCCCATCGGGATCCTGTGTGCCCTTATCGGGACACCGTTCTTCGTTTATCTGCTGAAGAAAACGAGAGGAGGGAGCTGGTCATGATGCTACAGGTAAAACATCTGAGCTTTTCCTATGACGGTGTTCCGGCACTTCGGGATGTGTCCTTTGATGTCGCTCCTGGAACGGTACTGTGTGTCATGGGACCCAACGGAAGCGGAAAGAGCACCCTTCTCGACACGGTTCTCGGTCTTCATGTGCCGGATACCGGAACGATCCTTGTGAACGGAAAGGACATGTCCGGAATGGACCGGAAAAGCATCGCCCGTCATGTCGCCTATGTACCGCAGAACCACGCGGTCGCCTTTCCGTATACCGTCCGGGAAGCGGTCCTCATGGGTCGCTCTGCGTATTTGTCCCCCTTCGGCTCTCCCACGAAGGATGACCACGTCCGTTGTGAGCAGGCGCTGAAACAGGTCGGAATCGAAGCACTGGCCGACCGTCCGTATAACACCATCTCCGGCGGGGAACTTCGTCTGGTACTTCTCGCCCGGGCCCTCTGCCAGGATGCGCCTCTGATCCTGATGGACGAGCCGACAGCGCATCTGGATTACCGGAATGAACTGATGCTGCTGGATACCGTCTGTGCACTGTCCCGGGAGCATGGGATCACCATGGTGATCGCCACTCATGCCCCGCAGCAGGCCTTTTATCTGGAGGGAAAGCATATCGGCATTCAGACGATGTTCCTGAAAAAGGGTTCCGTTGCAGCCATCGGTTCCCCTGAAAACTGCATTACAACGGAGCTGATCCGGGATGTCTATGGAATTGAGGCAAAAATACTGGACTCAGACGGTGAAAAAACCGTTCTGCTGCGCCATCCACTGTAGGTGAACATATTGAACAAACGAAACTTTCTAATCCTTGCGCTGGTCTTCTCCTTTATGGTGACCATGCTCAGCGGGTGCGGCACTCAGGTCTCGGAACAGGCTGCCGATACCATAGAGGTCACGGACTGTGCTGGCAGGACCGTGTCTGTACCGGCCGATCCTCAGTCGGTCAGCTGTGTCTGTCCGTTTTCCGGCGCCTATATCGTCATGTTCGGTGCCGGAGATACGATTACCACGACGTGCAATAACATAACACGGAGCCTGCTTCTGGCCTCCATCTGTCCTTCCGTTGCGGATGCTCTTGTCGTGAAAAACAGCGGCTCCATTAATGCGGAAGAAATCCTGGAACAGGATACGGATCTTCTCATCGTTAACGGGGAGCTTTATGCCGACCCCGATGAGCGCCAGAAAATGGACAGCATGGGGATCCCCTATGTCGTGATCGAGTTTGATGATCTGGAATCACAGCTGGGTGCCATTGAAGTCCTTGGAAAGGCCTTCGGTGCCGACGACAAAGCAGCGCAGTATACCGCATGGTGCCGTTCGGTCTATGCGGACGTTGCCAGGGCTGCCGAACAGTATACCGGGACTCCGGTACGACTGTATCACGCCGTCAACGAGGCGGTTCGCACCGATGAAAAGGACGGATACTGTGCCCAGTGGATCGCACTTACCGGAGCGGAGAACGTATCTGTTTCCGGAGAACTGGAACAGGAAGGAAACAAAAGCTATACGACTCTGGAGGAGATCTACAACTGGGATCCGGATATGATCATCTGCAACGAGGCCGGAGTGGATGACTATATCCTCACCGATGACAAATGGCAGGGGCTGCGCTGTGTTCGGGAAGGCGAAGTCTATCAGATCCCGGTAGGCGTATCCCGCATGGGGCATCCCACCAGCTCCGAAACGCCGCTTGCTCTGATGTGGCTGATGAATCTTCTGCATCCGGATCTGTACCCCATTGATTTTTCTGAAGAACTGATTTCCTATTATGATACTTTTTATGATTATCCCATCAGTGAAGAACTGGCGGAAGCCATGATGGAAGGAGATGAGATGCGGGCAGCCAAAGTGTCTGTTGCCGCAGAATAACTATGCAGGAACGCCTTCTGATCTGTATCGATGATACCGACAACATGGAGAGCATCGGAACCGGCCAGGTTCTGGAAAACATGTGCCGTGAAATGCAAGATCTCGGGCTCGGAGACGCAGGTTTCGTCTCCAGACATCAGCTTCTCATCCATGAAAAGATCGCATATACTTCCCACAACAGTTCTATGTGCTGTGAGTTCCGAACCGAAAATGCTGCCGATGTCCTGTCATTTGCCAAAACCTTTCTGGAGAAGCATGCTGCCGAGGGGTCGGACCCCGGTCTTTGCATCCTTCCCGTGAGAGCAGACCGGAACTATTCTGCACTTACCGCATTCGGACTGCGTGCACAAGCGGAAGTTCTGCAGAAAGAGGACGCCTATCAGTTGGCCAAGCAGTACCGTGAGCTGTCTCTGTCGGAACACGGAGGCACCGGAGACGGTGTGATCGGGGCTCTGGCGGGGATCGGTCTCCGACTGTCCGGTTCGGACGGACGGATCAAGGGAAAGATCCTTCCTGAGGATGGCTGTGAACAGCTGACCGTTTCGCAGTTCTGTTCCTGTCATGGGGTAGATCAGGTGCTGACTGCCGATCACGATCCCCTTTCCGGCGACACCGAACTGGTTTTTGACATGCCCACCAAGGCGGTTCTTCTTGATAACAGAAAAACGGTTCTTGCAGAACAGAT
Source organism: Oscillospiraceae bacterium (assembly GCA_904501855.1). GTDB lineage: Bacteria > Bacillota > Clostridia > Oscillospirales > Oscillospiraceae > UBA2922. The sequence goes on along the minus strand of CAJGCI010000006.1, from coordinate 15,224 downwards.
CGACGGGGTCTGGCATCCGGTGCCCCATCGGGGAAGGAAGAAATAGCATGTGGGAAAAACATGAACGCGGATGGTACTTCCTCCCCGGCAAAGATGCTCCGGAGAGTGCTGCGTCGGAAGCTGGACGATGCCGGTTTTTTCGCCTGGATGATGAGGAAGAGTGCTTTGCACAGGAAGATATAAGCTGTTATAACTGCCAGTATCGGCGATGGACGAGTGACAGTTTTGAATGTTTGCACAGGGAGGTTCGCCATGAGTAGAAAAAGAATCCTTTCGATCCTTCTGATCCTGATTCTGATAGCCAGCCTTGCTGTGTCCGTTTTCGCGGAGGGCGGCAACGGGGACGGGTCCGGCGGTGGAAAAAACGTTCCTCTCGGGCTGGCGGAAAGTTCGGTTCCCGACGGAAGCAACAATGTTCCAACGGATGTGACCATCACGCTGACCTTTAACAAAAATGTGGTGAATTTCACCGTAAAAGACAATAACATGACCTGTTTTTCCCTCTCCGATTCCAGAGGAAACAATATTCCTGTTACGGTTCTCATGGGGGATGACCAGATCGATCCGGATATTAAAAGGATCGTAAACATCAAACCCTCATCCCTGGCGGAGGGAGAAACCTATGCTCTTACGATCAGCGGAAAGCTTACAGCAAAAAGCGGGGCGGTACTGGGAAACGATGTTATCCTGCATTTTTCCACCGTTGCCCCTGCCGCAACGCCAACTCCCTCCGCAACGCCAACTCCTGCCGTAACGGCAGGCCCGGCAGCAACCGCGACGGCCTCCCCTTCCCAGATCGTTTCCGCTTCCCCCTCCGCATCTCCCAGTCCTTCCGCAAAAGCAGAGAAGAAGGAAAAAGCAAAAGGAACGGCCAAGATCAAAGAAAAGGAAAAGAAGTCCTCTTCTCTGGTAATGGAGGACACCGATGACGGTGAGGATGTCACCCCCTCCCGGAACCACAATCAGCCGGTTGCGGTCTATGTGATTCTCGGGCTGATCCTTCTGGGTGTTTTAATCTATTTCGTCATATCAAGAAAAACAATAAAAAGGATCCTCAGTAACAGACCCCAAAAGTGAAGGAGGTTGTTTCAATGAAACGAATACTGTCTGTTCTTCTTGCTGTCCTTCTGATCGCTTCCCTTGCTTTGGTACCGGTTCTTGCTGCCGGCGGAGACGGGTCCGGAGGCGGCAACGGCAAAAGTCCCCTGAATGTCAGCTCGGTCAAAATAAACGGTGCTCCTCTGGACTCCGCTTCTTCGGTCCCCGCCTCTGGCACTATCGTGATTGCCTTTACACGCGGTATGGATGAACATGCTGCGTCGACGAAGACCGCCATTAAAATCGCGGACGCCGAAAGCACTGTGTCCTTCGACGGAGACCGCACCTTCTCGGTGGCGTTCTCAAATCTGAAACCGGGAAAGCACACTCTGGTCATCGGAACGGGCGCGCAGGCCAACAACGGCAATTACCTGGAAAAGGAATATACGCAAGACTTCGTCGTTTCAGCACCGGATCACGATTGTCCCAGCGCCGGTTTCACCGATGTGAATCCCAATTTATCGAACTGGACACACAAACCGATCGATTATGTTCTGAATCATAAATATATGCAGGGCATGTCGGATACTTCCTTTTTTCCGGACGGAGTCATTTCCCGGGCCATGGTCGTCCAGGTCCTGTATGCCATGGACGGAAAGCCCGCTCCCGGAGCCTCTGCAGGCTTCAGCGATGTATCCGCAGGCCGCTGGTTCACCAACGCCGTGAACTGGGCAGCTAACAACCACATCGTATCGGGATACAGCAAGAGTTCTTTCCGTCCCGAAGAGCCGGTCTCCCGCCAGCAGCTGGTGACTATCGTGTACCGATATGCGCAGTACAAGAGATACGACAGCACTGCCAGCGGGACCATCGCCGATTTCGAGGACGCTGACAGTCTGTCGGACTATGCGGTCATTCCGATGAAATGGGCCATCGGACATCGGATCATCTCCGGCATGAGAGTGGAAGGGCACTCTATTCTTTCTCCCAAGGGGACGGCTACCCGGGCACAGCTTGCCGTTATTCTCAAAGCCTTTGATGAAAACATCAAGACCAGTTGACACGTTCATATTTCAACGAAAATTTCCTGGAGCGACGGCTCCAGGAAATTTCCATTTTTTGCCAAAAAATGATAAAAATACCTCAATTTCCAAAAAAGTTGGCCACTTTTTGCGCCACATTTGACCAGTTTCAAGTCCTCTATATAAAATGAAATTTAGATAAAGAATGCAGATTGTCGCTAGTGATAACCCCCTTCACTCACAGCTGACAGTCTGAGTTTTTTGAGGAAAGGAAAAAGATGTATTCAAATTCTGTCATTCTCATCGCCGTAGAAGACCCTGTTCTCCGAAACGCGATGATTGCAGAACTGAAGGGAAATGGTTTCTCCATTCTGGAAGCCAGCAACGGTGTCTCCGCTCTGGATGAGGCCCGTTCGAATGTCGATGCGGATCTGGCGATCATTGACGCCTCCTTTGCCGATATTTCCGGACCTGATCTTTGCCGTTCTTTGCGGACTTTCAGTTACCTTCCGATTCTGTATCTTTCTCATGGGCTGAATCTGAATCAAAAGCTGGATGCCTATGCAGCCGGCGCGGATGATATCCTCGAAGTTCCTTATCAAAAGGATGTTTTTCTTTCGAAAATCGATTCCCTCCTTCGACGATATCTCGTCTATCGTGGTAAGATCATTGAGTTTCACGGCATTCAGATCGATCATGAGAAGCGTATCATTACAAAAAACGGAAATCTATTGGACCTGACGGATCTGGAACTGAATATTCTGGAGTATATGTTCACTCAGAGGGGGAAGGTCGTATCCATTCAGGATATTTATGAGAATGTATGGGGTGAGAAATTTTTCTCACAATCTTCCAATACTGTTATGGTGCACATTCTGAACCTACGCAAAAAGCTGGAAGATGACACCTCCCATCCCAGAATAATCCGAACGGTTTGGGGAAAAGGCTACAAATTGTGTGTATGAAACAAAGAGATGAGCTGCAGTAAAAACCTGCAGCTCATCTCTTTGTTTTCGTATTCCATGTATCAGCGGGCTTTCACCGCAGCAGGCGCCGGCAGCGCCATAACAGCCTGATAGGCACTCTTTGTGGCATCGGCGATGCGCCCGCTGGCGCAGGCATCGCCCACCGCAAATACATTTTCCATCTCTTCTCTCAATGCAGTGAACAGTCCGTTTACAGGACGAACACCCATGGAGAGAACTACGGTATCCGCAGGAATTTCTTCTTCCGCACCGGTCTTGGCGTTGGCAACAGTTACCGTGCCATCATTGATGGATACCAGCTTTGTGTTGGTCAGGAATTTCGTTCCATAAGGACGGATGCGCTCCATCTCATCATCCAGCAGCTGGAACCAAGTTCCCGGAGCGATCTCCTTGGCCATCTCAATGACTGTAACCGTATTTCCTGCCTCATTGAGTTTCTCGGTGGTCTCCAGTCCGGTCATTCCGCTTCCGACCACGATGACATTCTGATTCTCAGGCACTTTCTCGCCCATGATGACTTCCGGAGCAACCAGAACATTCTCACGGTCCGTTCCAGGAATGGAACCGGGACGGATGGGAACACCGCCGGTAGCAATAAATACGGCATACGGTTTCATTTCCCGGATATCGGCAGCGGTGATCGCTTTTCCGAAGTTCACTTCCACACCCTGAGTCTGCACCATGGTCATGAGATCCTCGATGCTCCAGTGCAGTTTATCTTTCAGATTGCAGGAAGACGCGATGTTGACCTGTCCGCCGGGAACATCTTCCTTTTCAAACACCTTGACTTTAAATCCGCGTCGCGCCAGAGTATGGGCAGCCATCAGTCCAGCCACGCCCGCGCCAACGACGACAGCCAGCTGGCCTTCACCGTCTTGTTCGATATTTTCATATGCCTTTTCGATACCGATGGACATATTCAGTGCGCACTCGCCCGGTTTGCCGACTTTGGCATTGGTCATGAAGGACTGGATGCAGTTGAGGCAGCCGATGCAGCGCCGGATCTGTTCCGGATGACCTTCCTCGATCTTCTTGACCCAGTGGGGGTCGCAGATGAAGGTTCTTGCGGAACCCATGAAGTCCTGCGTACCGTTGGCAATCTGTTCCTCCGCCTGCTGCGGGGAGCGGATAAAGTTCGCAGCGATGACCGGGATGCTTACGGTCTCCTTGATCGCCTTTGCCAGATAGGATCTCCAGCCGGGCTCAAAGGAGGTAGGCTCCAGCCAGTAGTTATAGGCATCATAGCATGCGGATGTAACGTTGATGGCATCGACGCCCAGCTCTTCCAGTCGCTTGGCAATGCGTTTTCCTTCTTCCAGACCATACCCCTTGTTTTCGAAACCGATGCGGTCATACATTTCATCGGCGGTGAGCCGGACGATCAGAGGATAGTCTCTGCCGCAGCGCTCCCGGATGCCCTGAATGATCTCGGTGACAAAACGCAACCGGTTCTCAAAGCTTCCGCCGTATTCGTCGGTACGCTTGTTGGTGTTGGGGCTTAGGAACTGCTGAATGATATATCCGTGTCCGCCGTGCAGCTCCACGGCATCCACGCCGGCCTTCTGGCAGCGGACTGCCGCCGCGATAAAATCATCCCGGAGGTTGGTGACCTCACGATGGCTCATGGCGTGCATTCTGGTGGCTCCATGATTGGCAAGCTCGACCTTGGAGGGAGCCTGCACCGACCAGATGATCTTCTTTTCTTCCAAACCGAGCAGCAGCGGGGTGCATTTGAAAATGCCGTCCAGCACTTTCGGGAATCGGTCCACGATGGGAATGACCATGGGCAGGGAGTTTGTGGAGCTGGAATAGCCCTGTCTTCCGGGGTGATGCAGCTGCAGGCACAGTTTGGCACCGTGTTTGTGCAGACGCTCAGCAAACTCGTGCATGGGCTCAATATGGTAATCATGGCTCATGGCGAGCTGAGTGAAGGTGGAGGCGGCGCCCATATCATTGACGCGGCAGATACCGGGGATGATCAGACCGACTCCGCCCTTTGCGCGCTCTTCATAGTAGTCCATCAGCCGCTCCGTCGGTTTGCCATTTGCCTGTCCGAGGCTGAATTCCGCAGCGGTCATTACGGTACGGTTCTTCACTTCCATCGTACCGATTTTCATCGGGGAAAGCAGATGCTCAAAACTCATATCTTATTTTCCTCCCTTTTGATCCAGCTTCTTCTGGAAACGAAGCAGTTTGTTGGTCTCCAGCTTCCAGTAAATCGTGCGGACGAACGGGAAGATGCCCATCAGCACTTTTGCCAAAGCAAACAGGCCGCAGGGAGACACGGTCTTCTTGCCCTTCTCAATGCCCTTCACCATCTTGCGTGCGACTACTTTCGGATCCTGTACCGGGAACGGTTTCTCAAAGGTCTCGGAGTTTGCCACCTTGAAGAAATTGGTGTTGGTGGCGACCGGGTACAGGCAGGTCAGTTTCATGTTGGCGGGTTTCTCCAGGCGGATGGCCTGCTGGAATCCCTGCAGGCCGAATTTGCTGGCGCTGTACAGGGCGTAGCCGGGCATTGCCATCTGACCGATCGCGCTGACGGTATATGCAAGATGTCCGTCACGGCCATTCAGGTGTTCCCGATATTTTGCATATGTGTAGATGGGAGACACCGTATTGGTCTGGAACATGATATCCACACGATCCCAATCCACATAATTAAAGGTCTCATAATACGGGAATCCGGCATTCGCATAGAAGATATCGATCTTATCGAAGAGCTCCTCTGCTTTTGCAAAAATGCTGTCCACACCTTCCTTGGTGCTGATATCCGCATCGAAACGGATGACATTGTCTCCGAAGCCCATGATCCCGGTGGCATGGCGGGATACTGCAAGGATACGGTTTCCCTTGCCCTGAGCCAGAAGTTTCAGTGTTTCCAGCCCGATACCGCTGGAAGCGCCGGTCAGCACGATTGTCTTATTGTCAATCATCTCTTTTTCCTCTTTTCTCTTCATTTTTTGGGGATAGAATTCTTAAGATTCCTTACACAAAAGTATATACACAAACCAGAAAATGTCAATTTTTTGGTTTGCTTTTCCGCTACAAAAAGACCGGCAGAAAACTCTGCCGGTCTTAGACCTTTCTTTGTGTCGATCAGCCGCTGTAAACGGTGCACTCTGCGGAGACTCCTCCGCATTCCGCCACCAGTACCGCGGAGCCATTTCCGATTCCTTCCACTTCACAGGTTCCGTCATCATCGATGGAGATGGAGATGATGTCTTCTCCTCCCTCCTTGACGCTCCAGTTCACTTCCGCTTCTACATCCACCGGATATACCTTTGCGGTGACCGGAGTGGGAGAACCGCCGATGGTAACTCCGAACTCGGTCCTGGGATCATCATAATATGCAATGGTGACGCTGGTGACCTGAATGCTTTCCGAAGGCGTGGGCGTTGCCGTCGGTGTCGGGGTCGCCCCCGCCTGTGAACTGGCACTGGGCGTGGGCGTCGCCACCGGGGTGGCATCCTCTCCGTTGAGACTTACCGTAACCATAACGATCACAGCCAGGATGATGGCGAGCACCAGAACGATGCCGAAGATCATCTGCCAGCGGGCATTCATGGATGCTCTGCTGTTTGCGGCAGTTCCCTTTACCGTGCTGGGCGTTCCTGCCGGCGTCCGGCCGGACTGCTGAACTCTTCTGGTACCGCAGTTTGGGCATCTGCGGCTGGTCACTTTATATTCATATCCACATCGTCTGCAGGTTACCGTTGGTATCAGACTCATTATGTGGCCTCCGTTCTACGTCATAAAACGTCATTTTCTGTAAACAATTGTTACTTTATAATAGCCCAAACCCTTTCTTTCGTCAAGGTGGTTTCCTTCTGTTGTGGATTGAAAAGCACAGTTTTTTCCGTTGCTCAGTTCTGCAGTTTATCCAGTCCGATCTTCAGCCGGCGCAGTGTCTCTTCCTTTCCCAGGATATGGCAGATCTCCACCGCACCGCCGGGAGTGACCATCTGTCCGGCTGCGGCGATGCGCACCGGCCACATAACGAGAGCATTCTTGCACTCTTTCTTTTCCACCAGAGCCTTCATGGCATCCAGAATAGCCTCCGGAGTCCATTCCTTCAGACTTTCAAACGCAGGGATCATCTCCGTCAGGATCTCACGGCTCGTCTCTTCATTGGATTTGGATTTCTTGTGTGTGAACAGTTCCGTTTCATACTCCGGCAGCGCTGCAAAGAACCCCAGCTTTTCCGGGATCTCCGTGAGCACTTCGGTACGCTGATGGAGAAGTTCTGCAATCTCTTCCGTATTGAGCTCCGCATCTCCGATCCCCTGACGGATATAGGGTTCCGCCACAGCGTGGAACTGCTCCGGGGCAAGTCTGCGGATGTACTCGGCATTAAAGTAGCGCAGTTTCTCAATATCAAAGATCGCCGGTGATTTGGAGATTCCTTTGGTGTCAAAAGCTTCGATCAGCTCTTCCTTGGAGAAGATTTCCTGCTCCGCGCGCTCACCGGATGGGCTCCATCCCAGCAGTGCCACATAGTTGATCACCGCGGCCGTAAGATAACCCTGTGCGATCAGATCCTCATAACTGGGATCTCCGTGCCGTTTGGACATTTTGTTATGCTGATCCCGCATGACTGGAGAACAGTGAATGTATTTGGGAACGGGCCAGTCGAATCCCTCGTACAGCAGGTTGTATTTCGGTGCGGATGCCAGATACTCATTGCCGCGGACCACATGAGTAATGCCCATAAGGTGGTCATCGATGACATTGGCAAAGTTATAGGTGGGAAGTCCGTCCCGTTTCAACAGGACCTGATCATCCAGTTCGCTGTTATCCACGGAGATTTCCCCGAAAATCTCATCGACGAAGGAGGTGATTCCTTCCGAAGGGATCCGCTGACGGATGACATACGGTTCACTGGCAGCGGCTCTGGCATCGGATTCTTCCCGGGAAAGCGACCGGCAGGGATCTGCTTCTTTCCGGAAGCTGTCCCCTTCTTCCGTTTCCTCCGCTTTTTCGCAGAAACAGCGGTAGGCATGCCCCCGCTGAACCAGAAGTTCGGCATATTCCTTATACAGTCCTCTCCGTTCCGTCTGGATATACGGACCTACCGGGCCTCCGATATCCGGACCCTCGTCATGTTCCAGCCCGCATTCCTTCATGGTCTTGAAGATCACTTCCGTAGCGCCTTCCACAAAGCGGTTCTGGTCCGTATCCTCGATCCGAAGGATGAATTTTCCGCCCGCATGGCGGGCGATCAGATAAGTATATAGGGCGGTTCGAAGATTGCCCACATGCATGTAACCGGTGGGCGACGGAGCGAATCTGGTGCGCACTTCTCCCACCGGGATCCGTGCTTCCATTTCTTCAAACCATTTCGGATCTTTCATGCCGTTTTCCTCCTGAAAATCTGTCTGTCAATTCATACTATTTGAGATTTCCAAAGTTGTCAAGAAGACTGCGAAATGATACAATGCTATACTGATATATTATGTAGAAATCTTTGAGGTGTTATTTGATGGAAAATCAGGAAAACAAAAAAAGGATGTTATCCGGGATCCAGCCTTCCGGGGATCTTCACCTTGGAAACTATCTCGGTGCGGTAAAAAACTGGGATGAGATGATCGATCAATTCGACTGCTATTATTTTATGGCAGACCTTCATTCCATTACCGTGCGCCAGAACCCGGCTGATCTCCGCCGCCGCTCCAAGACCCAGCTGGCACAATATATCGCCAGCGGTCTGGATCCTGAGAAATGTACCTTGTTTATACAAAGCCACGTTCATGAACACGCCGAGCTGGGTTGGATCCTCAACTGCTACACCATGTTCGGAGAACTGAGCCGCATGACCCAGTTCAAGGACAAATCCGCCAAGAACACGGAAAACATCAACGGCGGCCTGTTCACCTATCCGGCTCTGATGGCCGCAGATATTCTGCTGTATCAGGCAGACTATGTTCCTGTCGGGGAAGATCAGAAACAGCATTGTGAGCTGACCCGGGATGTCGCCATTCGTTTTAACAACATCTATGGCGAGACATTCAAGGTCCCGGAACCCTTTATCCCCAAAGTGGGCGCCCGTATCATGAGCCTGTCCAATCCCGTCTCCAAGATGTCCAAATCCGATCCCGCAGGCTGCGTGTTCGTGATGGACAAGCCGGAGGACATTGCCCGCAAGTTCAAACGGGCAGTCACGGATTCCGATACGGAACACTGTGTCCGTTATGCGCCGAAGGAAAAGCCGGGCGTATCGAATCTGATGCAGATTTATTCTTCCGTTACCGGAAAGACCCTGGAGGAGATCGAAAAAGAATTCGACGGACAGGGCTATGGTGCACTGAAACCCACAGTCGGAGATGCCGTTATCGAGTCTCTCCGTCCTCTGCGTGAGGAATCGGAACGCATCCTTGCCGATAAGGCCTATCTTGAAAGCGTATATACCGAGGGCGCCCAGAAGGCAACTTATGTGGCCCGCAAGACTTTGCGTAAGGTATACAAACGTGTCGGTTTCGTAGAAAAACCTTTCTGATTACGGATTTCGCCTGCCAGCGAATACCCGCTGACGGCAAACTTCATTAGGAGATCTTCGTTATGTTATTTTCCACTGCAGTCTGGATCAAAATCGGCCTCAGTGCCCTGATATCCTTTCTCATCGCACTGGCTACAACGCCTATCGTGAAGATGTTCGCCGAACAGGTGGGCGCCATTGACGTGCCTTCGGAAGCTCGGCGTGTTCACGACCACCCCATCCCCCGTATGGGCGGCCTGGCCATCTTTTTCGGATTCATTATTGGAGTGATCCTGTTTGCAGATATCACCAATCAGGTCAAAGGTATCCTGATCGGTTCCATTATCATCGTGGTCATGGGCGCCATTGATGACATTATGAATCTGCCGCCGCTGGTAAAGCTAGCGGTTCAGATCGTGGCAGCAGCTGTTGCCATTTATTACGGGATCGTGATCCACGTGGTAACGAATCCTACTTTCCTGTCAGCATATGCGATGTTTAATACCGGCAAGCTCGCCATCCCTCTGACGATTCTGTGGATCGTCGGATGCACGAACGCCGTCAACCTGATCGACGGACTGGACGGGCTGGCCTGCGGGGTATCCGTCATCAGCAGTCTGACCATGCTGGCCGTTGCTCTGATGGTTGCCGAAGGCAATGTTGCCATCATCCTTTCCGCGCTGGTCGGAGGTTGTCTGGGATTCCTTCCCTATAACCTCAATCCGGCGAAGCTGTTCATGGGCGACACCGGCTCTCAGCTTCTTGGTTATGTGCTGGCGACGGTCTCAGTCATGGGCATGTTCAAATACTATGCCATCGTGACGTTCGTCGTTCCGGTCCTTGCTCTTGCCATTCCTCTGTCGGATACGGCATTTGCCTTCATTCGCAGACTGATGAAAGGACAGAGTCCCTTCCATGCAGACCGCGGGCATTTCCATCACCGGCTTCTGGATATGGGGCTCAGCCAGAAACAGGCGGTTGCAATCCTGTATTCCATCTCTGCGATCATTGGTCTCGCTGCGGTGGTTCTCGCTTCCAACTGGGGCATTCTTCGTGTGATCCTGGCGATCCTGGCTTTTGCCATTGCACTGTCCCTGTGGATCTTTGTCCTTCGCTGGAACCATGATCAGAATCCATCCAGCCGGGAAAAGGATCCGGATAAGGAGGACTCCAATGAATAACATACGCGTTCTCTCCGTTTTCGGCACCCGCCCGGAAGCGATTAAAATGGCTCCTCTGGCTTTGGAGCTTGGAAAACGGGACGGCATCGTCAGTCAGGTGTGTGTAACGGCGCAGCACCGTCAGATGCTGGACTCCGTGATGGACTGTTTTCATCTGAAGGCAGACTATGATCTGAACATCATGGGAAAGAATCAGACTCTGACCGATGTTACTTCCCGCGTATTGAACGGCCTTCCCGCCGTTCTGGAAGATGCAAAGCCGGATCTGCTTCTGGTGCATGGTGATACGACGACCACATTCTCCGCGGCCCTGTCCTCCTTCTATCACAAGGTGACCGTGGGTCACGTGGAGGCGGGTCTTCGAACCTACGACCGTTACAGTCCCTTTCCGGAGGAGATGAACCGCAGCCTGGTCGGCCGCCTTGCAACCCTTCACTTCGCTCCCACTCCGAAAAATGCGGAAAACCTGAAGAAGGAAAATGTTCAGGGCGAGATCTTCATCACAGGCAACACCGTTATCGATGCCATGAAATACACCATAGGCGACAATGGGAGCTTCTCGTCGGAAGAGCTCAATTCCCTGGATCTCGATGATCGTCGTCTTATCGTTCTCACCTGCCATCGCCGTGAGAACTACGGCGAACCCATGAAGCAGATCTTCACCGCCGTACGGGATCTTGCCATGAAAAATCCGGATCTGCTTATTGTATATCCGATTCATATGAGTCCTGTCGTGCGGGATGCTGCAGGACCCATTCTGTCGGGAATCGATAATATCCGTCTGATCGAACCGCTGGACGCCATTGATATGCACCGGCTCATGGACCGCAGTTATTTTGTCATGACCGATTCCGGCGGGATCCAGGAGGAAGCTCCTGCTCTGGGCAAACCGGTCCTGGTCCTTCGCAGAGAAACGGAACGTCCGGAAGCCGTAGCGGCCGGCACGGTCCGCCTGACCGGTGTCGAGTATCGTTCCATCATTGAGGATGCCACGGAACTTCTCACCGACCCGGCTGCCTACGCAAAAATGGCCCGCGCGGTCAACCCGTACGGAGACGGCCACGCATGCGAACGCATTGCCGATGCGATCCTGGTTCACGCCGGTCTCTCCGACAGGATCCCGGCTCCCTTTGACCCATACCACGAACTCAGCTGACCGATAGGAGTATGCCATGGTAAAAATCGCGGTGTTTTCCGACACCCATAACAACCCCGATCCGATGCGGGAAGCGATCCGCCTGTGTGAACCCGATGCGGTAATCCATTGTGGTGACGGTGTGCGTGATGTTCGTTCCATAGAACCGGATTTTCCCGGACTCCCCTTTTATTACGTTGCCGGCAACTGCGACTTCGGGGATAACATGCGCCTTGCGCGTACCGTGGATATCGCCGGTGTGAAGATCTACATTGCCCACGGACACACGCTGGGAGTCAAATACGGGGATCTGGACCGGCTGGGCTACGCTGCAAGAGAAGCCGGCGCCTCGATTGCATTCTTCGGACATACGCATGCCCCTCTGTGCAAACGATTGGGAGATATCTTCCTCATCAACCCCGGTTCTGCCGGAACAGGCTATGATCCAACCTGGGGGATTTTGGAGGTCGATGACAACGGATATCCCTCCTGGCATCTTCACCATTTTTTCAAGCGTGACAAATAAATAAAAAACCTGAAACTCAGTTGAGTTTCAGGTTTTTCTTTTCAGCCTTACAGATCTGTTGTGCGAAGGGTACGGTTAGAACCACAGTCCATTCAGCGCAGATGGTTTCGGCTAGAGAGCCAAACCAGCGGTGACAGGCAGATCAGCATGGGATACAGTTCCAGACGTCCAAACAGCATCGCCAGTGTCAGAATCACTTTGGACAGCGGAGAAAACAGTGCATAACCTGCGCTGGGTCCCACCTGTGCAAATCCGGGACCCACGTTGTTGAGGCAGGCAAATGTTGCACTGACATTTGTCTCCAGACTGAATCCATCCAGGCTGATCAGCAAGAATACCAGAATCAGAACACCGGAATAGATCGCAAAATACATGGCGGCACCTTTCCCGGATGAATCTTTCACATGTTTTTCATCCAGTGTCACAGAGGTGACATGTCTGGGGTGAAGCGCATTCCGGATCTCTGCGGTTATTGTCTTTGCAAGGATCACGACCCGGGATACTTTCAGTCCGCCTGCTGTGGATCCCGCACAGCCTCCTATGACCATCAGAATCAGCAGGATCCCCTTGGAAAAGGCAGGCCAGAGATCAAAGTCTGTTGTTGAATATCCGGTTGTCGTGATGATAGACGCGACCTGGAACGCAGAGTCTCTCAGAGCATGCGCCGCAGATGCATACAGCGGTCGGATATTCCAAAGAACCAGAAGCACCGATGCGATCACGATACCCAGATAGACCCGCAGTTCTTCGCTTTTCACGACTGCACGGAACTTCTTGAACAACAGGAAGAAATAGAGGTTGAAATTGATGCCAAACAGCAGCATAAAGATCGTTATGACCCACTGTATGTAGCTGCTGTATCCGGCAATGCTGTCGGAACGGATACCAAAACCACCGGTGCCAGCAGTACCCATTGCATGGACAACACTGTCAAACAGCGGGCTGCCTCCCAGAACCAGCAATATGATTTCAAGCATTGTCAGCGCCAGATAGATCCGATACAGAATCTTCGCCGTATCACTTGCTTTCGGAAGGAGTTTTCCCACATCCGGCCCCGGCATTTCCGCCCGGAAAATGAGCAGCGCGTTATCCGATGAGCGGGTACCAAGCATTGCGATAAAGACAAGGATCCCCATTCCTCCGATCCAATGGGTGAAACTTCTCCAGAAGAGGATGCCGTGATCCAGATTCTCAACTTGATTTACAAGGGAGGCTCCTGTGGTGGTAAACCCGCTTACCGTTTCAAATAACGCATCAATGAAATTCGGAATCTGTCCGCTGAACACAAACGGAAGCGCTCCAACCAGAGACAGGTTGATCCATACGAGACTGACCGCACAGAAAACCTCTTTTGCGTATACCGCTTTCTTTGCGCCTTTCCCCAGCAGAAAGAGAACTCCTCCTACCGCCAGCGCGATAGCTGCGGTGATCAGGATACTCCACCCGCTGTTCTCATGGTACAGTAATGCAACCAGAGCAGGACACAGAAGAAGCGCAGCTTCCACCAAAATCGCCTGCCCTGTTATATGGAAAATGAATCGGTAATTCAATTCTTATTTCCTCTTTCAAATAGTTTTCTTGACAGTTTCCAATCATTCGCGGCGGAATCATCCATGATATCGCTCAATTCCTTCATCCCGTGCCGTGTCGTTACGACAACAACATGATCGCCCACCTGGATACAATCATTTCCGTTTGGAATAATGCACTGTCTTCCACGGGTGATTGCCGCGATGAGAATCGATGATTTCAGCGGAAGATCTTTCAGGGGAACACCCAGAATATCCATGTCGCTGCGTGCTACGAATTCCACCGCCTCCGCCTGTCCGTCCGAAATCATCCGCAGCGTCTCGATCTCGCTGCTGCGGGAAGAATTCTGCATCCATCGGACATATTCCACGATCCGTTCTGCCGTCACTTTCGGCGGCTGGATCACAGTCGTACGGCCGTTGGCTTCCGTCATTTTCACAAAATGATCTTCATTGATCAGTGTCGTGCTTTGGGGAACGCCCTCAGTATTGGCAAAAGAGGACATGACCATATTCGTCGTGTCAGACTCGGTCAGGGCAACGAGCGCATCCATTTTTTCCAGGCCTTCTTCGATCAGAACGTCCGGTTGGGTTCCGTCCGCGCACACAATAGTGGCTTCCGGAAAGGCTGCTTTCAGTTCCATGCACCGCTTCATATCTTTTTCAATAACAGTAAATCTTATATGCAGCTTCTGCAGTTCCTGCCCGAGTCGTTCCGCCAGGCGTCCTCCGCCCAGAAGCATGACATTGCGTGTTTCATGCCGGAATTCCTTGATCTGCCGGAACAGCTTATGGATCGATTCCGGTGCCCCCACCAGCGTGATCGTATCATCTGCCTCGATCTGAGATTTGCCGCTGGGAATATATACCTGGCCATCCCGCTCGATGGTACACACAAGGACCCGGTCTCCGAATTTTTCACGAAAATCCATCAGGACGACATCGCACAGCTTGCTGTCATGAGAGACCTTATACTCCACCAGCTCGACCTGCCGGTGTGCAAACGGTTCCACCTTCACCGCCGAGGGGAAACGAAGACATCTCGAGATCTCCTTCGCAGCGGTTCTCTCCGGGTTAATGGACATGGACAGGCCAAGTTCTTCTCTCAGCAGCACCATGTCCTGATAGTATTCTTCATCCCGCACCCGTGCAATGGTATGTTTTGCGCCTAGTTTCCGTCCCACCGCACACGCGATCAGATTGTTTTCATCCGAGGGCGTGACGGCAATAAGCAGGTCTGCTTCCGCAGTTCCCGCCTCTTTCAGATGATCCACATCGGATCGTCCTTCTATCACATAGACATCCATTGTCGTGGCAAGAAACTCCGCCCGT
>CAJGCI010000005.1 GCA_904501855.1 Oscillospiraceae bacterium | reverse complement strand
TTTACGATCCCGCTGCGTTCTGCACAATCTTCCCCACAGGTTGAACAATCATGGGTGCATTCTTCTGTGCTCATTCGTACCGCTCCTTTTTTTCTTTCTTCTATATGTTTTTAACACAATAGCGGTATAAATACAATGGTTTTTCGCTGCCATTTACGCATTTTAAACGCTTTGAGAAAAGTGTCTATTGTTGAGGTATTTTCATATCTGTGTTATTATTACAAAAGTTTACGACCCAACCATTTTAGCGGAAAGGAGGGTTCGGAATTTGGAAGAAATGGTACGCATCGTCGTGGATGCGAGCAAATATGTTCTGCCGTTTCTGTCACTGTGGATACTGATCCGCTGTGTGCGCTCCATGCTCCGTGAAAAATATGAGCCGGAGATCTGGGGCTATATCCTGGACGGAAGAAACAAAACGACCTATCCCCTCACGCACTGGGAAAACATGCTGGGGCGTACCCGCAATGCCGATGTTCACCTGACGAACCGATCGGTGCAGCGTGTTCACGGTGTCCTTATCCGTGATGACAACGGCAAATGGAAGATCTTTGATACCTTTTCCCGCGGCCGCATAGCAGTGAATGGAAAACAGGTTCAGCCCGACGGCTCCCCCATCAAATCCGGTGACAGTCTGGCCATCGGCAATGAGCCGCTGGTCTTTGCGGAGATCTCCTCTGCCAAGCATGCGCAGCTGGAATCCCGGCGCACCCGGGCAGGACGTAATGTGGGACCCGGACTGACGCTGTTCGGTCTGACGGTGTTTCAAAGCTTCCTTCTTCTGCAGCATACTCTGTCCGCGAAGGATGAACATATCAACAATGTGATCCTCGGCTTCGTGGCGCTGATCCTGATCGAGTGGTTCTGTTACTTTCTGATGCGAAGCATCCGGAGAAACGGTTTTGAAGTGGAGATCCTTGCATTCTTCCTGACCACGCTCGGACTGAGTGTCGTGGCCACCTCCACTCCGGAAGATATATTCAAGGAGATCATACTGATCGTCATGGGCATCGTCCTGTTCTTTATGGTGGGATGGTGGCTTCGGGATCTGGAACGATCCAAAAAGTACCGGCTCTCGGTAGCGATCGTGGCTCTGATCTTTCTGATCCTGAACCTTCTGGTAAGCCGTGTGACCAACGGTGCCAAGAACTGGATCCTGCTGGGCGGATTCTCCATCCAGCCCTCCGAGATCGTAAAGGTCGCCTACATCTATGTGGGCGCTGCAACTCTGGACCGTCTCTTCCAGAGGCGAAACCTGATCGTATTCATCGGGTTCTCCGCCATCTGCGTCATGGCCCTAGCCCTGATGGGAGACTTCGGAACGGCTCTGATTTTCTTTGCCACCTTCCTTGTGATCTCCTTCATGCGGTCCGGATCTTTCGCAACGGTAGCTCTGGCTATTACCGGCGCCGGTCTTGCCGGCTTCCTGGTTCTGTCCATCAAGCCCTATATAGCACAGCGTTTTGCCACCTGGGGCCATGCCTGGCAGGACATTTACGGAGCCGGGTATCAGCAGACCCGCGCCATGTCCGCGGCAGCCTCCGGAGGCATGTTCGGCAAAGGTGCCGGCAGCGGATGGCTCAAGGACATCGTCGCGGCCAACACGGATATGGTATTCGGTGTCATCTGCGAGGAGAACGGACTTCTCATCGCACTGTGTGCCCTGCTTGCCATCGTGGTTCTGGCATTCTTCGCGGTCCGCTCGGCACAGCACGGACGCAGTGCCTACTATGTGATCGCGGCATGTGCCACCGTCAGCATGCTGATGGTACAGATGTCTCTGAACGTATTCGGTTCCATGGATATCCTTCCCTTTACCGGTGTTACGTTCCCGTTTGTATCCAAGGGCGGCACTTCCCTGCTGTCCTGCTGGATGCTGCTGGCGTTCGTCAAGGCTTCGGATACCCGAAAAGGAGCAAGCTTCGTGGTGAAGCCTGCGCAGGAAGAGGAGGGTTGACGAATGAAAACTGTAACTCGACGCGCGGGATTTGCCATTCTGATCGCCATGCTGGTGATCCTCGGGATCCTCACCTACGGATTCCGTTATATCCAGGACGGCGCCAACTGGGCCTCGTTCTTCGGCAATGAAAATGTCACCGGCACCAGTGTCCTTACGGACCGGTACGGTGTAACGCTGGCAACCATGTCCTCCGGCTCCATCACCTATGCCGATGACTATACAACCCGTCTGGCCTGTTATCAGGTCATCGGCGACAAATCCGGCAATATCGGTACCGGTGCGCTGACTCATTTTGCCGGCCGTCTTTCCGGTTTCAACTACCTCTACGGCACGACCAACAGCAAAGGCAAGAACGTCAGCCTGACGCTGGATGCCGCGCTGAATGTCCGTGCCTATGAAGCACTGGGCGATCGGCCCGGAGCAGTACTGGTCTCCAACTATCGAACGGGTGAGATCCTCTGCATGACCTCCACCCCGTCGCAGGACCCTGCAGATCCGTCGGATTCCCCTGCGGAAGGCACTTACCTGAACAAGGGGATCTCTTCGGCTCTGACCCCCGGCTCCACGTTTAAACTGGTGACACTGGCTGCCGCCATCGACACCATGCCGGATATCTACAACAGAACCTATACCTGCAGCGGCAGCGTCGATATCGGCGGTGATACCATCAACTGCACCGGTGTCCACGGAACACAGGACATCTACGGGGCGCTGGCCAATTCCTGCAACTGTGCCTTCGCACAGATCGCACAGGAAGTGGGTCCGAATGCACTGGAGACTTACGCCGACAAGCTCGGATTTACCGAATCCCATTCCATGAACGGGATCCCCACGGCTGCCGGCCGCTTCGACAAGGCCTCGAAGGGTTCTTCCTTCCTGTCCTGGGCCGGCATCGGGCAGTACAACGACCTGGTCTGCCCCTATTCCATGCTTCGCTATGTATCTGCCATTGGAAACGGCGGATCCATGCTGGAGCCAGCGATCCTGAAGCACGGTGCCACGGACCGTCAGACGTCCCTGCTCTCCTCGGAGACTGCCGGCGCGATGAAGGGATTCATGCGCAACAACGTCACCAACAACTACGGAACCGGCTCGTTCCCCGGTCTTCAGATCTGTGCGAAATCCGGTACTGCCGAAGTGGGTGACGGCACCAGCCATGCCTGGTTTACGGGATTCCTGGACGATCCGTCTCATCCCTATGCCTTTGTCGTTGTGGTGGAACACGGCGGCGGCGGACTGGCGGCAGCAGGCCCGATAGCCAACACCGTTCTGCAGGCACTTGTGAACTGAAACAGAAGGAAAAACAAAGCAATGATAGATATTTCCGTGAAGGATCTTGTAAAATCCTATGAAGTCGGATCCAACGTCCTGGACGGTCTGTCCTTTGATGTGAATACCGGCGAACATATCGGTATCCTCGGCCCCAACGGCTGCGGAAAGACCACCCTGTTCAAGATCCTCACCGGCAGTCTTGATTATGATGAAGGGCAGGTTTCCATTGCTAGGGGAAAACGAATCGGTCTGATTTCTCAGATCCCCCGTTTTCCCGACGGATGGACGACAGAAGACGTTCTGAAATCTGCTCATCAGCATATCTATAACATCCAGGACCGGATGCAGGAATTAGAGCAGCAAATGGAGCAGGATTCATCTCCTGCTCTTTTAAATGAATATGACCGGCTGATGGAACAGTTCAGCACCATGGACGGATATCAGATCGATGCCATCCGGAACCGCGTGGCAAATGGTCTGGATATCACGGAGACCATGCGGAACCAGACCTTTGACAGTCTCTCCGGCGGAGAAAAGACCCGGGTCAATCTGGCCAGGCTCATTCTTGAGGATACGGATATCCTTCTTCTGGATGAGCCCACCAACCATCTGGACATGCAGTCCATCGAATGGCTGGAAGACTACGTAAATCATTTCCACGGTACCGTCCTCACCATCAGTCATGACCGCTACTATCTGGATGTGGTATGTCAGCGCTGTATCGAGATCTCCTCCGGAAAAGCCGAGTTCTACAGCGGAAACTATTCGTTCTATGTGGTGGAACGCCAGAAACGCTACGAGGAAAAACTCCGCCAGTATGAGAAGGATCAGGAAAAGATCGAACAGCTTCAGCGGGCGGCCGAACAGATGCATCTCTGGGCTTTTCTCGGCAATGACAAGCTTCACAAGCGCGCTTTTTCCATGGAAAAGCGCATCCAGCGCATGAAAGAGCGTGGTGTGGAAAAACCCGTTGCCGCGAAAAAACTCAACACCCGATTCCAGGAGATGGAGTTTCTCGCCGATGATATGCTCACCATTGACGGAGTCACCAAAAACTATGAAGGCCGCACTCTCTTCTCGCCTCTGGATATGAAGGTCCAGGGCAAGGAACGCATCGCGGTCATCGGAAATAACGGTACCGGAAAATCCACCCTTGTGCGCATGATTATGAATGAACTGGCACCGGATACCGGAACGATCCTGCTGTCCGCCAATGCCAAGGTCGGATATCTTCCCCAGATCGTCACCTTCGAGGATCCTTCCCGCAGCTGTCTCGACACCATGCTTTATGAGGCCGGATGCAAACCGCAGGAGGCCCGGGACCGACTGGCTGCCTTCGGCTTCCGCGGAGAAAAGGTGTTCACACCGGTGAACTCACTCTCCGGAGGCGAACAGAGCCGTCTGAAGCTCTGTATCGAAATGGGAAAGAATATCAATCTCCTTGTTCTGGACGAACCGACGAACCATCTGGATATCGACAGCCGTGAATGGATCGAAGATGCCATTGAAGACTATAACGAGGCTCTTATCTTCGTGTCCCATGACCGATATTTCATTGAACGTTTCGCCAATCGGATTTGGGCATTTTCCATGGACGGCACAGTCCTGGACTATCAGGGTACCTACCCGGAATACCGTTCCTATCTCGCACGACAGATCGTATACCGCAACAACGAAGCGGAAAAGAAGAAAAACAGAGCGGAAACGGAACCGAAGCCGAGGAAGCGATCCCCCAATTCCAAGACTGCGGCAAAGATTGAGCGGGAGATCGCAAGAAAAGAAGAACGGATGGCCCAGCTGACCCAAGAAGAGGAAACGTTCAGCACCGACTATGAAAAACTGATGGAACTGAGCGAAGAAAAAGCGCAGCTGGATCAGGAGCTCCTGGAACTCTATGAGCAGTGGGAGCAGTCTGTATAAAAATAACAGGTGAAGGAATTCATTGTGTTTCCTTCACCTGTTTTTTATTCGGTTACGATGCGGTTCAGTTCCGCCACCACCGGTCCGGGTCTGAGATTATGTGCGTGACACGCTTCATTCAGAGTCTCCAGCTGGGATGAGGAACAGGACAGGCAATGCATCCCGATCCCCGCAAGATAATCCACCGTTTCCGGATAGAATTCAATAATCTCCGCCATGAGATCTTCCCCGCTGATGGGGCCGTCATCCAGCCAGTCCATAAGGTCTCCTCCTGTTTGCTTATTTCTCTCCGGTCCGCTCCTGGATATAGTAGCGCGGCCGGTCTTTTACTTCCGTATAGGTCTTCCCGATATAGGCTCCCATGATGCCGGACAGATAGAACTGAATGCTCTGCATAAAGCAGATCATCGCCATGATCCCGGCCTGAGACTTCCGGTCTCTCATGGCACGAAACAGAAGCAGCAGTGCCGCTCCGTCCGCAGCAGCTCCGAATCCGAAGGAGAGCTTCAGCGGGGCCGTCGAGAAGGAAGTCACTCCGTCTTCCGCTAGAAGGAACATCTTCTTCAGCGAATACTTGCTCTCTCCTGCCGTCCTGGCCTTTCTGGAATAATACACCCGATCGGTCTTCAACCCGATATCCGTAGCGATTCCGCGCAGGAACAGATTGACCTCACGGTACTGGCTCAGCGCATCCAGCGCCGTCCGGTCCATCAGCCGGAAATCGGCATGCTGCGGGATCGTATGGATCCCCATGGCATTGAGCGTCCGGTAATACCAGTCCGCAGTGGTGCGTTTCATTACGGTATCGGTGGTGCGGTCATTCCGTACGCCGAATACGATGTTGGCACCCTCCTTTGCCTTTTGGATCATTTCCGCCATGGAATCGACATCGTCCTGAAGATCGGCATCAATGGAGATGGAAAGATCACAGTCTTCCCGTACTTCCATCAGTCCGGCATAAAGCGCATTCTGATGGCCCCGGTTATGAGCCAGCTTCAGTCCCCGGAACATGGGATCGGAATCATGAAACTTGCAGATCTCCGTCCAGGTGCGGTCTTTCGATCCGTCATCCACCATCAGGATATAGCTGTCTTCGGACACCTCTGCGGAATCGATCTGCCTCTGAACAAAGCTCTGCAGAATCGCAGCGGACTCCATCAGCACTTCCTCTTCGTTGTAGCAAGGGACCACAACGGCGAGGACCGGTCCATTCTTTTTATTAGTCGTCATAGAACTCTCACCTTTCGGTCTTTTCGATCACGTACAGTTCGGATCCTCCGTCGCCTACCAGCCTCTGATTTCCGTCATAACCGGAACCGGCAAAGAGCGGCATGGGAACAAATCCGCCGGCCAGTGCCCGTCCGGAATGCGTACGGTTTTCCGTTGCGGCAGTGATATGAAGCCTCTGATCCACGACAAAGAACAGCGGACCGTTTGGATTGATCCTGATGGGTGACAGATAATTGATATTGCCCCCCACCCTGCTGAAATTCACGGTCTGGGAACGTGTCGTCACATGATACTCCTGATCGGGATCCAGTGCATAGATGCTGAACTTTTCAAATCCGGGAGCGGCGGAACCCAGTCTGCGGAACACGCCGACCATGGAGGTATCGCCGTCCAGGACCTGCCACTGCTCATGATCCTCATCCGTATCATAACGGTAAAACGTTCCGAACTGAAAGACCTTCTGATATTTCTTATAGAATTTGATCTGTTCGCGGATCTTCTTTTTATTCTCGTACGACGCATGATCCAGATCCAGTTCGTATCCGAGCGCCCCGAAGAACGCCACGTTGCCCCGGGTCTCCATCTCCGAATGACGCATAGTCTGCATATGGGGCGACGCGGAAACATGACATCCCATGGTGGACTGCGGATAGAAATACGACAGTCCCTTCTGGGTATGCAGCCGTTCCATGGGATCGGTGTTGTCCGAAGCCCAGATCTGCGGAGAGATGGTCATCATACCGAGATCGAACCGGTTTCCGCCGGAGGCGCAGGATTCCAGAAGGATCTCCGGTCTGGGATCAAAGATGCGATGCATCACTTCATACAGTCCCAGAATATACTCCATGCTGCCGGCACCAAGGATATTGGAATGCCGGTTCATATCCCATTTCACATAGGTGATGTTGGCGGAATCCAGTACTTGGGAAACGGATCTCACGATATAGTCCCGCACACATTCCATGCGCAGATCCAGCAGATACTCGTTTCTTCCCTGCAGCGGTTTCCGTCCCGGTTCCTGCAGGACCCAGTCGGGATGCTCCCGGTACAGATCACTGTTCTCGTTAACGGCCTCCGGTTCAAACCAGAGTCCGAACTGCAGTCCGATCCTGTTGATGCGTTCGGCAAGTCCCGTCAGGCCATGAGGCAGTTTTTTCAGGTTGACATTGTAGTCTCCCAGACCCTGGGTATCATCATTTCTCGTACCGAACCATCCGTCATCCAGCACAAACAGTTCACAGCCCATTCTCTTAGCTTCCCGGGCAAGTCCCAGCAGCTTTCTCTCGTTAAAATCAAACATGCATCCTTCCCAGCTGTTATAAAGGACCGGGCGCTCCCGGTACCGCCAGTAGGACGGAACGAGACTGCTGTTGATAAACTCATGAAGATTGCGGCTCATTCCGTTGAGTCCCTCCGGGGAGTACGTCATGACCGCATCCGGAGTCTCCATGGATTCCCCGGGCGCAAGCTCATAACGGAAATTGGCAGGAGAGATGCCCTGCATGATGCGGGTAAGATTGGCGGAAGAACGGGCCAGAGAAGCGTAATGATTGCCGGAATAGATGAGATTGAATCCGTAGGCATCCCCGCTCCACTCGTTTGTCTGCTCCGTCATGACCGCAAATGCCGGGTTGTGCTGGTTGGAGGAAAATCCCGTCAGGCTCTCATTGACGATACGGCTGTACCCCACCGAAGAGATCTCCGGATGCGCTTCCCGGATCCAGTCTCCATGGAGGTTCAACATCCGGTATTCTCCCGCAAAATCCACACAGCTGCTCATAAGCTTCCGCACATAACGGGTGTTTTCTCCACGGTTGATCAGCAGTGCTTTCCGGCAGATCACATCGCCGAAAACGCTCCAGTACAGGCGCAGATCCATGGCGATTTCCGGATCGGAAAGACAGATCTCCAAAGTCTCTTCCGCACCTTCAGCCCGCGGCCACAGAAAACGATGCGGTCCTTCTCCGGAATAGATCTTATGAGACTGATAACGGAAATCCGTCGTCAGCACTCCCCAGTCGCCTTCCACCTCAATGGGAGATTCCCGGTAGTCACCGCATCCGGATCCACTCCATTCCAGCGGCGTAGTATGAAGGCTGCTGGAGGGATCCTCCTGCCGGTACAGCACCGAGCAGCCCCAGCCCACACTGTTGGAGATTTCCCAGTTTTCCGCATCCTTCTCGCTGAGAACCGATCCATAATAGTAATGCTTCAGATGTCCCGACTCTGTCACTTCAAAGAGATAAGTGGTGGTTTTCGTGATGATCTGAAACCGTAATTGTTTTTCTTTGATCATAACTGTGTTCTCCAGAAAAATAGTGCAATTATTATATCATATAGAAATGCAAAGAAACAGAGACTTCTGTCTCTGTTTCCCTGAATTGTAATTGCTGTTATTTTCCGGCGCCGGCGGCGTCCATTCCGCTTTCAAATTCCTTCTTGTTGGACAGGCAGTTGCGCTCGCAGAAATCGATGTGGGTATCCATCGCCTGCTGTGCCAGTTCCGGAAATCCCATCTCGATGGCGTTCATCACGGAATGATGCTGATTGACCAGCAGATGGAGCTTTTCGTTACGGGACCCGAAGGCCATGTATTCCACCGTACGAATGGACAGATAGGACAGTTTCTTGTCCAGGGTCTCATACATCTCCAGCAGGAAGGGATTCCCTGCGCTCTGCACGATAAACGTATGGAACTCACGGTCATACTTGTTGCGCAGGATCTCGCTCTTGCCGCTCATGAAGTCCCGCATGTCCTTCTCAAAGCCGTCCGCGTACTCATGGAGCTTCTTCATGTCCACTTTCCAGTTCTTCTCGGCGCATGCATAGCATGCGACACTTTCAATGGCCTTGCGTGCCTCAAACAGATTTTCGATATCGTCTTCGGAAAGATCGAATACGTAATAGTTTTTATACTTGCCGCCGTTGATCATGCTTTCAATGACCAGGCCGCGGGATGTCAGCCGCTCCACCGCTTCACGTACCGGTGTACCGGAGACATTCAGTTCATCTGCGATCTTATTGATCTTCAGCTTGCTGCCGGGGCGAAGTTTCGATGAAAGGATGGCATCCTCCAGGATGCTGTAGACCGCTTCGCTGATCCGGACGAAAGGATTCTGACTCTGGATCTCCTCGATCATTTCGGGAGAAAACAGTTTCATATCCTCATCATAGATATATGTCATCTCAACCATTTCCTTCTTGATAAATGATTAATAAAATTATATCCAATCCAAGTGAAAAGGTCAATAAAATGTGTGAAATACAACCGAAATGAATACCATTTTCTTCAAAACAGTTGAAAATCATTTAAAAAAGGGAGACAGTCAAATGACTGTCTCCCCTACTTGCGGGTTTGTTTGTTTCAGAACAGGATCCCCCGATCAGGGCTCCGGAGTTCTGGCGTGATCGGCATAGTGGATATGCAGCAGTTCATGCTCACGGCCATCAAGCAGATCGTAAACATATTTCAGTTCTGTGTTCTGATCGCAGTTCTTCAGAGCGTTCTCATCGTCTGCATTGAAGATACCCGAGAACCTCTCGACCTTGCGTGCGTTTGCAGCAGGCGGCTGTCCACCGCCGCCGATGCAGCCGTTGGGGCAAGCCATGACTTCCACAAAGTCGAACTGTTCTTCCTTATTGCGGATCTTGGCAACCAGCTTATCGGCATTTCCGAGGCCGTTTGCAACTGCAATACGGATGGTCAGATCACCTGCGGTGACTTCGAATGCCTTGATTCCGTCCAGACCACGGACACCGCATTCAGCGACAGTTGCCACTTCTTCGTCGGTGGTGGTTCCGAGGACACGGCGGATAACAGCTTCGGTAACGCCGCCGGTAACAGCGAAGATAACGCCGCCACCGGTGTACATATCCAGAGGCTGATCCGGTTCCGTATCAGGCAGAGAAGCGAAGTCAAGACCTGCGGACTTGATCATACGAATCAGTTCCTGGCTGGTGATAACGAGGTCGATCAGACGCTCGCCGTCTTTCTCCAGCTCCGGACGTGCAGCTTCCATCTTCTTTGCGGAACACGGCATGACTGCTACGGAGTAGAACGGTTCATCCTTATACTGTTTGCGCAGGATCGCACCGAACATTTCCATGGGAGATCCGCAGGTAGAGACCTGAGGCATGATCTCCGGATAGGTCTTCTCGATGTGTTTGATCCAGCCGGGGCAGCAGGAAGTGAACAGCGGAAGTTTCTGGCCGGTCTTTACCTTGTTGAGGAATTCGTTGGATTCTTCCACGATGGTAAGGTCAGCGGTCAGGGAGGTATCGAACACATAGTCAACACCCATACGCTTCAGAGCCGTTACGATCTTGCCGATGGCATTCTGCGTTGCGGGAATGCCGAACTCTTCGCCGATACCGACGCGGACAGCGGGAGCGATCTGAACCATTGTCTTCTTGCTGGGATCAAAGATCATGTTCCACATCTTGTCCACTTCGTTCTTAACGGTAAGAGCGCCGGTGGGACATACTGCAGCACACTGACCGCAGCCAACACAGTTGGTGTCGATCATGCTCTGGCCGAAGCCGCAGGAAACATAGGACTCACGTCCGCGGTTGCAGATGTCGATTGCGGAGATATTCTGTACTTCAGCACACATTCTCACGCACTTAGCACAGAGGATGCACTTGGAAGGATCACGAACGATAGACGGAGAAGTCTTATCGATGGGCTCCTGGCTGTACACGTTGTCGAAACGAACCTTGTGAATGCCAAAGCGGTTTGCGTATTCCTGAAGTTTGCAGATGCCGGACTGGTCACAGGTGGTGCATTCCACACGGTGGCTGGCCAGAAGCATCTCGGTGATAAGCTTTCTGTGTTTCCAAAGCTTTGCGGAGTTGGTTTTGATCTCCATTCCGTCTTTGGGAACCATGGTACATGCAGCTTCGATCTTGCCGCGGTCATTTTCTACCACACACATGCGGCAGCCGCCATAAATGGACAGATTCTCGCAGTAGCAGAGGTTGGGGATGTCGAAGCCGTTCTGGCGGGCAACTTCCAGTACGTTGCGCGCGTTTTCAAATTCAACGGTGGTACCGTCAATAATCATATGTTTCATCGTCTCAGACCTCCTCAATCGCGTTCTGCGGGCATCCAGCAACACAGGTACCGCACTTTATGCACTTGGAGGTATCGATAGTGTGAGGCTGTCTGACAGCGCCGGAGATGGCGTCCACCGGGCAGTTACGTGCACACTTCGTGCAGCCGATACATTTATCCGGATTGACCCAGTAACTAAACAGGCTCTTACATACACCAGCGGGGCACTTCTTGTCATTGACATGAGCAAGATACTCATCACGGAAGTATCTCATCGTAGACATGACCGGGTTGGTTGCGGTCTTACCAAGACCACACAGGGAGCAGTTCTTGACCGTATCGGCGATCTCTGCCATAAGGTCGAGATCCTCTTCCTTGCCCTCACCCTTGGTGATACGTTCGAGGATTTCCTGAATCTGAGGCACGCCTTCACGGCATGCGGAACATTTACCACAGGACTCTTCACGGCAGAAGTTCATGAAGAAACGAGCAATCTCTACCATGCAGGAATCCTGACCCATAACAACAAGTCCGCCGGAACCGATGATGGCTCCAACTTTCTTGACGGAATCGAAGTCAAGCGGAAGATCCAGATGATCTTTCGTCAGACAGCCGCCGGACGGGCCGCCGATCTGGACGGATTTGAATTCGCCGCCGTTCTTCAGGCCGCCGCCGATATCATAAACGATCTCTCTCAGCGTGGTTCCGAAGGGAACTTCGATCAGGCCGGTGCGGTTGATGGCGCCGGTCAGAGAGAAGGTCTTGGTGCCGGTGCTGCCCTCGGTGCCGATACCGGTGTACCATTTGGCACCCTTGGTGATGATCATGGGGATGTTTGCATAGCTCTCGACGTTGTTGAGCAGTGTGGGAGCTTCAAACAGGCCCTTATCAACGGTACGGTGCAGTTTCGGACGCGGCTGGCCGCGGTTACCTTCGATGGATTTCAGAAGAGCAGAACCTTCACCGCAGACAAAAGCACCAGCGCCTTTGGAGATGGTCAGTTCAAAGCTGAAATCGGTTCCGAGGATGTTATCGCCCAGCAGTCCCAGAGCCTTGTCTGCTTCAATTGCCTTGGTCAGTCTCTCAACCGCCAGAGGATACTCTGCACGGCAGTAGATAAAACCGCGATTGGAGCCGACTGCTCGTGCTGCGATCATCATACCTTCGATCATGCGGTGCGGATCGCCTTCCATGACGGAGCAGTCCATAAATGCACCGGGGTCACCTTCGTCCGCGTTGCAGACGACGTATTTTACTTCCTCATTATGTGCTGCAACCTGGGACCATTTCTTGCCGGCCGGGAAACCTGCGCCGCCGCGGCCCTTCAGGTTGGATGCGTCTACTTCATTGACGACTTCTTCGGGAGTCATCTCAAAGAGTGCCTTGATGAATCCGTCATATCCGCCGACAGCAACATACTCTTCGATGGATTCGGAACTTATGTTTCCGCAGTGCTCCATCAGGTATCTGGACTGCTTTTTGTAGAACGGGTAGTCCTTGGTCAGGTGCGGATACTGCACGCCGTCTTCATATTCTACCAGTCTTGCCACGACTTCGCCGTTTTTGATGGTCTTGTTGACGATCTCTTCAACGTCAGCGGCAGTGACATGTACATAATAAACATCCAGAGGATCGATACGGACCAGGGGGCCAAGTGAGCAGCAGCCCATGCATCCGCATTTCTTCAGATTGAATGCGCCGTCCTTCTCATCTTCCCAGGAAACGGAGAACGGAACATCGGACTTGGACAGAACTTCTACGAACTTGTCGTAGACTGCCTTGGCGCCGGCAGCCATACAGCCGGTGCCGGAGCAGACCAGAACCTTGTTGGTCTGCTTGGCCAGTTTTGCAGCAGCTTCCTGCTGAAAGGCCTTAAATTCTTCTAAGCTCTTTAATTTACTCATTTATCTGCTCTCCTCTCGAAGAGAATTGACTAAGTCATGAACCTTTTCCGGGGTCATCTTACCATGAACAACATCGTTGACCATCATGGTGGGAGCCAGACCGCATGCACCAAGGCAGGATACACGCTCAATGGTAAACAGGCCGTCCTCGGAAGTATGCTGGCCGGGTTTCATTCCGACTGCTTCATACATAGCATTCGTAACGTCGTCAGCGCGGCTGACGTGGCAGGCAGTACCATTACAACATTTCACAACATATTTTCCTTTTGCTTCGAGAGAGAAGTTGCCGTAGAATGTGGCAACACCGTAAATCTTTGCAGGGCTGATGCCGATCTTCTCGGCAGCGTACTTAAGTCCCTCTTCCGGGAGATATCTGTATTCCTTCTGAATGTCCTGCATGATGCCGATAACCTTAGTGGCATCGTAGTTATGATCTTTCAGAATGGAATCTATGAGTTCAAAATCTACTTTCATGAAACTCCTCCTTTACTTTATTTGCCTTGTTTTTTGCTTTTGGAAACTATGCTATAATACTGTCTGCATTTGCATGCTCTTTTACTGCTAAATTCAGTAAAACATCCATATTGAGAAATGTAAAGTAAAGTTATTTTTTTGTCGGTGAATTCTTGGACAATTTGTTACCATTTTCACCATTTTTAGTGAAAAGCGCACAATTTAACGTATAAGTTGTTATGCATGTCGCACTTTTAATGCATTTTTACCATTTTTTCCAAGTCGATTGTGCACAAAATAACACCTGTTTTGCAATATAATCATTGTTTAAAATCAAAATCAATTCTGTTGGAACTTAAAATAGTCATGAAGAAGATCACAATCGGAACTCTGGCTCATGTAGACGCCGGAAAGACAACGCTCTCGGAAGAGATGCTTTATACCGCAGGGGCCATCCGGTCCCGCGGACGGGTGGATGACGGCAGTTCCCATATGGATACCGACGAAATGGAACGCCAGCGGGGAATCACCATTTTCTCCAACGTCGCTCCCTTCTCCTACCGGGACACGGAATTCATCCTTCTGGACACTCCGGGACACGTGGACTTTTCCGCGGAGGCGGAGCGGGTCTTCCCTGTTCTGGACTATGCCGTTCTGGTCATCAGCGGTACTGATGGGGTCCAGTCCCATACCGAGACGCTGTGGAAACTTCTGGACCGGTATCAGGTCCCGGTGTTCCTGTTCGTTTCCAAGATGGATATTGCTGCCGGCAGTCCGGCGACGATTCTGAAAGAATGCCGGCAGGTCCTTCATCCGGGATGCTCGGATCTGACGGCCGGAAGCCAGGAGGACCTTGCCTGTCTGTCCGAAGAAGCCATGGAAGAATACCTTCGTGACGGCACAGTATCCGAACAGACCATTCAGAATATGATCCTGTCCCGGGAACTGTTCCCGGTGTACTTCGGTTCCGGTCTCCGGGGAGACGGTGTGACGGAACTGATGGACGGTCTGGACCGTTTCACCATCATGCCGGCATATCATACGGATCCCGGTGCCCGGGTCTTTCAGATCCGTCATGACAAGAACGGGGCCCGTCTTACCTTTCTGAAGATGACCGGCGGGAGCATTTCCGTAAAAGACACCATCTCCTATCTCCACCACGGCCAGACGGTGGAGGAAAAGATCCATCAGATCCGTTCCTATTCCGGTGACCGCTATACTTCCGTCAATGATGCATCCGCCGGAGATATCGTAGCCGTCTGCGGCCTGGAGCACACTGCTCCGGGACTGGGGATCGGTTCGGAACACGGCAGTACCGTTCCCGTAATGGAGTCGGTAATGACCTGCCGCATCGAAGCAGTGGACGGCACCAGTGCCCCTGTCCTTCTGAACAAGATGCAGATCCTCACGGAAGAGGATCCTCTCCTCCGCGTGGTCTGGGACGAGAATCTGGGCGAGATGCAGATCCAGATCATGGGCGATATCCAGACGGAAGTACTGAAAGATCAGATCCGTCGGCGTTTTGATATCGAGGTGGAGATCGGCCAGCGTCAGATCATGTACCGGGAGACCATCGCAAACGCGGTGGAAGGAATCGGACATTTCGAACCGCTGCGCCATTATGCCGAGGTCCATCTCTGGCTCTCGCCTCTTCCCCGGGGGACCGGTCTGGTCTTCGATTCCGACTGCAGTGAGGATCTGCTGGACCGGAACTGGCAGCGGCTGATCCTGACCCACCTGGAGGAAAAGCAGCACCGCGGCGTTCTGACCGGCGCTCCCATCACCGATATGAAGATCACGCTGATCGCCGGAAGAGCCCACGCGAAGCATACGGAAGGCGGCGACTTCCGCCAAGCGACCTACCGTGCCGTACGCCAGGGCCTGATGAAGGCGGAGAGCATCCTTCTGGAACCCTACTATTCCTTTACGGCGTCCTGTCCGTCGGAGACCGTCGGACGGATTATCAATGATATCAAATCCTTTAGCGGTACCGTGACAGACACCGAGACCTCTCCCGACGGTTCTTCGGGAACCGTCAGCGGAAGGGCCCCGGTGGACCGGCTGTCCGGATATCTCTCCACCTTCCCTTCCATCACCCGGGGAAAAGGGCGGATCAGTGTCTGGCCCGACGGATATGAGGCATGTGCCCGGGCCGATGAGATCGTGGAGGCCGCCGGCTATGATCCGCTCCGGGATACGGAGAACCCCTCCGGTTCCGTCTTCTGTTCCCACGGTTCCGGGATCAACATCCCCTGGGATCAGGTCAGCGAGTACATGCACATCGACACCGGAGCGGAAAAGGAGACGCAGGTGGAAGTCCGCCCCGTCATCCGTTACCGGGACCTGAGTTTTGACGACAAGGAACTGGAGGAGATCATGGACCGGGAGTTCGGTCCCATCCGCCGTCCCGTTTATTCCAGACCTCAGGTCAACAAGGCTCCGGAGGCAAAGGATCCGAAGGAAAAGAAAACCTATCTCATCATCGACGGATACAACGTGATCTTCGGCTGGGAGGACTTGAAGCGGCTTGCGCAGGATGACATGGATCTGGCCCGCGGTACCTTGATGGATCTCCTCGCCAATTACCACGGATTTACCCAGACCGAAGTGATCCTGGTCTTTGACGCCTACCGTGTCCGGGACTATGCCCGGAAAGCGGAGGATTATCACGGGATCCATGTGGTGTATACGAAGCCGAAACAGTCCGCGGACTCCTACATCCAGACCCTGTCCCGTGACATCGGAAAAAACTATTCCGTGCGAGTCGTCACATCCGACAGTCTCATTCAGCTTACCGCTCTCAGCGCCGGAGTGCTGCGGGTTTCCACCCGGGAGTTCCGGCATGAGATCCAGTGGGCTCTGGACCAGATTGAGACGGTTCTGAAAAAGAACGAAAACAGTCTGCACGGCACGAAGCTGGAGGAACTGTATGGAAAAGAATGATCTTGCTTCCCGTATGGAGGATCTGGCAGCTCAGTGCCAGCGCCGGTCGGTCATCACCCATTCGCATTTCCTGACGCCCGCCGAGCAGCATCAGATCGCAAACATCGCTTTCCTGCCGGAATCGGACGGCATTTCCGTGCTGTTTGGCGGAACGGAAGAATCCGAGCGGAAGATCCTGTTCTTCCTCCCCTATTACATGACGGAAGAGGATCTGGACTGGAGCGAGACCATCACCATCCTGGAGAGCCGCTGCCGGTTCGGAAAACCCGGTCACCGGGATTATCTCGGCTCTCTCATGGGACTGGGGATCCGCCGGGAGTTTCTCGGCGATATCTGGCTGGAGGATGAGAACGCCTACCTCTTCTGTATGCGCACGGTGAAAGATACGATCCTGAACGAACTGAAACAGGTGGGACGTAATGCCGTCACCATCCGGGAGATCTCTCCCGAGGACCTGCCCGGTCTGCACCGGCAGATGAGAAGCGAACGGTTCACCGTCATGTCGCCCCGGCTGGACGCCGTTGTCGCCGGCATGTTCCGGCTCTCCCGCACGGAAGGTGCGGAGCGTATCCGTCAGGGGCTGGTGCAGCACAACTATCAGGAATGCCTGAAAACGGATGCCCCGGTACGGGAAGGCGATGTGATCTCCCTGCGGGGACGCGGAAAAGGGATCGTCTCCGCCTTTGAAGGCACCACCCGCCGCGGCCGTATGTTTATCGAAGTCAAAATCTATCAGTGAGGATTCATGTATGGCAAATTACAAGCTCACGTTCTGCTATGACGGTTCCCGCTACCGCGGATGGCAGAATCAGAACAATGTATCCAGTACCATTCAGCATAAAATGGAATCTGTTCTGAAGGACATCCTTCACGAAGAGGTATCCATCCAGGCCTCCGGACGAACGGACGCCGGTGTTCACGCCCGCATGCAGGTGGCAAACTTTCACTGCGGGCAGGATCTGGAACCGGCCCGGATCCTCAGCCAGCTCCGCCATCAGCTGCCTCAGGACATCGGGGTTCTGCAGCTGGAACCAGTCCCGGAATCGTTTCATGCCCGGCTGAGCTGTACCGGGAAGACTTACCGGTACTATCTCTGGAATTCGGAAGAACCCTGTGTATTTCAGCGAAAATACCGTACCGTATATCCCGGTCCGCTGGATCTGGCTGCCATGAGGAACGCCTCCTCCCTTTTCACAGGAAAGCATGATTTCTCCGCTTTTACTTCCAGCCGGAACAAGAAACACAGCAGTGTCCGGACGATCCGGGAGATCACAATCTCACAGGATGGTCCGGAGATCATTCTGGAATACTCCGCCGACGGTTTTCTATATAATATGGTAAGAATCCTCACCGGCTCCCTCATCGAAGTGGGATCGGGAGAAAAAACGGCGGAGGATCTGTCTCACGCACTGGAAAGCGGGGTCCGTGCCGACGCGGGATTTACCGCGCCCCCTCAGGGGCTGTTTCTTTGGAACGTGGAATACTGAAAAAAAGGAGCGCATCTGCGCTCCTTTTTTTGGTCTTCCGTTATTAATAATCGTATTTGTGGATATCCAGATTGCTTTCCCCCAGAGGCTCCAGCGTGATCGCGGTCTGCAGCTGTCCCCACGTGATGGGGCGGATCTTCCGATCCCTTCCCAGAAGGAATACCCTTCCGGTCTCCTTATAAGGTTCAAACGCAAGTCCGGCTTCTCCGGTGGTCTCGAAAAGGATATAGGCGATCAGAGCATCCTGCTCCTTCCAGTCCTCTCCGTGAGGCGGTTCCCAGTCTTCCGGCAGTTCCTTCCGGCGTCCTATCTGGATCCCGGAGATGCGCTGACCGATGACTTCGGAGAACATCAGATCCAGATTGATGTTCCGGGCGCCGTTGGCCGCTTCCAGGCTCAGAGGAAGCGCGTTGATGCTCACGCGAACTTCACCGCCGTGAGCAAAGAGGACTTCCAGGCGGTCTCCGGTGTCAAACTGAATGATAATGGGATGATCCACCAGGATCAGTCTGGAAAACACCGTTTCCGGCGGGATGAACTCGATAAGAGGCGGGATGAAGTGATCATTATCCCCTTCCTGCTGAGAAAGGGCGATGGCAAAGTTCTGCATCCACTCCTGCGACATGTTGTAGGCGGGGCCTACGGAAAAAATATGCGAAATACGGCGACCGGCGATACTGGTATTCGAGAAGAAACGCGTCAGCTCTTCCGGCATCTGCAGGATGGGCGCAGACCAGCTGTCCCCGTCGTAGTGATTGTTCAGAAAATTGTTGTCTCCATTCGTATTGATCATGGATTCGATCCTCCCGGTGAGATGATGGTCCGACGGCTGGTCGGAGCGTCTTTCCCATTATAAGTCATCGGGAAGTCAAACTCAATGGTTTTAGCGCCTTGACGTCAGGAAGAAAAGCTTTTACAATGCACAAAAAGCAGGAAAGGAGGCAAGCCATGGATAACCGTATCCTGGAATTGAAAATACCGGAAGACATGAACGGTCTGCCGGTGCGACGGGTGCTCAAACAGCAGTTCCATTTTGCCTCTTCCCTGATCTCCCGGCTGAAAACGAAACCGGACGGCATCTGTCTGAACGGAGAGAAAGTATACACCAATGCACTGGTGAAAACCGGGGATCTGCTCACGGTGAACATCACGGATCTGGATCCCTTCAATCCTGCGGAGCCTCGGGAATTCTCCCTGGACATCCGGTATGAGGATGCGGATCTTCTCATCATCCACAAGCCTGCCGGCATGGCCGTACACGGATCCGACCGTCTTCCCAGTATTACGGTGGCCAATGCCTGTTCATGGCGTTACGGACAGGACTGCTCCTTCCATCCGGCGCACCGGCTGGACAAGGGCACCTCCGGACTTCTGGTCATCGCAAAATCCGCCTATGTCCATGACCGGCTGCGTTCCCGGATGCATACAGCGGATTTTGAGAGAAGCTATCTTGCCGTAATCGAAGGAGTCATGGATCCCCCCTGCGGCACGATCTGCAAGCCCGTCTCCCGGGATCCGGTGGAGGGCATCCGCCGGGTCATAGATCCGGAGGGACTCGCCTCCGAGACCCGGTATGAAACACTTCAGGAATCAAACGGACGGTCTCTGGTCTCCGCGTTTCCCGTCACGGGACGGACGCATCAGATCCGGATCCATTTTTCCTCCTGTGGCCATCCGCTGATCGGGGACCCTGTCTACGGCACGGTTTCCGAAATGATCCGACGGCCGGCACTGCACTCCCACCGGATCCATCTGGTCCATCCGGTCACCGGTGAAGTGCTGGATCTGGTAGATCCACTTCCCGAAGACATGTCCCGTCTATTTTAACGATTCTGGATGTTCAAAAAACGGTAATAATATGGTACTATAATGGTCTAAGAAGTCAAAGCCGGTTTTCCGGGTACAGAGTGCCCGTCCGGCTTTATGAAAACACAGTCTGAACTGCAGGGATTCCCCCTATGATCATGCATTAAAAAAGAAAATCATTAATCTTTTTTAAGACTGCATGATTCCCTGTTTTTTTACGTTATTATTTTTGACAAAGGAGTTATTTGTGGAAGATCAATTCATTGTCGAACTGTTCTTCTCTGACCCTGATTCCGCACTGGAAGAATTAAGAATTAAATACGAGAATTACTGCCATACCATTGCGTTTAACATATTGGGCAACAACGAGGACTGCGATGAGTGCGTCAATGACATGCTTCTTCGCGTATGGAACTCCATCCCCCCCAACCGGCCGGAAAATCTGGCCGCCTATGTCGGCAAGATCACACGGAACCTGGCACTGGACATGTTGCGAAAGACCAATGCCGAACGCAGAGGCGGCGGTGAATCTCAGATCGCCTTTGAGGAACTTGGCGATATTCTTCACGGAAAAAACGAACTGGCTCAGATGGAGGACTCCAAAGAAATACAGGAAGCACTGAACCGTTTTCTCGGTGCTCTTTCCAAGACCGAGCGCGGAGTCTTCATGCGGCGGTACTGGATGATGGAACCGGTCGCTGTCATTGCTTCCACATACGGCATGAGTCTGTCCAAGGCATCTTCCATGTTGCACAGACTCCGTCAACGATTGAAAAAACAGCTGGAAAAGGATGGTATCAACTTGTGAGAACTGAAGATTTCATGGATCTTCTCAATGAGGTTGACGACAAGTTCATACAGGAACTCTACGAGGAAACTGAGTTCAGTAAACCGGCGAAGAAAACTTCCCGCGCCAGCATCGTCTGGACCCGCTGGGCAGCCATTGCCGCCGCATTTGCGCTGATCATTATCAGTTCCGTCGTGCTGATGAAGTATAAATCGGCACCTACCGTTATCGTTCCGGATTCCTCCCAGCATCTCAACGAATCCAAGGACTCCTCGGTAGTCTATGCCGATGACGGCTCACCGGCCGTGATCCTGGACATCAACCCGAGTATTGAGATCAAGATCAACGAAGAAACCGATCAGGTCAGTCAGCTGATCCCGCTGAACAAGGATGCGGAAGAGCTTCTGACCAACGTACTGATGACAACCACCAAAGTCAACGACTGTGTGGATCAGCTCCTGACCGAGTTGTCCGGCAGCTCCTACATCACACCCACCAGCAACTCCATTCTTGTCACGGTGGTAAACGGGAATGAACAGCAGGCACAGCATCTGTCCGACCTGATGATAAACGGACTGCAGGAATCGGCAAAGAAGGAGCACATGTCCCTTTCCATTCTCGCGCAGCACCTGCCGGATCCTGCAAAGTATGGTGAGCTCGCCATGCAGAATGAGATCTCCGTAGGCAAAGCCGCTCTCATCAGCAGCATCGCCGACAATCTGAACGCAACGGAATACGATTATACGAGACTGGCGGACATGAACATTCAGGCCCTGAACCAGGTGGCCGATTACGTCAGTACATCTCTCAACCGTATCGGCAACGTTGCCGGAGACATCAACGAGGAACAGCTGGATCTTATCGGCATCGCCTCCATGGAACTTGAGACTGCTCTGCAGATGGCTCAGGACATCTCCGAGACCTATGCCCAGCTGGTCAACGCCAATCCGGCGGCCAATGATCCGGTCAATTACAACCGCTGGATCACCATGGAACAGAACGGCAATTCCGAATGGTCACTCGTGATCCGGGATCCCAACTCCAGTCAGTCCCCGGTCGTCTTCGGATTCTCCGGCGGCTCCTCATCACCGGAACGGGTACCGAACATCTTCGAACATGCATGGCAGGGATTCTACAATTTCTGGAATTCCTTCCTCCCCTTCTGATCGTACACAAAACAATAAAAAGCAGTGGTTTTTCATAAACCACTGCTTTTTTCATGCGTTTCTGTATTTTTCAATAAGGTATTCCATGGCATGCCTGTATCCGTCAAACCCATCTCCGGCGATGGTCTTTTCCGCCGCCATCGAGGTATAGGAGAACTGCCGGAACTTGTCTCTGGAATAGATGTCGGAGAGATGTACTTCCACCGTCGGGATACTCACCGCCTTCAATGCATCCAGGATGGCAACACTGGTGTGGGTATATGCCGCGGGATTGATGACGATCCCGTCGATCTGATCGAAATACGCTTTCTGGATCGCATCCACAAGATCTCCCTCGTGGTTGGACTGATACAGTTCCACTTCCACTCCCAGTTCCTCCGCCCAGAGTCGGATGGAATCCTGCAATGCCTGAAAGTCCTGCTTTCCGTAAATATCCGGCTCCCGGATCCCTACCATATTGATATTCGGTCCGTTGATCACAAGAATCTTCACAGTTTCAACTCCTTTATGATCTTTTTCGCATTCTCATAAGCGTTGACACACTGGATGGTGATATCCGACCATCCTCGGTATTTCGGCATTCTTTCCCGGATCAGTTTTTCCACCGGGGTAGACTGAGAGACCGGTCTGCCGGCCTTCGACAACGTTGTCATGTCCTCCCGGTCCAGGAACACGATATGGCTGTTCTGATGCAGAAGAGGATAATTCTCGTCCCGGGTAACGACGCCACCGCCGGTCGCGATGATGAGACCGCTTTTCTTGGAGAATTCACGAAGCACTTCGGTCTCCACTTTCCGGAACGCATCCTCCCCTTTTTCCGCAAAAAACTCGGGAATGCTGCATCCGATCTTTTTCTCGATCTCCGCATCCATATCCACCAGTTTCCGGCCGGTGAGTTTCTCCAGTTTCTTCCCGCAGGAAGTCTTTCCGGCACCGGGCATGGCAATGAGTGCAATGTTCATCATCTGGGATTCCAGTTTTCCGATGATCTCCTCCACCCGCTCCTTCGGGATCTTACGGTCGAGGAAACGTTCCGCGGCTGCGATTCCCTGAGAGACCAGCATGGACAGGCCTCCAGAACAGGGGATCCCTCTCTTCTCCGCATCCAGGATCAGTTGGGTGCGGTAGGGGTTGTAGATCACATCGAACACGCCCTCCAGAGCAGGAAGTCTCGTCAGATCCGCCAGAGACTCTCCGTTATTGGGATACATCCCGACGGGAGTCGCGTTGACCAGGATCTGAACATCGTCATGATCATAGAAGTTCCCGAAATTCAGTTCGCCTTTTCTGGACACCGTGAGGATCTCCGCAGCGCCCATATCCTGCAGCACCGCCCGGATAGTGGGGGCCACGCCGCCGTTTCCGAGGATCATGCATTTTTTATCTTTTACGGGGACTCCGGCCCGTTCCACCATGTAGGCAAAACCGGTGTAGTCCGTGTTGTCTCCGCGAAGCTGTCCGTCTTTCAGGCGTACCACGGTATTGACACTGCCGATCTTTTCCGCCTGAGGCGTGATCTCATCCAGGAACGGAATGACCGCCTTTTTATAGGGAATGGTGACATTGAACCCGTCATAGTCATTGCCCTTCATGAATTGTTCCAGCTGATCCCGCTCCACTTCGATCAGATCGTAACGGTATCCCGCTGCCATCTCATGGATCTGAGGAGAGTAGCTGTGTCCCAGTTTCTCTCCCAGCAGGCCGAACTTGCCGTTCCGGATCTTCTGATGGGCACGGCTGAGACGCATGACGTCCTGAAAGAATTCCAGCACATATTCATCCATCGGCGGATCCGCATGTTCCTGCAGTTCCTGAAGGTGACTGCGCTCCCGCGCGGCATCAAATACCGGCAGTCCCCTCTCCTTTTTATAGGCGGCGACACCGGAACTGATGTCCATGCGTTTCAAAAACAGTTCCACCAGTTTTTCATCGATCTCGTTGATCTGTTCTCTGAGCTCTTTGATATCCATCCGTTTTCATGCACACCCGGAGGATGTACGCTCCTTTCCTGGAAGGTTCCTTAGATGTTTCCGGCCTGACGCTGCATCAGGTCCATTATGGTAAGGGCCGCTGCCGCTTCCACTACAGGCCGCGCCCGGAGCACCACGCAGGGATCATGCCGTCCCCTGATGCACAGGGTCGTGTTTTCCATCGTCTCAAGATCCACGGTCTCCTGTTCCTTCCCGATGGAAGGCGTGGGACGAAACACCACATCAAACTGGATCGGCATACCGTTGGAGATGCCGCCGTTGATACCGCCGGCATGATTCGTCTTGGTGACTATTCTTCCGTTTTCCACGCGCAGGGCGTCGTTGGCTTCGCTGCCCCGCATGGAGGCAAGACGGAAACCGGCGCCGAACTGGATCCCCTTTACGGCGGGGATGGCAAACATGGCGCGGGCCATCTCCCCTTCGATATTCTCTCCCCGGTCGGGACTGCCGATGCCCGCGGGCACATTGGAAATCGTGATTCCGACGATACCTCCGACGCTGTCCTCCTCGCTTCGGGCCTGAAGGATCACTTCCTCCATCTGTTCCGGTGTGGGATCCTCCACTCCGCCGATATTGCGGATGACGGAGGACACGTCGATCCCCTTCTCTTTCAGAAACAGTTTGGCCACCGCGCCGGCGAACACCAGCGGTGCCGTCAGCCGTCCGGAAAAATGACCTCCGCCGCGGATATCGTTGTGTCCGTCATACCGGACATGCGCGGCATAGTCCGAATGAGACGGACGGGGTTTCCGTTTAAATTCGGAATAATCCGAGGAATGCTGGTCGGAGTTTCGGATCAGGGCACACAGCGGAGCTCCCGTAGTGACACCGTCCAGTACTCCCGAAATGATCTCCGGAAGATCCGACTCCTTCCGGGCAGTGGACGTGCTGTTCTTTCCCGGAGCACGCCGTGCCATTTCCGAGAGGATGAATTCCGTATCCAGTTTCAGTCCCGCCGGGACCCCGGTGAGGACGACTCCGATGGCGGGGCCATGGGATTCTCCGAATAATTCGTATCTCACTTATGATTCCTCCTCTTCTCCGCCCAGTATTCTGTAATCTTCATAAAAGGACGGATAGGATTTGTTGACGCTCTCCGCCTGTTCGATGGTGACGGCGGAATCCGTCAGAAGCGTCATCACCGCCGCCGTCATGGCAATCCGGTGATCGTTGCAGGAACTCACGACCGCTCCGTGAAGCGGGGTTCCCCCGCGGATGGTCATTCCGTCCGGCAGTTCCGTATAGTCTGCTCCAAAGGCTTCCAGCAGCGCGCACACCGACTGGATCCGGTCCGATTCCTTGATGCGGAGACGTTCCGCATGTTCGATCCGTGTCTCTCCTTCCGCCCTGCAGGCGACCGCCGTGATCACGGGCACGAGATCCGGGATATCCGTTGCGTCCAGCACGATACCGGACAGTTTCGCCGGAGAGACGGTCACGGAATCCCCGGATTTCCTTACATCGGCACCGAAGCGCTCCAGAACATCCAGGATCTTCCGGTCTCCCTGCGCGGAATCCAGTCGTAGTCCCGTCACGGTAACGGGCCGGGTCCCGATGGCACCGGCGCACAGCCAGAAGGCCGCATTGGACCAGTCGCCCTGAACGGTGCTCTCCGGCGGCATATGATAGGTCCCCTGAACATAGTAGGTGTCCTCATGCAGAGTCACATCGATCCCTGCCAGACGCATACACTCCACGGTAATGTCCAGATAACTGCCGGACTGGATCTCCCCGGTCATGCGGATGGTCCCGCCCCCCATGAGAGGAAGGGCAAAGAGCAGTCCGCTGATGAACTGGGAGGAGA
The DNA here is from genome assembly GCA_904501855.1 of Oscillospiraceae bacterium. GTDB lineage: Bacteria > Bacillota > Clostridia > Oscillospirales > Oscillospiraceae > UBA2922. Next base: position 7,090 of record CAJGCI010000005.1, on the reverse strand, counting down.
CGTTGGCCGCAATGACAAAGTGCGGATCGGTCAGGCTCCCGGAAACCGTGAAGGGCTGTGTTCCCTGCGGTGCCGGGCTGGCACCGTGACGGAGCAGTTCCTCGTACAGTGGCGACAGGGGCCGCTGGCTGAGTCTTCCGTGCATCACGAATTCTCCCTCGATCCCCAGTGCGCAGGCCACCGGCAGCAGAAAACGAAGCGTGCTTCCGGATTCGCCGCAGTCCATGGATGCAAAGGAAGGCAGAGCCGTCCGGTCAACAGGAGTTACCTGAATCACACCCTTTTTATAGGTGATAGCCGCACCCATGGCATTGAGACAGCGTATGGTTGCCAGGATGTCTTCCGACCCGGAGGTGCAGAAGATCCGGCACGGTTTTTCAGAAAAAGCAGCACAGATGAGCATCCGATGGGCATAGGATTTCGACGGGATCGCAGGAACCGTGCCCGATAATGCTTCCGTGTTTACTGTTACAGTCATCTCAGTTCAATCCTTCCCCTCCGGGATTCAGACCCCTCGGATCAGATATTCTCTGGCTTCCTTCAGAGAAAGCCTGCGGATCTCACAGTCCCCCAGCGCACGGGGAATGATCAGGCTGATGGAATCCCCGGACCGTTTCTTGTCATGGGCAATGGCATCCGCGATCTCCGCCGGCCGGTACATGGAAGTCGTGGGAAGAGACAGTTTTGAGAGGATCTTGATGATAAAGTCCGCCGTGTCCTTGTCGCAGTCTCCGTTTGCCTCTGCCGCACGGGCAATGATGGCAAGTCCGATGGCCACGGCCTTTCCGTGGGGCACGGAATACTGGGACAGCTTCTCAATGGAATGCGCGGCGGTATGACCGAGGTTCAGAAGCGCTCTCTTTCCGTTGTCCCGCTCATCTTCCTGCACGATATCCCGTTTGATGGTAACGCATTTCTCGATGATACGCTCGATGTTCCGCTCCGGTTCCAGGACCAGAGACAGGATCTCGGGATCTTTCAGGATCCCGTATTTTACCACTTCCGCACATCCGTCGATAAAGACCTCTCTCGGCAGAGTCTCCAGCGTGGAGTGATCACACAGCACCATCTCCGGCTGCCAGAAGGCACCGGCGAGGTTCTTCCCGCTGGGAAGATCCACTGCGGTCTTTCCTCCCACCGAGGAGTCCACCATGGCGAGGAGCGTGGTGGGGATCTGGACATAACGGATCCCTCTCATATAGGTCGCAGCGGCGAAACCGGCCAGATCTCCGGTCACCCCGCCGCCCAAAGCGACGAGGATGTCGGATCTGGTGATGCCGTTTTCCGCCATGTAGTTGAGAAGACGGACATACATCTCCGGAGTCTTGGAACGCTCTCCGTGAGGATAGACGAACAGATGGGTATCATAGCCGGCGCTCTTCAGGCTCTCTCCCACCTTCGTGGCATAGAGCTTTGCCACCTCATCTCCGCAGACGATGCAGGCGCTCTCTCCGCCCGCTTCCTTGCGGATCAGGTTGCCGGACACCTTCAGAAGGTCTCCGTCGATCAGGATGGGATAGCTGTTTGATGCCTTCACACGTACTTCAGTCATGAGCTCCGTCCACCTTTACTTTCATTTTCCTTCCCTCTTCCAGCAGTTCCTGAAGACGGTCGGCGTCTTCTTCGCTGATGGCATTGCGGATATCCGTCACGGACTGGATGAAATGATCCAGTTCCGCCACGAGATTATCTTTGTTTTCCAGAAACAGCTGCGTCCACATGACGGGATTGAGACGTGCCACGCGGGTCATATCCTTATAGCTTCCCGCGGACAGTCCCGTATGTTTCTCGGCGCTGGGGCTTTTGATATAGCAGCAGGATACCACATGGGCCATCTGGGACGTGTAGGCGATCATCCGGTCGTGATCCTCCGCCGTGGCGAAGGTGATCCGTCCGAAATGACAGGGTGCCAGCAGGTCCTTGATGCTCTGCAGAAAATTGATGTCGTCGAAATGAGGCGGCACGATGACCATGGGCTGACCGTCAAACATTCCGGCAAAACTGTTTTTGAATCCGGAATACTGGGTACCGGCCATGGGATGGCCACCCACATAGGTGAATCCGTATTCCTCGGCGACTTCAAATCCCGCCTTGCAGATCTCCATCTTGGTGCCACCGCAGTCCATCACGACCCCGTTCTTATTGAAGACCGGTCCGTATTTTCTCAGATAATCGATGGTGTCCTGCGGAAACAGCGCAATAAGGATCAGATCACACTGGGGAATGGTGTTCTCATCCAGCAGTCCGTCGGCCACGCCTGCCAGCATGGCATACTGGGAAACGGCAGGAGTCCGGTCATACACATACACCGTATGTCCCGCACTTTTGTAATCCCGGGCAAAGGATCCGCCGATCAGTCCGATGCCCGCTACACCAACAATCATTTCAACGCCTCCCGGATCTTTCGGATCTTTTCACACAGCGGACTGAGATGGTCCACTGCAATGGACTGAACGCCGTCGCACAGTGCCTTCGTGGGATCCGGATGGACCTCCAGAAGCAGTCCGTCGGTGCCGGCTGCCGTCGCCGCGCAGGCCATGGCGGGAACGAATTCCGCATTGCCTATGGCATGACAGGGATCGGAGACGACAGGAAGATGGCTGAGTTTATGCACCACCGGAACAACGGACAGGTCCATGGAGTTCCGGGTGGATTCCGAGATGGAACGGATGCCCCGCTCACACAGGATCACGTTCCGGTTTCCTTCCGAAAGGATGTATTCCGCACTCATGAGCCACTCCTCCACCGTATTGGCCAGCCCCCGTTTCAGGAGCACCGGTTTTCCGGAGTGTCCCAGTTCCCGCAGCATGGAGAAGTTCTGCATGTTCCGGGAGCCTACCTGAAGGATATCCACATCCTCATACAGGTCCAGATCGGCAGCATCCACCAGTTCCGTCATGACGGGCAGGCCGGTGGCCTTCTTTGCCTTCAGCAGAAGATCCAGGCCCTCTTTCCCCAGGCCCTGGAAGGAGTAGGGCGACGTGCGGGATTTGAACGCACCGCCCATGAGGACACGGGCTCCGTTGGCGCGAGCCGCTTCCGCAACCTGAAGGATCTGTTCTTCCGATTCCACGGCACTGGGTCCGGCAAACACGGCAAAGTGTCCCCCGCCGATCCTGGTCCCGTCGGACAGTTCCACCACCGTATCTTCCGGGTGGAACTTGCGGTTGGCCGCCTTAAAGGGCTCCGACACGCGTTTGACGCTCTCCACGATCTCCAGTGCCTCCAGCAGTTCCGTATCCACACGGCTGACATCTCCCACAAGGCCCACGATGGTGGTGTTCTCGCCGGATGAGATATCCGCATCCAGCCCCTGTGCCTTCAGCCATCCGACAAGATTGGCGATCTGCTCTTCGGTTGTTCTTTTCTTCAGTACGACGACCATTTTGTTTTCCTCCGAATATAAAAAGAAACGTGCAGTGGATCTCACTGCACGGATGCTCTCATCAAGACGTTCTGCACATGCGAAATCCCTATTACCTCATTATAACAAAGTAATAGCCGGAATAGGAATATTCAAATGCAGAAATCTTCGTGTTCATTGCTTTTTCCTGTCCGTAAAATTTAGCTCTTTAAAGTATAAAACAAGCATATGGCACTGTCAAGGGTTTTTCCGGGCCTCCGGCAGCATGAAAGACGGATCCGAAGATCCGCCTTTCACACAGTACCCGAAGGTGATTATTTGATGGTGATGATCAGCTCGCCGGCCTTGACATTGTCGCCTGCAGAGGCCAGAACGCTCTCGATTTCGCCGTCCATACGGGCCACGATGGAAGTCTCCATCTTCATGGCCTCCACGACTGCCAGCACCTGATTCTCCTTGACCTTGTCGCCTTTCTTCACATTGATCTTGGAGACCAGTCCCGGGATCGGTGCGCCCACCTGGCTCTTGTCCTCCGGATCGGCCAGAGTGACCGGCTTCGCGGTGGAAGTGGCGAAGGGATCCGGCACTTCCACTTCGCGGGCGGTGCCGTTGAGTTCAAAGTGGACGGTGCGGGTGCCGTCGGGATTCTGGGATCCCAGGCCAAGATAGCGGATGACCAGCGTCTTGCCGTCGGCGATATTGATCTTGCTGGTCTCGCCCATGGCCATGCCGTTGAAGAACACGTGGGAACCCATACGCATCATGTAGCCGTATTCCTGACGGTGCTTGCAGTAGTCTTCCACGACTTTCGGATACAGCACCCAGGAAATGACCATCTGATCCGTGGGATCCGGCTGGAACTTGGATACCTGTTCCCTTGCCTTTTCGAAGTCCACCGGCTCCATCAGTTCGCCGGGACGGCAGGTAATGGGTTCATCACCCTTGAGCACGATCTTCTGCAGCTCTTCCGGGAATCCCCAGGAAGGCTGCCCCATCATGCCCTTCATGTAGGACACCACGGAATCCGGGTAGCTCAGCTGGGCACCTTTGGTAAGGATGTTCTCCGGAGTCAGGTCGTTCTGTACCATGAAGATGGCAAGGTCTCCCACCATCTTGGAAGACGGTGTGACTTTGACGATGTCGCCCAGCATCTCATTGACGCTCTTGTACATCTCCTTGACATCCTGGAAGCGGTCGCCCAGGCCCAGAGACACTACCTGCGGATAGAGATTGGTATACTGTCCGCCGGGGATCTCATATTTGTAGATATCCGTTACGGGAGCGGTGATGCCGGTGTCGAAATTCTTGTATCTCAGACGGACATCTCCCCAGTAATCGGTCAGATACTGCAGCTTGTCCAGGTCCAGGCCGGTGTCTCTCTCCTGACCCTGCAGGGCAGCCACCACGGCATTGAGGGACGGTTGGCTGGTCAGGTGGGACATGGAGGAGATGGCGCAGTCCACGACATCCACGCCGGCTTCCGAAGCCATGAGCAGAGTAGCCACCTGGTTGGAGGTGGTATCGTGGGTGTGCAGATGGATGGGAACTCCGATCTCCTGCTTGAGTTCGTAGACCAGTTTCTTGGCGGAATACGGTTTCAGCAGGCCCGCCATATCCTTGATGGCGATCATGTGGGCGCCGCGGCGCTCCAGTTCCTTGGCCATCTTGATATAGTATTCCAGTGTGAACTTGTCGTTCTTCGGATCCAGGATCTCGCCGGTATAGCAGATGGAGGCTTCACAGAACTTGCCCTGTTTGAGCACTTCGTCCATGGCCACTTCCATTCCCGGGATCCAGTTGAGGGAGTCGAAGATCCGGAAGACATCGATGCCGGCCTTGGCAGATTCCTCCACGAACTTGCGGATGACGTTATCCGGATAGTTCATGTAGCCCACGGCATTGGCGCCGCGCAGCAGCATCTGAAACGGGATGTTGGGGATCTTGGAACGGAGCATCTCCAGACGCTCCCAGGGATCCTCAAACAGGAAGCGGAAAGCCGTATCGAAGGTGGCGCCGCCCCACATTTCCAGAGAGAAGCAGTCCGCTTCGATCTCCGAGGTGCCGTCGGCACCTTTCAGCATATCTCTCGTACGCATGCGGGTGCTCAGCAGAGACTGATGGGCATCGCGCATGGTGGTATCGGTAATGAGAAGCTTCTTCTGATCCATGACGTACTTGGACAGAGCTTCGGGACCCTGTTTGTCCAGGATGGGCTTCAGGCCCTCTCCCCGGTTTCCGGTGACCGGCGGGAAACGGGGACTGTCGAACTGATCCCGTTCGGTGGAGGGATTGGCCACCTGGATGTTTGCGATGTATTTCAGGATTCTGGTGGCACGGTCTCTCGCCTCGACGATATCGAACAGTTCCGGCGTCTCATCGATAAACTTCGTGGAGCACTGACCGGCACGGAACGTGGGGTGTTTCAGGATGTTCTCCACGAAGGGGATATTCGTCTTGACACCGCGGACATGGACTTCGCCCAGTGCGCGACGCGCCTTGTTCACGACACCGTCAAAGGTATTGTCGAAGGACGTGATCTTGACCAGCAGCGAATCGTAGTACGGCGAAACGCTGTAGCCAACGCCGGTGCATCCGCCGTCCACACGGATCCCGTAGCCGCCGGGTGTGCGGTAGGAAGTGATCTTGCCGGTATCGGGAGCAAAGTTGTTAGCCGGATCTTCCGTCGTGACACGGCACTGGATGGCATAGCCGCGAAAATGGACATCGGACTGATCGTGGATGCCGATGAGCTCATTGGTCAGGGAATATCCTTCCGCAATGAGGATCTGTGCACGCACGATATCCACACCGGTGACCACTTCCGTAACGGTGTGTTCCACCTGGATACGGGGATTCATCTCGATGAAGTAATGGTTGCCGTCGCGGTCCACCAGAAATTCCAGTGTGCCGGCGGAAACATAGTTCACATACTTGGCGATCTTTACCGCATCACGGTACAGTGCCTGACGGGTCTCCTCCGGAACCGAGAACGCCGGAGCGAATTCCACGACCTTCTGGTAGCGTCTCTGCAGAGAGCAGTCACGCTCGCCCAGATGTACCACATTGCCGTATTTGTCGCCCAGCACCTGGATCTCGATGTGTTTCGGATCCACCAGGAACTTCTCCATGAAGATATCGTCATTGCCGAAGGCCTTCTGTGCTTCGCTCTTGACGAGATTGAACTGGATGCGCACATCCTCTTCGCTGTCGCAGCGGCGCATACCGCGTCCGCCGCCGCCGGCGGCTGCTTTCAGGATGACCGGAAAACCGAACCCTTTTGCAATCTCCACGGCTTCATCGGCATCCTTGATGGGTTCCTTCGTACCGGGGATCGTGGGGACCTCGCAGGCCCAGGCGATCTTTTTCGCTTCCAGTTTGTCGCCCATTTTCGCCAGGACCTCGGAAGGAGGTCCGATAAATGCGATGCCGGCATCCTCGCACGCCTTGGCAAATGCGGGGTTCTCGGACAGGAATCCGTAACCCGGATGAATGGCGCTGACGCCGCGCCGTTTGGCAAGGTCAATGATGGCAGGGATATCCAGGTATGCCTGCAGCGGGCTCTTGTTCTTACCGATGAGGTACGCCTCGTCCGCCTTCATGCGGAACAGCGAGTTGATGTCCTCATTGGAATACATCGCCACCGTATTGATGCCCAGATCGTGGCTGGCGCGGAAAATACGGATCGCGATCTCACCGCGGTTGGCGGCAAGGATTTTGTCAAATGTC
>CAJGCI010000004.1 GCA_904501855.1 Oscillospiraceae bacterium | reverse complement strand
GGAGTTTACCTGGGAATGGTATGATCCGTTTCCGGTAAAAACTGCACTGGACGGGCAGAAGGCATCGAAATCTTCCTATTACATCCGATGGGGCGACAGTGAGGTGGAGGTCCTGGAATCGGGAGAGGAGTTTTCCCGGTGCCGGCATGTGCGCACCGGATACGAGATGGATATTCTCACCAAGTATCTGTTCCGAAACAAAGAGGGAAAACTGTGTACCAACGACTGCTCAGACTATGAGCTGGATGTGAGTCCCGGGGATGAAGTGAGCATTGTGGAGAAGACCAGCCGTGGTTACTATGTGAAGAATAAAGGGAGCAGCGGTTGGTACCGGGGAAGGATTCTGGAAGAATGAAACTGCTTTGGTGTTATCTAGGAATCATGAGCATTCTGCTCTTTGTCATCATGGGATGGGACAAGCTATCCGCCATGCGGGAGAAACGACGGGTGCCGGAGGCAACGCTGTTCCTGCTGGCCGTCATCGGCGGCGCTCCGGGCGGCGTCATGGGAATGATCTGCTTCCGACATAAGATCCGGAAACCGGGATTTGCCATCGGGTTTCCCGTGCTGGCAGCTGCATGGTTTGCGGCGATGTGGATGATAGGGATTCGTTGAGAGTCAGGACTGGAGAGAATCTTCAGTTAATGAAGGAATAGATATGGAATACTTTGATGTCTGTAATGAACAGGGAGAGCCCACCGGAGAGACTGTGAGCCGGGAAATCGCCCATCGCGACGGGATTCTCCACCGCACGTCTCATGTGTGGATCCTTAGGGAGAAGGCCGGGAAGAAGCAGGTGCTTCTTCAGAAGAGGAGCAAGCAGAAGGACTCCTATCCAGGACTGTATGACACTTCTTCTGCGGGACACATCCCCGCGGGAGAGGAACCGCTGCCGTCAGCACTGCGGGAACTGGAAGAGGAACTTGGTATCCGCGCGTCTGTAGATCAACTGACCTATGCAGGCAATTTCCGAATCGAATATGTGGAGACATTTCATGACCGAACATTCCATGACAATGAGTTTACCCATGTATATGTTTATTGGGAACCTGTGGATATCCGGAATCTGATTTTCCAGAAAACGGAAGTGGACGACGCGGACTGGTTCGATCTGGAGGAGGTATGGAACGAGATCCAGCACAGCAAAGAACGGTTCTGTGTATCTCCGGAGGGGATGCAGGTGCTGCGGAATTATTTGTCTTCAGATAACGACAAGTAAAAAGAATTGAGGAAAGCTCTCGGGCATCGCGGATTGTTAGCGAATTGCTCGAGAGCTTTTTGTTATTCCATTGCCAGCACAGAACCGGAGACACCCAGTTCTCTGGATACAACAGACATATCCACTTCTTCAAACCATTCTCCATAGACCAGTTTGGCAAAGTACAGTTTGAAATACAGCTGTTCCTCCGGAGTGCCGTTCTCCGCAGCGGCAGGGACAACATAGACCGGGCGATCCGGAAGTCGTTTTCGAAGATCGCCTGCCACTCTGTTCAGATCCGTGCCGGCGGATACACACTTTATCAGAATGTTTGGATTCTTTTCAGTGACCCAGTCGTCATCGACAGTTCCGCCCCCACGGTTCTGGGCCACGTTCTGAACTGCCGTTGATGCGAGCAGACTGCTGTAGCCTGGAGTGACATGATCCTGGTCGTACTCCAAATAACCGGATTTCAACTGGCAGAAATAGACGGTCTCACTGGTGTTTTGAAGGACGAAAGTCCAATATGCAAAAGGATCATAGATCCACTGTGCGTACAGAGTCAAATCTTCTGTTCCGTCAAAGATGCTGGATTCCGTGACTTTTATTCCGTTTTCCGGGGCAGTGTTCCAACCGTCAAAATTGTATCCCGGACGTCGTGGAATCGGGAGATATCCATAGGTCTCACCAGTATACAGCTCCAGTTTTTCCTCCGACTTCAGCAGTCTTCCGCCCTGAGGATCCAAAGTCAGGGTGATTCTTTCGCTCTGTGTCCAGTGAGCATACAGCGTGTGGTCCTCTGAAATGGTAACGATGGTATCCTCGGTCACTCGGATTCCGTCTTCCTTACTGAAAAACCATCCAACAAACTGAAACCCTTTTCGTTTCGCATCCGGCAGTTTTCCGTAGGTGCTGCCGGGAGATACTTTCAAAGATTCCTTGGAACAGGTTCCGGAATTGGGATCCAAAGAGACCGCAACGGTCTGTTCTTTCTTTTCGATCTCGCCCTTCTTGTCCTTTTCCACGGTTTGAACAGTACTGTTTGGATTGGCCTTTTTGTTTTCTGGATCCGGTCTTGAGGAGGGAGCCGGTGGCTGGGAGGGGACAGCGGTAGGGGAAGGAATCGGAGAAGGGGAAGCACTGGGCTCCGTGTCGGACTCATCGTTGTCGATTTGATCCTCATCCTCTTCTTCCGGAGGCTGTGACGGAGAGATCTCCGATTCCGTTTCAGTGTATCCATCCAGCGGAAGGAACAGATCCGCTTCCGGACCTTCCACGACGCGCATCCGACAGCCGGAACAGAGCAATAGAACAAGGCAAAGCAGCGAAACAATTATTCCGCGGCACTGCTGTTTCTCCATGTGCAACCCTCCTTTCCAGATAATCTGTTGCCGATAATTCTCTATGAAACCGATTACGTCTGTATTATAGGTCCTCGACGGACGAGAAGAGAACCCCGGGAGGGGGATATTTTGAAGGGAAAACACCTTGGAACATCCCCCTACCCGGGTTGTGAGGGCTGACGGTTGCGCATAAAATATAACAAAAGGAGATGTCACCATGGAACAAATGTCGTCGGTCAAAAAATCTTCATTCTGCGCACTTTGTATCGCCCTGTGCCTGGTATTGCCTCCCGTATTTCATGCGATAGGAGCAGGGGCAATCTTTTTGCCCATGCATCTGCCGGTGTTCGTATGTGCACTGATCTGCGGTTGGGGATATGGCATATTCTGCGGAGTAGCGGGTTGTATCTTATCCAGTCTGCTTACAGGAATGCCGACGGTCGCCTCATTGCCAGCCATGGGGACTGAGCTTGCCGTCTATGGGCTGGTTGCAGGACTTCTGTTCAAAACGATACGTACGGGAAATACCTATAAAGATCTTTATCTTTCGCTGATTCCCGCAATGCTTCTGGGACGTGTAGCAGCGGGCATCGTGAACGCCTGGATCTTTGCGCGAGGAGTTACGTACAGCATGGCACTCTGGGCATCTGCGTATTTCCTCACCAGCTGGCCCGGGACCGTTCTAATTCTGATATTTGTTCCGATCCTTATTGTGTCCCTGATGCGAGCGCGTCTGATTCCAAACCGATATGCTGAAAAAAAGGAGCGTAGACCGGCATGATTGATAAACAGGATGTCATTGCATTTTTTGACCGCTGTGCCCCCACGTGGGATGAGAATATGATCCGCAACGAAGAGGTCATCCGTAAGATCCTTGATAATGGGGGCGTTGTTGCGGGGGCCTCTGTTCTGGATGTTGCCTGCGGAACGGGAGTTCTTTTTCCGGATTATTTAAGCCGCAATGTCCGACATGTGACGGCGGTAGACATCTCTCCGGAAATGGTGAAGATAGCGGCTTCCAAATACCCAGAATCACCCATCCAGGTGATTTGCGGTGACGTGGAAGAGATTGCATTTGAGGAAGGCTTTGACGTTGTGATGGTCTATAATGCCTTTCCCCATTTCTGCAGTGCGAAAGATCTAATCCATGCACTTGCAAAAGCCACAAAGCCGGGAGGACGACTATCTGTCGCACACAGCATGAGCCGTAAAATGATCGATCACCATCACTGCGGACAGGCAAAGCCGGTTTCCAATGGACTGATGAGCGAAAAGGAACTGGCGGAACTGTTTGATCCCTGGTATCAGGTGGATATCATGATCTCGGATGAGCAGATGTATCAGGTGTCCGGGATCCGGAGGGAAGAACAAGAAAACAAATAATCGCGGGAGAGAAATAGAATGGAAAACACCGTAAGACAGCTGAATGCGATTTACGATGAAGTCAATAAAGTCATTGTTGGAAAGGAAGCTGTCGTAGCAAAAGTGCTGATGGCGATTCTAGCAGATGGACATGTTCTGCTGGATGATGTTCCCGGAGTAGGAAAAACGACACTGGCGGTGGCATTTTCCAAGGCGCTGGGACTGAAATATACACGCATCCAGTTTACGCCGGATGTCCTGCCCAGCGACATAGTTGGGTTTTCCATGTATCAGCAGCAGACAGGAACCTTTGTATACATGCCGGGAGCGGTCACCGATGCGAATATCGTGCTGGCGGATGAGATCAACCGGACCTCCAGCCGTACACAGTCGGCTCTTTTGGAGGCAATGGAGGAGCGTCAGGTGACAGTGGACGGAACAATCCATCCGCTGCGAACTCCGTTTCTGGTCATTGCGACACAGAATCAGGTCGGAACTGCCGGAACACAGTTGCTGCCGCAGGCACAGCTGGACCGTTTCCTGATGAGACTGACCATCGGATATCCGGATTTTGAGAGCGAAAAAAACATGCTTCGGGACCGGCATACCGCAAATCCACTTGACAGTGTGAAACAGGTGACTACAGAAGCGGAGATCCTGCGTCTGCAGAAAATGACGACAGAGGTGCTGATGAAAGAGAGCATCCTCACATATATTACACAGCTGACTACAAAAACTCGGGATCATGAGCTGATCCAGCTGGGAGTCAGTCCGCGCGGAGCTCTGGCCGTGTGCCGGATGGCTAAGGCCTGTGCACTGGTCAGCGGAAGGGACTATGTGCTTCCGGAGGATGTTCAGGTCATCTTCTCAGATGTGTGTGCCCACCGTATTCTTCTTACACAGAAAGCTAAGAGTGAGAGAACCAATGAACGGGAAGTTTTGAACAAGCTTATGAAGACAGTTCCTGTTCCGACCGCTCCAAAGTAAGGCAATGTGTAAACGACGCGTTATCTGGTTGGTGCTGCTTCTGGTCGCACTGACCTTTTATCTATTTGAAAACAACGGAAGGACACTGGCGGCACTTCTAACATGCGTTCTGGTACCGCCGGTCAGTTTTCTGTACTCATTTTTGCGGTGCCGCCGCGCGGTCCTGCGGATTTCAGTACCTGAACGGATGAGCTGTGGGGCATCGGCGGAATGCCGGCTTCAATCTTCTTCAGAAGGCAGCACAGTTCTGCACATCGAAAACGTTCATACCGGGGAAGCCGAACAGTACCGGCTGTTTCTAAAAAAAGGAGACAACATCGTCACGCTGCATAATGAGTGTTGCGGAATGCTCAGCCTGAATATAAGGGGAATGGAGGCACAGGATCTGTTCGGATTGTTTTCTTACAAGATCTCCAGAGAGGTGAAAGCACAGATTGCAGTTGTACCGAATGTTTTTCCGGTGGATATCGTCATGGCAGAAAGCGCTCATGCAATGCCGGACAGTGATCGGTATTCCTCCGCCAAACCCGGGAATGATCCCAGCGAGACATTCGGGATGAGGGAATATGTGCCGGGAGACAGCATTAAGGCCATTCACTGGAAACTGTCACAGAAGACTGGAAAAACCATTGTAAGGGAAATGGGGCTTCCCATTGTCAGTCAGGTGCTTCTTCGGTATGAAGGCTGGAAAGAACCGAGACTCACGCCGGATGAGATCCACGGGATGACATCGGTGTTTGTATCAATAGCGGAATCGCTTCGGGATAAAGGAGTGGATTTCTGCATGGAGTGGGGCGTCAGCCATTTTGACATACGATCGGAAGAAATGCTTCAGTTTGCAGTGGAAGAGCTCCTGAGAAGCCCGGTGTGGAAGCAGAAAACAGAACTGACCAGAGGCGGAGGGTTCTCACATGTGGTGACGCTTTCCCCTAATCATGATCCCGCGCTGACAGATCTTTATAATGGTAGCCGCATCACACTGATCAGTCCGGGAAAAGAGGCGGGAGGTCTTCAGCCGGACGGAATCTGGAGAAGATTCTTCCTTCCGGAGACCATGATGGAACAGATGATGTTCGTAGAAATTTGAGAACGAGAAGAAAGCCGATGATTGCTCTTGAGAGAGAACAAAATAATATTAAGGGACTGGCACTGGCGGTAAATCTTCTGGTCGCCGTTCACTGCACTGCTTTTTTCGGTGCTATTATGAACATGGCGGGAATCCGGTCCGAGATCCTAATCGCAGCAGGTGCGTCTCTGGTCGCACTTTATCCATTGTTGTGCAAAGAGCACAGGCACGTAGACCGGATGGGAGCGATTGCTGTCGGCATTCTGCTTGTCATGACGGTTATCTGCTGGAGACAATGCTTTAATGGCGGGAAGATCTTTCTGAATCGGCTTTTCCTGCAAAGCGCGGAACGCCAGCAGTATCGTTATCAGATGTATGATGTGAATGGAAAAGGCCTTCCGGTCTTTATCGGCGTATCATCTGCAATGGTTGCCGTTGCCGCCGCATGGACAGCCAGTCGGTCAAGACCGCTGTGCGGAATCCTATTTCCGGTGACCGTTGCCGGGACAGGCGCCTATTTCGGACTGACACCGGCATGGATGTGGATGATTCTTCTGGTGATTACTTCAGGAGCAATGCTGTTTCCGTCGATGGATCGAAGACGGGTGCTTCAGTTTCTTGCTGCTGCCGTCATTCTCTTCGGACTTGTGTTCCTTCTTGCACCTGGAGAGAACACAGCGCTTTCTGAAAAAGACGAGCAATGGAGAGATCAGCTGGCGCAGACTACAGTTGCGGACGAACAGAATCCGTCCATATCCTCTTCCAAGGAAGAACCTCAGCCGGAACCCGAGGAGACGGAAAAAGATCCGGTTATGCTGCGACTTGAAAAATCCGTGAATATGAAAACGGTTTTGATCATCAGCGTGATTGCTCTGATCCTGCTCCTGCTGTTTGTCCCTGCCGTGATCAAGGACCGGATCCAGAAGAAACGGGATAAAGAACGGGAAGGAATGTACGATGAGGATCGATCCGCGGCCATTCAGGCGGTGTTCCGCGTAGCCCTTTTATGGATCCGGGCTTCCGGGATCTCTGTCCCAACAGAGTCCTTCTCCCGGCTGAAATCCAATCTTGGTAAAAGCATCTCTCAAAACTGCGCATCGGAATATGGACGCATCCTGCCGATCTGGCAGGAGGCCGTATTCAGTGACCATGAAATGTCGGAGGAACAATGGAATCAAGTGATGAGCTTCGAGCAGCATATCGAAACTGCACTGATGGAAACGGCTTCCCGATGGCAGAAATGGAAATACAAATACATCCATGCTCTGTGAATGGCAGCGCAAAATCCCCCGGGAGAACCCGGGGGATTTTTCAGTAAAAAAGTGAGTGCACACGAAGAAAGCTTCATGTGCACTCGATACGGAGAAGCGGATTTCGCGGAGGTTTATTCAAAGAGCAGAAACAACGCAAGTAGCCTTTTTGTTTGCAGACATCGTTTCTCCGTTTTTTTGATTATGCAAGAATGTTTTCGCAATAGGCCTTCAGGATCACTGCGGCCTGTGCACGGGTGGTGGTGCCTAGTGGATCGAGAAGAACGGCGGAGCCTATCTTGTTGCCGGAAATCATCTTGTTTCCGACTGCCCATTTCATGGCATCTTTGGCATAGTTGGATACTTTTGCCTGATCCGAGAATTTGGAAAGGTCTCCAGATGCCTTGACATTCTTCCCGTTTACTTCCGCATACTTGCGAAGGATGGTTGCGATCTCCTGACGTTTGATCGCTGCATCGGGCTTGAAGGTTTTGTCAGGATATCCGGAAACGATTCCCTTGGAAGCGCACCAGGTTACAGCATTCGTGTACCATTTGCCGGCGGGAACATCTTTGAATGTAGAGGCATCTTTCACGGCCGGTTTTTCCGCCATGGCGTACAGGATCTGTGCGATCATGGCACGGGAGAAGTTTACATCAGGAGAAAATGTTTTCTCTGCAGTGCCTTCCATCAGTCCGTTCTTATACACGAAAGATGCGGCGGCATCGTACCAGCAGCCTTCCTTGACATCGTCGAAGGGTCTCGGCTCTTCCTGATATACAGTGATACGGCCCTGCGGCTCCGCGTACTGCTCGCCGAGCTTGTTGTTCAGCTTCTCTTTAATATACATCGCCACGATATCCCTTGTTTTCAGACCGTTGCCGTTGTTCATATATTTGCTGGCATCTTTCTCACGGATATCGCTGATGGTGTAGAAGTTGTCACCGCCGTTGCAGTTGAAGTTGTCGGCGACCAGTGCATAGGTGGCTTTCGGATCCCAGTCTTTTCCGTTAACGCTCTTAATCACCACACGGTTAACGGCAGCATGTTTATAGAAGGATCCGTTGGGCTCTCCTTCTGCATATTCCTTGTAAGCGTGTACTTCATACTCAATGCCGGAGACCTGAGCAAATCCCGGGCAGATTTCATCGCCGTATTTCTCAGAAGGAGAAGTGCCGGCTTCCAGGATGTTCAGAAGATCTTCACCGGTGATATAGACAAGACCGATGCCCATGGGAGAGAAGGGAAGAGCATAAAGTAGATCCACATCGGTGATATCACCTTCGTACATGAACTGATCGCAGTTACCGCCGTTCTGAATGGCGATGACAGGGGCATCTTTCTTGAAACCTTCAAATTTGTTTTCACCGTACCATTTCAGGGCGTCCGCAACCAGATCGCCGAGATTCGTTTCGCTGCACCAGTTGTCACGATCAGCACCATCGATGAGGACCGAGTTGGTGAAAACGATGTGATCGGCAGCGGCCTTCTTGGCATCAGCAGCCTGTTTTGCAATCTCCGCATTGGCAGTTACAGAGGGAGCTTTCTCCTCTTTCACTTCCTTGGTCTTGTTGTCAATTGCATAGATTGCGACCAGCTCTTTGCCGTCTGCCGGAGCACTGATGGTCAGATCAGCGGAGGATTTTTCAAAAGAGGAGTTGTTGAGACAGATGGTGAAGTTGCTGCTCTTCAGTGCGGACTTCGCAGCACGGTCTACCGATTCCGGTGCATTGATGACGTATCCATCCAGGAAATTGTCCTGGAGTTTTTCTGCGACCTGATCATCCGTCAACGCATAGACACCCACTTTAAAGGATCCGAGAGTGAAGGTCTTATTTGCGTCGAAGTCATAATACCCGTCCGCTTTCGTGATGTTGGAGCTGATCACGCTGAATTTGGCGGGGTCTTTTGCGGGGCGAGTCTCTTTTACATCACCCTTGGCATTGACACCATATTCCTGCGCTTCTGCGCCACGGTAGAGTTCTTTTTGTGTATAGAATTTGTGAAGGTTGCTGTGATAGATCATACCGGTCGTGGCGTTGCCGAAATAGAATTCCCGGGGACCCATTGCGGCCACATCATAGCCGGCAGCATCCATCAGGCTGTAAATTGTCTCACCGCGGTCGATGTTTGCTGCAGCGGCACCTTGGAGGTAGTTGCCTGCATCCACCAGAAGAACAGCGGCACCCTGACCTTTATAGTGGTCTTTCAAGGCGGCCACTTGACCGTAAACATCCACATCACCCTTTACGTTGGCGGTAGCGATGACAACGGTTTTTCCGTCATAGGCACCGGCAGCGGAAACACCGGGGATCATGACAGCAAGGATCATCGCAACGACAAGCAATAGGGCAAGTCTTCTTTTCATTTTCAATCCTTCCTTTCTAAAGGTCTTATAATTGAACTATAAGTCACTTTTTTCGACCTCACAACCTACCCTGGGGGATATTTTTTTGCATATTTTGCATTTTTTTAAGAGAAAAGGAACTGCGAATCGGATCAACATTCGCAGTTCCTCTTTTTCATTTTTTGCTGATGAGCCAGGTTTAATAAACTATTTTCTTTCCGCATATTAGAAACATAGGGGTTGAAGAGAAATTAATCCGTTCTTCCATAGACCAGACACTGTTCCAGATCTGTTCATTTACAGTGACCTGGAAACCCAGATGTTCCAATACTTGGCGATCCCAACAGGGACGCGATGTTGTTGTCATTGGGATTCGAGATGCAATGCCTTCCATCACGTCAAAGTCATCGCCGATATTTTCATCCTGAATTCCAAGATCCGCTGTGCGCTTGCGATCTTCTTCATAAGCCTGACGTGCATGATCGTCGTTCAGATAGTGATACCAGTTGGCATCGAAATTCAGCAGAATTCCTCCTGGCTTCAGAACACGGTTCCATTCTGCATAAGCCCGTTCCGGATGGGGAAGATTCCATGTCAGATTCCGAGAGACGATAGCATCAAAGCTGTGATCGGGAAAGGATAGCTCTTCCGCGTTCATTTCCATGAAACATATTTTATGTGCCAATAGTCCTGCGTTCATCTGAGCTTCCTGAAGCATAGCAGAAGTAAGGTCGATAGCGGTGACGGCAAATCCCTCTTCCGCAAGAACGATGGAGAAGAATCCGGGTCCGCAGCCGATGTCCAAGATCCGAAGCATTTCATGTGGACGATCTGGAAAATGCGTCTGAAGTTCCTGACAAAGCGTTCTCTGCCAAATACAACGCTGCTGGCTCTCCAGTTCCCGCTGATTCACTTGGGAATAGCCTTGCGCCCGCTTCGTCCAATATGAATGGTTTTCGCTCAAAATTGTTGATAGTTTCATAAAGCTATATCCTTCTAATTATTTTCAGGAACTCCATATGTGATCATGGGGCCGCCTTCCACGATGTTCAGGTGTGAACACTGGTGGATCAGGACACCATCGGACGGAGCTTTCTCTGCAAACAGCACATTTCCAAAATAGTCACGGATCTCTCCAAGCTGGTCTCCTTTATGAAAAGAATCTCCAACTTTAATGAAAGGATACCAGCAACCGGTACATGGTGCGTCATCACTGAATTCCCGCAAGACCGTTTTTGGATAAGTGATCCAATCGCCGGGTAGAACTCCGAGACGACGTAGAATGTTACGCACATCCGCTTTGTCGGCTTCGATTTCCTCCCGATGATACAGACTAAGCTGACCACGCTCAATCAGAATGCTAGGTATCCCGCGGATGGAAGCCAAATTGTATGCGCCGCCGGTACGGCACCGGGACGGGACGACGTATTCTGTGTTGACGCATTCCGCCATTTCCCGTGCTTTTTGTGCTGCGGGTGACTCTTTCAGATAGTACACATAAGGAATCAAAGATTCGTACCCGTCTCCGCTGTGAAGATCGATAAAGGCATCTGCTTGGCAGATGAAGGAATCAAAAATGACATGCGCCAGACGGTCTGCGGTTGTGCCGGAACGGTTTCCCGGAAATACCCGGTTTAGATTTTTGCCGTCTTCATACACCATGGACATGGTGCGGTTCTCAAAACCAGAACGATTGGCAAGCGGAATGAGGATGACAGTTCCATGAAGCTCGGAGGGAGACAGTTCGTTGGAAAGCTCAATGGTGGCCTGAATCCCCACATACTCAGCGCTGTGAATTCCGGCAGTAATCAGTATAACCGGGCCTGTATCGTCACCACACAGGATGACATGAGGAATATGAAGCTCCGTTCCTTCCACATGGATATGATCTTTGATGATTTTGCCGGGGTGAAGATCGTGGCCGGCGATACTTTTTACAGTCATTGAATACCTCATGATTTGCGATTTCCATATTGTCCGATAGACACTGATTATTCTATGGGAAGCGTGAGCTCCAAACAAGCCCCGGGGGGGGATATTGATGGGATCGCAGAAGCGGAATACACGCGATGGAAGCACCTGGAATCAACCCAAAAGAATATCCCCCGGGGGAGCTTGTGTGAGTTCGTGGGGGGACGTAGTATGTTGCTAAACCAGATAATGGATGGAGAATGATATGCGATCGAAACGTCTCTCACTGCGAAACGCAGAGAACGAACTGAACATGGGGGTTGTAATTCTCATCTTGATCATTGCCGCTCTGCTGACGGTCATGGTTGCCACCGGAATGGGACCGGTTTCGGTTTCTCCGGAAACTACGGCGAGAATTCTGTTAAGTAAAATCCCGGGGATCGGGAGAAATATTGTCCCGAACTGGAAACCGGTGGAGCAGAACATCGTTCTGGTCCTTAGGTTGCCACGCGTTTGCCTGGGACTGGTCGTCGGAGCATCTCTCGCCATCTGTGGTGTGACGATGCAGGCTCTGGTGCGCAATAATCTTGCAGATCCCTTCATCCTGGGCGTGTCTTCTGGCGCGGCGGCATTTGCGACGCTGGGAATGCTGTTCGGAGTGTTCTCTTTTCTGGGAACATACTCCCTTTCCATCAGCGCATTTATCGGTGCCGCTATCACAATCATCTTTGTCTATGTCCTGTCTCGTGTTCGCGGACGCATTAACATTACACAACTGCTTCTGTCCGGTGTTGCGGTGTCCATGATTATGGACGGGCTGACCAGTGTGATCAAACTGGGCGCGCCGAATGCACTGGGACTGCACAATGCCGAGTTCTGGATGTCCGGATCACTGGCCAGTGCAAAATGGGCATATTTAAAACTGCCACTTATTGTGCTGATCCTTTGCATGGCATTCCTTCTCCTGAATTACCGTGGCTTGAACCTACTCTTGCTGGGGGATGACAATGCAGGTGCGTTGGGAATCAATGTGCGGCTGTTGCAGAAAGAACTGATACTGGTTGCCTCTCTGATGGCCGGCGTTACGATAGCGGTCAGCGGAACGATAGGATTTGTAGGCTTGATGGTGCCGCACTTTACGAGGTTGCTGGTTGGAGGCGACCATAGAAAGGTCTTGCCTATCGCAGCTCTGCTGGGCGGGATCCTGGTCGTGTGGGTCGATGTCGCTGCGCGACTGATCATCGCGCCGGAAGAACTTCCAGTCGGCATCCTTACCGCAATCATCGGCGGTCCGATCTTTATCGTACTGTTAAAACGCAGCAACAAGGAGAATAAGTAATGGATACTATTGTTCCCAAACTGAGGGTAGAAAACCTGCTTTTTTCCTATGGTGAAAAAACGGCAGCGGATCATGTGTCGATACAAGTCATGCCAGGTGAATTCGTGGGGTTGATCGGACCAAATGGCAGTGGAAAATCTACGGTGCTGAAAAATGTGTACCGTGCGTTGGAACCGGACGGTGGAACGATTGAAATCGACGGGGAAGACATGAAGCACATGTCCTTCAAAGAGTCTGCACTGAAAATGGCAGTGGTAGGTCAGGAAAACGATGTTCCGTTTAACTTTAAGGTAAGTGAGATCGTGGCCATGGGTCGCACACCTCACAAGAGATTGTTCGATATCGATACTCCGGAGGATAAGAAAATCGTACACCATGCGTTAGAGCATGTTGGCATGGCAGATATGGAGAAACGCAATTACCTGAATCTGTCGGGCGGCGAGAAACAGCGGGTGATCATAGCTCGTGCGGTAGCCCAGGAAAGTGACTTCTTCGTGCTGGATGAACCAACGAACCATCTGGATATCAGCTATCAGCTTCAGATCTTTGATTTTGTTCGCCGACTTAATGTTACAGTGCTCTCCGCAATTCATGATCTGAACATGGCAGCGCTGTATTGTGATCGGCTGTATGTTTTGAAAGACGGGAAAGTGGTTCTTTCCGGTACACCGGAAGAAGTACTGACGGCGGAGAACATCAAAGAAGTCTATGGTGTGGACTGCACCACGGAAATTCACCCAGAGACCGGTCGTGTTGCAATTACGTATTTACCTGCGAATTGATCGCAGCACAGAAATAAGGAGAATAAAACAATGAGAAAAAGAAGAATGTTATGCTTGCTGTTCGCATTGGCACTTGCG
This sequence comes from Oscillospiraceae bacterium, assembly GCA_904501855.1. Taxonomy (GTDB): domain Bacteria; phylum Bacillota; class Clostridia; order Oscillospirales; family Oscillospiraceae; genus UBA2922. The sequence continues at coordinate 22,871 of CAJGCI010000004.1, read as the reverse complement.
TTGTCCCTGCTGGCCGGCTGTGGAGCCGCACCAGAGACAGCACAGAGCCAGGGCGGGGATACGGCAGCAGATGACGGTCATTACCCGGTGACCGTTACGAACTATGACCGTGAAGTAACCGTGGAATCCAAGCCGGAAGCAGTCCTGACACTGGGGCCGAACTGCACTGAGTTGTTCGTCGCTCTGGGTCTTGGCGATCTGGTGGTGGGGAGATCCCTTGTCAATCACAGCAGAGGCCCGTTGGATGAGTACGCAGATGAAGTGAATGCAATTCCGGAGCTGAACCACTCATCGGCGACCAGAGAGAGGATTCTGTCCTCTGGAGCAGACTTCATCTACGCGCTGGACTGGGAGATCGGCGAAGAAGGTGTCGTAATCGATGAAGTGGAAGAGTACGGCATGAATGTGTATGTTAATGCAGCCAAGACTCTGGAGGATCAGTACAAGGAGATTGAAGATATTGGAAAGATCTTCAATGTTGAAGATGCCGCAGCAAAATTCATTCAGGAACAGAAAGACCGCATCTCCGCAGTTCAGGACAAAGTCAAGGGAGAAGAACCGGTCAAAGTTCTGATTTACGACAGCGGCAATGACGGTGTGTTTACCTGTTCCGGAACGAACTTCGAAACTCTTCTGGTAGAACTAGCCGGTGGAAAGAACATTTTTGATGATATCACCGAACGTGATTGGGTCACCGTCAGCTACGAAGAAGTATTGGCTCGCGAACCGGACATCATCCTCATCCACGATTATGATTCTCCCTCAGTGGAAGAGAAGATCAAGGAGATTACTTCCAATCCGGTTCTTTCCCAGCTTGACTGTGTCAAAAATCAGCGCTTTGCAACCATTCAGCTGGAAAGCGTTCTCCCCGGCAACCGTATGGCCTATTCCGTAGAACGGATGGCCGCGGACTTTTTCCCGGATCTCTTCAAATGAGATTTTGGAATAGAATAAAATAATACGAAAGAGTGCAAGTGCCCCCTTTTCGGGGCACTTGCTGTGTTCATATTGATATGAATGTTTACAGCAGACTATTGTTTTACGTATCAGAAATCAAACGCGAGGTAATAGTAAAAACCGTTCTGATGCTTCTGGTTTCCGCAGCCAGTATTGCACAGGCGATTCTGATGTCCAGAACCGTGAATAGTGTGTTCGAAGGTTCTCCCGTACGACAGGTTCTGATCCTGTTGGCCGGTGTTGTTGTTGCAATCGCTGTGCGGTGCCTGGTTCTGCGTTTCAATGAAACATACACAAAGACGATGGCTGCCAGCATCAAAGAAAAACTGCGGCTTTCCATTCTTGACAAAGTTTTTCAGCTTGGACCGGGATATATGAGTGAGAAACGCAGCGGAAAGGTTACATCCCTTATTCTGGACGGAGTGGAGTCTCTGGAACCGTTTTTTGTGCGCTACATCCCTCAGATACTAACAGTGATTCTGTCCGGCGGGTTCGTGTTTGTCTATCTGGCGAGATATGATCTTGTCAGTTCTTTTATCCTGCTTATTTCCATGATTCTTTGTGTCGTGGTGCCCCTGATTACGGTCCCAATCATGAGCCGCAGTGTCGATGATTACTGGACGCAGTATTCACAGATGACTTCACAGTATATCGATGCTGTTCAGGGAATGACAACACTGAAGACGCTTAACGCAGAAGGTCCTATGGGAATGGTCCTGTATAAAAACGCGACGGATTTCTGGCACCGATCCATTCGGAATACGGGGATCTCTCTGACAAATTCCTCGCTCATGATTGTTCTTTCGGTAATAACGTCTTCTTTGACGGTCGTTGTTGCTGCGATCCGTTCACAGAATGGTGCAATTCCGGTTGCTGCCGTTTCCGCATTTCTATTTTTGGCAGTGGAGTGCAGCAAGCCGATGACAGAATTAAATAATGCATGGCATGCCTCGTTTCTTGGCATTTCCGTAGCGAGAGATATGTTTGATATGATTGCGGTAGATCCTCCTGTCAAACAGCCGAAACACCCTGTCAGGGCAAAATTTGAAGAACCGCTTCCAACAGTTGCGTTTCAGAATGTGTCCTTTTCTTATCCGGAGAGAGAAGAAGTGCTTCATCAACTGGATTTCACAATAGATTCCGGCAGCATGACTGCGATCGTCGGACGATCCGGAGCCGGGAAATCGACAATACTGAATCTGATTCTTCGGTTTTATGATGTTACCAGCGGCTGTATTCAGATCAACGGTGTGGAGCTTCAGAAATTCGATCTGGAATCCCTTCGTGATCAGATCGCGGTTGTCTTTCAGGATACATTTCTTTTTTGCGGAACCATCGAGGACAACATCCGTATGGCAAACCCGGGGGCGACGGGAGAAGATGTCATCAGCGCCGCAAAAGCCGCCTATGCTCACGATTTTATTATGCAGCTGCCCGATGGGTATAAAACGGTCGTTGGAGAACGGGGCTATACTCTCTCCGGCGGAGAACGCCAGAGGATCTCCATTGCAAGGGCATTTCTGAAGAAAGCACCGTTGCTTCTTCTCGACGAAGCCACCTCCAGCGTTGACGCTCACAGTGAAGAACTTGTTCAGAAAGCGATCAAGGAACTGACCAATCACTGCACAACGGTAGTAATCGCCCACCGGCTTTCCACTATCTACGATGCGGATAAGATCATCGTGCTGGAAAACGGACAGATCGCAGAGCAGGGAGACCATAAGACACTGATGGACCGAAACGGCATCTATGCGGAACTTATCCGTGCACAGAAGGAGGCGGCGCAATGAAGAACTGGAAGATGAATATTCAGAATCTTCTCCTGACGATGCGCCCCTATCGCGGTGAGATGTCGGTCGCAATACTGTGTGCATTGTTGAAACAGGCGTCCGTGATCGGTGCGGCGGCACTGACATCTTTCGTGGTCGGTCTGGCGCTGCAGGGAGATTTTCGTTCCAACCGAACCATTCTTATCGGGTCCTTAATTGCCTGTATCCTGATCAGGGCTATAGCGTTTTTTGGAGAGATGTATTTTGCTCACGATGTTGCGTTCCGGGTCATTCGCAATTATCGGGTCTCTCTTTACGATAAAATATGCATGATCGCTCCGGCATATACCTTGCGGACGCAGACCGGTCAGTTGGGACAGTCTCTTGTCGCAGACGTGGAGATTCTGGAGCTGTTTCTCGCACATACGTTCAGCAGTTTTCTGGTTGCGTGTGCGGTGACGGTCATTATCATTGGAGTGTTATTTCATATCAGCCCAATTCTTTCACTCTTCCTTTTTGCTGCCGCTGTACTGCTTTATTGGGTTCCATACTCCAGAAGGAAGCAGTCGGACCGGGAAGGGGAGAAACAGAGAGGTGCTTTGGCAGAAGCCAATACCGCACTGGTAGAAAGTGTACAGGGGCTTCGGGAAATCACGACTCTGCGTGGCACGGAGCGGTTTAAGGAAATGATTCATGAGCGCATGAGCCGCCTTTATGCCAGCCAGTATGAGTATGGGAAGATCAAAGGAAACGAAGTCATGCTGACACATCTGATCTGTGGACTGTTTACAGCGTCAGTAATGGCAATCGGTGCCTTGCTCGTCCGTTCCGGAACGCTGAGGATGACCATGTATCCGGTAGCGGTGATGCTGTCCACCGTTGTTCTTGGCCCGGTCATGGAATTGACGACAGTGGCACAGGAGCTGGGAATCGTTTTTGCCGCATCGAATCGTGTTCAGAATACACTGCAACAACTCCCCGAAGTTGTCGATGAAGGAACGCTGGATCCGGTTAAACAGGAATGTCAGGTCAGATTTGAAGATGTTTCCTTTTCGTATGAGGAAGAGGCGGTGCTGAAACAGGTGAGCTTTACAGTTGCACCGAAGCAGACCGTCGTTTTGGTAGGTCATACCGGGGCAGGAAAGAGTACTTGCGCAAATCTGCTTCTTCGATACTGGGATGTAGATCAGGGAAGGATCACAATAAATGGAACGGATATCCGGGACTATAAGATCGCATCTCTGAGAGAGATGATTTCGGCCGTACAGCAGGAGACATATTTATTCCATGACAGCGTGAAGGAGAATATTCGGATAGGAAAAACGGATGCCTCGGATGAAGAGATTCGACTGGCAGCCGCAAAAGCAAACGCAACAGAGTTTATCGAAGAACTGCCTGAAGGATATGACACAGTTACCGGTGAACGGGGCTACCGGCTTTCCGGAGGGCAACGGCAGAGGATTTCCATTGCACGGACACTGCTGCGGGATACACCGATTGTGATTTTTGATGAAGCAGTATCAAATCTGGATACAGAAAATGAAAAGTATATCCAGGACACGTTGCGGGAACAATTGAAAAACAAAACGGTGATCATGATTGCACACAGACTGTCGACCATCGTTGCAGCGGATAAGATCATCATGCTGGATCATGGCAGGGTAGTGGCACAGGGATCCCATGAAGATCTTCTGGCCAGAAGCGAAGCATATCGGTCACTGATTCGCAATCAGTTAATCCAGTATTAGAGAGTTTGGAAAAGAAAAAAGAAGAGACGAATTTTTAAGATTCGTCTCTTCTCATGTTTTATACGGAAAGATTATCGCATGAACTTTTCTATTGCCTCGTTTAAGTCGTCCAGCGCATGTTTGTCGCCTTGAGTGATGACATCAGTCATACAGTGTTCTATGTGATCTTTCAGAATGATCTTTGCGGTATTGCTCAATGCGGACTGAACTGCGGAGAGCTGAATCAGAACATCGGTACAATCACGATCGTTCTCCACCATCCTGCGAACGGCTTCTAAATGACCTGTAGCACGGGACAGACGATTGATGACTGCCCGTCGCTGTGTATGACTGTGCGTATGGCTATGTGAGTGACCGTGATGAGAGTGCGTGTGGTCTGAAAGCGCGCCGTCGGTCGACCCCGGTTCCGCCGATGCGTAGAATCCTTCTTCGTCATGGCGATGTGAGAAAGTCGTTCCGTCAGGAAGCGTATGGGTGTGAACGGCGCTGTCTGCACTGTCTGTGGCATGATCTATTATGATATCCTCATTGTTTTGCATATGCTCTCGACCTCCCTGAAATCATGTACATCTCTTCGGTATCGCAGATGACATCGATTGTAAAATAGGGTTCCCAGTATTTGCTCTCAACCTTTGCAGATTGTAGTTTTCGAGTAAACTCTTTCGGCAAAGTGTCGATAATCCGATTGGATTGTCTCCCGTTGAATCCGTATGCAACAGTCAGACGGCCATCTTCCCGGAGAAGAGAATGCGCGTGTTTGGCAAACTTGGCAGGATCCAGAAAATGATGGTAGGAATTGAAAGCAATCGCAAGATCAAATCCGAAACGATCCATGTCCATAAAATCACCGGTTTCGATCCGGATCCTGGGATCAAAGGAGAACTTTTCCTGCGCAAGCTCCACCATCCGACTGGAAACATCGATTCCTTCGATTTCACACGCACCGTGATTCAGCAATTCAAGAATCATGCTTCCGCTTCCGCAGCCAATATCCAATGCATAACCGCCGCTTTTTGGAACGGAGATGGAAGCGGCAATAGATCGGGCTACTTCCGTATCGGAATAATCCATATCCCAGAATTTTGCAATGGAGTCATAGTATTCCGCAATGTTCACCGATCTGTCATCTCCCTTCATGTAGATGACTTAATATTAAAAGCAGCCGAAAATGCCCACAAGCCCCCCGGGGGGTTTATTTTTTGCGAAAAAAGCAAAAAATAAACCTTTCTGCTCCAAACATCAAAAGCAGGAAAGGTTTATTTCAGAAGGAAGAAAGACCATCACATCTACATCTCAAACACAGAATATCACTGGTTTTTTCTGCCCACAAGCCGGGTGGGGGGATAAATCATTATAAACACTGGAGATGTATGCTGAAAATATGACAAGCCGTCTTGCATTAAAGCAAACGGCTTGTCAGTAAAGAGGGAAAACATAAAGTCGATGATCGGCCAAGGGATCAATAGAACATAAGGTAATTCGAAGAAGTGAATTGAAGGAAGAAATAGGTCATCCCATTTGTAGCCGATCAGGCGAAGGAAGAAAGATCTCGACAACTTTATGATGGTTATACCTTAACACGGGAAAAAATCGGGCACAAGCCGGGTGGGGGGATAAAAAACAAAAAATATTTTTCCTGTTTCTTATATCCCCCCGGGGGGCTTTTTTGCATCTATTTTTAAGAATATAATACCATCACGAGTACGTAATATTGAATTAGATGCCTCAGTCCCGCGACTGGCGCCCGGAAAGCCTTACAGGAGACATCACATGGAACCGATAAAACACAGAATAGCACATTATTGGTCGCACCGCGCCACATCATTTGAGGAGCAGAGGATGCGAGAATTTGAAAGCTACATGAAAGAGTTGTGGCTGACGGAAATTCATCGATATTTGCCTGAAAAGCAGAACCTCAAAGTGTTGGATGTTGGTACAGGCACGGGTTTTTTTGCTTTTCTGCTGGCAGAGGAAGGGCATTCTGTAACAGGGATTGATCTGACAGAAGATATGATCATAGGGGCAAAGCGGACAGCCGAACACCTTGGACTGAAGGCGGATTTCATGGTTATGGATGCAGAGGCTCCCGCTTTTGAGAGTGACAGTTTTGATGCGGTTATCAGCCGAAACCTGACCTGGACACTTCCCCATGTGAACCGAGCATATGAACAATGGCACCGCATTTTAAAACCGGGAGGAGTTCTGATTAATTTCGATGCTGATTACTGCAACCGGGCAGAAGAGTGCAAAGAGGAAAGCGAAGAAGAGCTGCCCCCGGAACATGCACATAAAATGGTCAGCCCGACAATGAAAAAAGAGAATGATGCCATTACGATGGAAATCGCCGCTTATCAGGATCCGCGCCCTCAGTGGGACGTCGAACTTCTGACCGATATCGGATTTGAACGCATCACGATCGACAACGGCGTTTACAAACGTCTTTATGCGAAAAAAGATGAGTTTTATAATCCTGCACCGGTTTTCGTGATTGCAGCATATAAGTAACGGTTTGGCTATAGACCAAAATAACAAAACATGGAGGAGGGTTGGCCTTGCGAAAATATGTGCTTAAGCGTTTTTTGCAGCTTATTCCGGTTTTGATCGGCATTACGTTTCTGTCATTTGCCATGATGCGTATTGCCGGCAGCGATGCAATTACAGAAATGTACAGCAATAAAGGTGGCGTGTCTCAGGAGATCATCGATGCGGCAAGGGCAGATCTTGGCCTCGACAAGCCGTTCTTGACACAGTATTTTACATGGCTCGGGGGGATGCTTACCGGGGATATGGGAACAAGTTATATTTCCGGACGAAATGTTTTTGACACCTTCGTATCCAAACTTCCGGCGACGCTTCTGCTTACAGCCCTCTCAATTATATTAACGATTATTATTTCTATTCCGCTCGGCGTGTATGCCGCGGTGCGGCATGACCGTTTTTCAGATTATCTGATACGATTCTGCAGCTTTATAGGAAATTCACTGCCGAACTTCTTTGTTGCGATGCTTCTGATGTATTTTCTCAGTATCCGACTGGGGTGGCTTCCGGTCATCTCCAAAGGACTTTCCATCAAAAGTGCCGCCATGCCGACCCTGACATTGGCCATAGCAATGAGCGCGAAGTATCTGCGTCAGGTGCGGGCCACGGTGCTGGAAGAATTAAACAAGGACTATGTTCTCGGCGCCCAGGCGAGAGGTGTACGCGGACGGGTAACGCTATGGAAGAGTGTCATGAAGTCTTCCATGCTGACTATCATTACACTGCTAGCGCTTTCGATTGGCAGCCTTTTGGGCGGCACTGCGATCATTGAGAGCATCTTCATGTGGGATGGCGTTGGCAAATTAGCTGTGGATGCAATCACGATGCGCGACTATCCGATCATCCAGGCCTATGTGGTGTGGATGGCAATTATATATGTGCTGGTAAACCTCATTACGGATCTGCTGTATCATGCAATGGACCCGCGTATCAGACTGGGGGTTGTGCAGGATTGAATAAAGAACCGACTGTACGCATCCAAAGGGTGCACCGCGATACGCTCAAGCTGAGGCTGATTTTCTTCGGCACGCTTGCAGTTCTGCTTCTGCTCGCCTCTATTTTCAGTGAGCAGCTGTGCCCATATGACCCTTATCTTCAGGATCTGAGTATTGCAAAGATGGCTCCTAGCGCTGAGCATATATTCGGGACTGATCGATATGGCCGCGATATGCTCTCTCGAGTCATCGTTGGCAGCAAGACTAGTATTTTCTCAACACTGCTGCTGGTAGCAATCATTACCGTGATTGGCACGATTGTCGGTGTTTTTTCCGCTTGGATCGGAGGGTGGACCGATACGATTCTGATGCGGATCTCCGACCTTTTCCTGGCTTTTCCCGGACTTGTATTCGCACTTGCAGTGGCAGGTGTCCTGGGGGGAGGACTGCATAATGCGATTATTGCGCTGGCTGCCATTTCGTGGCCAAAATTTGCCCGAATAGCCCGAAGTCAGACGCTGGCCCAAAAGGAGATGCCATACTTCCGAGCGGCAAAACTTGCCGGTGGAAGTTCCATGAAGATCATCGTCAAGCATGTTCTGCCGAACATTATGGGGCCGATTCTGGTCACGTCCATGCTGGATATCGGTACTATGATGATGGAACTTGCTGGACTGTCCTTCCTCGGTCTTGGTGCCAAGCCGCCTGCGGCTGAGTGGGGCAGCATGATCTCGGATACGCGAGGCCTCCTTCAAACCGCGCCCTGGCTGACATTTGCACCAGGTCTTGCCATATTTGTTTCCGTCATGATCTTTAATCTGCTCGGCGATACGGTACGCGATTACCTTGATCCCAAAATGAGAGGGGGTCACGCTTGATGGAGCCTTTGCTGGAATATGACAGAGTGGAGATATCCTACAATGGGAAACCTGCCGTACAGGATATCAGCGTGACGCTTTCCGAAGGAGAGATCCTCGGTATTGTCGGCGAGAGTGGAAGCGGAAAAAGCACACTGATCAAGGCCGCCATGGGTCTTCTTGGACCTGCCGGTATGGTTACGAGAGGGGATATCTGGTATCAGGGGAAAAACCTGCCTGATCTGAAGCCTGCCGAGATCCGGAAACTGTGCGGCCCCGATTTTGGTATGATCTTTCAAAGCGCCGGCGCCTCTTTCTGCCCGATCCGCACCGTTGGCGCCCAGCTCTACGAGAGCGTACGCGAACACGAGGAGATGGCGAAAGACGAGTTTGTGAAGCGCGCCAGTGATGTGTTTGAAAAGATCGGCTTTCAGGATCCCGTACGCATATTGAAAAGCTTTCCCTTTGAACTGTCCGGCGGAATGCAGCAGCGTGTCGGAATCGCATCCGCAATGCTTTTGCGTCCTGCGATTCTGATGGCCGATGAACCAACCAGTGCATTGGATGTACATGTTCAGAAGCAGGTCGTTGAGGAGATGCTGCTTCTGCGGAAAGAATTTGGCGTCAGCATTATTATTGTGACACATAACATTGGTGTCGTCGGAGCAATGGCAGACAATGTCCTTGTGATGGAGAAGGGAAGGGCCGTGGAATACGGTCCGACGAAAAAGATCATTGAAACTCCGGAAACAGACTACACAAAAACACTGATGGCTGCCGTGCCGAGACTGAATCGGGGAGGTGCTCCAAATGAATGAACCGATTCTGTCAGTCAAAGATCTTAGCAAAACATTCAAACTTCATGGCCGGGAGGACGTCAAGGCAGTAAGCAATGTGACGTTTGAACTATTCCCGGGCGAGACTCTGGGCGTGATCGGTGAGAGCGGAAGCGGTAAGACCACCCTAGTGAACCTCATTACCGGACTGCTTCCAGCAACGGAGGGCACTGTTTTACTTGATGGCATTGAGGTCACAAAATGTGACGGAAAATCATTGAGAAACGTGTGGAAAAAGTTGCAGGTTATTTTTCAGACACCAACGGAGTCCTTCGATCCCCGACGGACACTGGGTGATGGTATCTGCGAGAGCATGCGCAACAACGGTGTCTCAAAAACAGATGCGATGTCACGGGCCAGAGAGCTGCTGAAACTATGCGGTCTGCCGGAGGAGTTTGTTCACCGTTATCCCCACGAGGTAAGCGGAGGCCAGTGTCAGCGCGCAGCGATCGCGCGCGCCCTGGCCATCGAGCCGAAACTGCTGGTCTGCGATGAGGCAACTAGTGCCCTCGATGTTACAATCCAAGCGGAGATCATCGAACTGCTTGTGAAACTGCGCAAGGAACTTGATATGGCCATCCTCTTCATTTGCCACGATATTGCACTGGTGCAGCAGTTCTGCGATCGTGTGGTTGTCATGTACCATGGCGAACTTGTGGAGGAAGGGATACCGGACGAAGTAATCGCAGAGCCGAAGAACGATTATACACAGGATCTCATCGACAGCATCCTGTGACATCACCGAATGAGCACTCCGACCTAGTCGGTTGCCATAAAAAATCATTAAGAGAAAGGAAATAGTAACATGAAAAAAATGTTGCCTCTTCTGCTGGCGTTTGTCATGATCCTCGGTCTGCTTACAGGTTGTGGAACGACGGCTCCTTCAGCGGACACAAGCGCTGAGGACACCGGCGCAAACAACAGCAAGACGATGGTGATTGGAGATACGACTTTTAACAGTGAAAACTGGGAAGAGACCGTTGATCCTCATACCACTTACAACGGATGGGCCTGCATCCGCTATGGTATTGGAGAAACTCTTGTACACTACACCGATACCATGGAACTCGAGCCCTGGCTGGCTACGGAATGGGAAAATGACGGAGACCTCACCTGGACCATTACTCTCCGTGATGGCGTAAAGTTTTCCTCCGGCCGTGAAATGGACGCGGAGGCTGTAAAGCAGTGCCTGGAGCATCTGCTCGAGGCCCATGACCGCGCTCCCGACGACACCAAGATCAAGAGCATCGAGGCAGACGGACAGGAACTGACCATCAAGACCTCCGAACCCAACCCCGCACTGATGAACTATCTGGGTGACCCCTACGGCTGCATCATCGATGTGGATGCCTCCGACTTTGAGAAAGGTATCGCTGTCGGAACCGGTCCTTATGTCGTAAAGGATATGGTCACGGACGATCATCTGACCCTTGTTCCGAATAAGGATTACTGGGGAGGACTTACCAATGAGCAGCCGAAACTGAGCGAGCTTACCATTAAAACAATCTCCAATGGCGACACCCTTTCCTCTGCACTGCAGGCTGGAGATATCGATGCCGCCTATGGTATGGCCTATGAAGCATATCCGAACTTTGAGAATGACGACTATCAGTTCTCCAGCATCCAGACGTCCCGTGCATTCTTTGCCAGTATGAATATGACCAGTGCGGTTATTCAGGATCCGGCAGTAAGAAAGGCCATTGCCTACGGCATCAACAAGGAAGGCTTTGTGGAAACGCTTCTGGATGGACACGGCGTTGTCGGCCATGGCGCATTCCCCGACGGCTTCAGCACCTTCGGCGGAGATAAAGTTAAGACAGAAGAGTACGATCCTGAAGAAGCGGAAAAGGTCCTTGATGATGCAGGATGGAAAGACTCGGATGGCGATGGTATCCGTGATAAGAATGGAACCAAGCTGGTGATCCGCTGGCTTACTTACCCCAGCCGTCAGGAACTGCCTTTGCTGGCAGAAGCAGTGCAGGCAGACCTGAAGAAGATCGGCATTGAAGTCGACATCAACAATACGGCAAACCGCCGTGAGTTCCTTGCCGATATGACCAGTTTTGATATCTACGCTTCCGCACTTGTAACTGCTCCTTCCGGTGATCCGCAGTATTTCTTCACGACAAGCTGCCTGCCCGATCAGAGCTACAACTTCGGCGCATATAAGAGCGACAAAGTCAACGAACTGATGGAAGAACTCGCACTTGAGTTCGATACCGACAAGCGCGCGGATCTTGCTGTGAAACTCCAGCAGGAAATTTTGAACGACAATGCGTATATCTTCTGCTCATTCCTGCAGATGAATATGATTTCCAAGGCAAACGTAAAGAACTATACAGCTCATGCGTGTGACTACTATCAGGTGACTGCTGCCCTGGATATCGAGTAAAACAGATCAAAGAGAATGCTGCCGCGCATCAGCGCGGCAGCGTTTCCTTTCTTAGAGGGTGAATGCTTTGAAACTTATTACATTCTCCGGACCCCCATCCTCCGGAAAAACTTCCGTGATCCTCCAGATGATCAAAGAGCTTCCGCGACATAAGATCGCAGTTGTTAAATTCGACTGTCTGACCTCATCCGATCAGGAGCAATACCAAAGCGCCGGTGTCACCGTGGTTGTGGGATATGCAGGGAAACTCTGCCCGGATCATTTTTTTGTGACAAATGTTCAGGATGCCTTTGACTGGGCGAAGGAAAAAGGTTTTGATTTGCTGATCACAGAAAGTGCCGGTCTATGCAACCGCTGTTCTCCTCACATTCAGGGGGTGCCGGCCGTGTGTGTGATCGATAATCTTTCCGGAATCAATACGCCGAGAAAGCTGGGACCGGTCCTGCGTCTGGCGGATATAGTGGTGGTAACAAAGGGAGATGTCGTCTCCCAGGCAGAAAGGGAAGTTTTTGCATACAACATTCGATTGGTTAATCCCAGAGCCAGCATACTCCAGGTTAATGGAATCACTGGACAGGGAACATTTCTTCTGGCAAAAAGATTGGAGATAACACGGGATCTGGATACGCTCAGTGGAACGCAATTACGGTTTACTACGCCCTCCTCGGTCTGCGCATACTGTACCGGCGAGCGGCGGATCGGAATGGAGTTCCAAATGGGGATGAACAAACCGATGGAGTTTGACTGATATGGAGAAGGAAATATATATGCTCCCGTTGGGAATTCTCATCGAGAAGTATCCGGTATGCCTCGATTTTTTGAAAAGTTACCGGTTGGAAGAACTGGATCGGACAAAACCGCTTCCGGCGGCAATCGAACAGAGTATGCCGGAATCACTGGACGAGCTTGGATTCAGCGCCCTAGATGTGGTTGATCTTCTGGTAGAACTGATGATGCAAACCGATGCTAACTCGATGAATGAATTAAAAACTATCGAGATTATAGGAGGAACCGACAAAGACGGAAAACCGGAAAAAACCAATGTCCGGATCCATGTCGGAGAGGTCGTCAGCATAGTGGGTCCTACAGGATCCGGGAAGAGCCAGCTACTGGCGGACGTCGAGTGCGCCGCAAAGGGCGACACGCCATCCGGCAGAACAGTGAGATTTGACGGGAAAGAACTTCCGGACGAGAAACGGTTCTCCTTCGGAAATCGACTGGTAGCACAGCTGACGCAAAACATGAATTTTGTCATTGATGTTTCCGTGGAAGATTTTCTTCGGATGCATGCACACAGCCGGATGATAAAAGAGACTTCCGAACTTATCGATCGGTGTTTTACTACAGCGAACGCGTTGTCAGGAGAACCGTTTAACAAAGATACGAAAGTGACCAGGCTTTCCGGAGGTCAGGCCAGGGCACTGATGATTGCCGACGCGGCCTGCATCAGTCCATCTCCGATTTTGCTGATCGACGAGATCGAAAACGCAGGGATTGACCGGATAAACGCGGTTAATCTTCTTTCCGGCGGGGATAAGATCGTTCTGCTTGCGACTCATGATCCGCTTCTGGCTCTGTCCGCGACAAAAAGAATTAGCCTTTGTAATGGGGGCATTCAGTCTATTCTAGAGCGCAGTGAAAAGGAACGTGAAAAACTGAAACAGTTAATTGAAATAGACCGAATGCAAAATCATTTGAGAGAAGTTATGCGAAGCGGAGAAAGGATGGAATGAAATGTGGGAAATGTACAATCAATTGATTGCCGGGATCCCGGAACAGCTAACAGTGAAGAGATATGTTTCCGGAAATTTCTGGACTGTTGTCGAGAGTGATATTGGAGTTGGAGTAGCCGGCACCGCCAGAATTGTTACCAGACCGCCGACAGGTCGGTTTCCCATTGCCGGAGCATCGCTGAAACAGGTAGCGGAACTGGCAAAATCCTGGAATCTGGTGGAGGCATCTATCGGTGTGGCGGCTTTAAATTCCTACTATAACGCCCCCGAGATCGCTTACGAAAATGGAACACTCTTTTCGGAAGGCGACGACCGGCTGAATGATCCTTACATTGCATACCGCAATTTCGCCCGAGGAAAACGAGTGGCATGCCTGGGTCATGACTCGACTCCCATAGACTCCTTGCTGAAAGATGTGGCTGAGGTTGCCATGTTTGGAGAACAGACGGGCGCATATCCTCTTTCAGCTGTGGATTATCTGCTTCCGGAATATGATCTCGTCTATCTGCCATGTTACAGTGAAGTGATTAAAACTCTTCCGCACTATCTGCAACTGACAAAGGATCATGTTGCGGTAATCTGTGGCCCATCCATAACAATGTCGCCGGTTCTGTTTCAGTACGGGGCATTTGACATGGCAGGGCTGGTGATCACCGATCCGGAGACCGCATTTGAATCGGCCTGTGGAACAGGCATAAAAAAGATGTTTGCGGCAGGAAAGAAAGCCTCTTTGCGCAAAGAAGGCATTGACAGTCTCCGATGAATAGTAATTATTTAATATGGGTGCAAAAATAATTCGAAAACATCTTGCAATCATTTGTTGCTTCTGATAATATATTTAAGCATTTCGCACGAAGGCGGACTTTGTCTGCGGTGTGGCTACGGCTCGCAGACAGGGGTTGAACCCTTCGGAGGAAAAACAAAAACTAGGAGGAAAAAACATGTCTGTAGTAACCATGAAACAGCTTCTTGAAGCTGGCGTACACTTCGGTCATCAGACCCGTCGCTGGAACCCGAAAATGGCCGAGTACATCTACTGCGAGAGAAATGGTATCTATATCATTGACCTGCAGAAGACCGTAAAGAAATTGGAAGAGGCCTATAACTTCGTCCGCGATACCGCAGCAGAAGGCGGCACGGTTCTGTTCGTCGGAACCAAAAAGCAGGCTGCTGATGCGATCCGCGAAGAAGCATCCAGAGTTGGAATGTTCTATGTCAACGCCCGCTGGCTGGGCGGCATGCTCACCAACTTCAAGACCATGCGCACCAGAATCGACCGTCTTGCACAGCTCAAGCAGATGCAGGAAGACGGCACCTTCGATATGCTTCCCAAGAAGGAAGTCATGAAGCACATGGGTGAGATGGAGAAGCTGGAAAAATATCTGGGCGGCGTCAAAGAAATGAAGAAGCTGCCGAGCGCTGTTTTCGTTGTTGACCCCCGCAAAGAGCACAACGCCATTGCTGAGGCCCGCAAACTGCACATCCCCATCATTGCTATCGTTGATACCAACTGCGATCCGGATGAAGTTGATTACGTCATCCCCGCAAACGACGACGCAATCCGTGCAATCCGCCTGATCTCCGCCACCATGGCAAATGCCGTTCTGGAAGGCCGTCAGGGACAGGATGCCGAAGAGGAAGCTGCAGAAGCTGCTGCTGAAAAGGCAGAAGCAGAAGAGGAAAACTGATCCGAATTTGGCTATTGATCCAGGGAGCATCTTTTTGCTCCCTGTTTTCGAGTAATAAAAGATAATCTTTACAGGAGGAAATAGATATGGCTTTTACCGCAGCAGATGTTAAGAAACTGCGTGAAATGACCGGAGTCGGCATGATGGACTGCAAAAAGGCTCTGGTTGAATCCGACGGCGATATGGACAAGGCTGTCGAGTATCTGAGAGAAAAAGGTCTTGCCGCTTCCCAGAAGAAGGCTGGCAGAATCGCTGCTGAAGGCATTGCCTGCGCCGGCAACTTTGACGGTGTCGGTGTTGCAGTGGAAGTAAACTCCGAGACTGACTTCGTTGCAAAGAACGAGAAGTTCATCGAGTTTGCAAAAGGCGTTGCCGCAACCGTCGCAAAAGAGAATCCCGCTGATCTGGAAGCTCTTCTGGCATGCAAATACAACGGAACCGACCTGACTGTGGAGCAGCAGCAGCAGGAGATGGTCCTCGTCATCGGCGAGAACATCAAGGTCCGCCGTTTCGCACGTTACGAATCCGGCATGAACGTTCCTTACGTTCACATGGGCGGCCGTATCGGCGTTATCGTAAATCTGGATGTATCCGAAGGCCTTGAGAGCAACGAAACTGTTCAGGAACTGGCCAAGGACATCGCCATGCAGATTGCAGCTCTGAATCCCTCCTACCTGGACAAAGAGACCGTCCCGGCAGAAGTCGTAGAGCATGAGAAATCCATCATGATGGTTCAGATCAACGAGGATCCGAAGAACGCATCCAAGCCCGATGCCATCAAAGAGAAGATGATCATCGGCAAGATCAACAAGTACTACACCGAAGTTTGCCTGATGCAGCAGCCGTTCGTCAAGGACGACAAAGTTTCCGTTGAGAAGCACGTTGCAGAAGTTGCAAAACAGGTGGGCGGCACCATCAAAGTCAATGCCTACACCCGCTTCGAGAGAGGCGAAGGCATCGAGAAGAAGCAGGATAACTTCGCAGAAGAGATCGCTTCCATGGTCGCCGGCAAATAATTGCCATCTGAAAAATCAGAGACACACGAATCAACAGGACTCGTGTGTCTCTTTTTGTTTTGTTGCTGCTCCTAACGGTTTTTTCGGATGGCCTCCTGATAGGACAGCCCCCACTCTTCCATGGACCGGATGACAGGACGCAAGGATTCTCCCAGATCTGTGAGCGAGTATTCCGAATACCGTTCAGGACCGGGGTGCTCTGTGTGCTGTACGATCCCGTCTGCCTCCATGGCACGCAGCGATTCTGTCAGCATCTTCGAGCTGATCCCTTCAATGCTGTTTTTCAGTTCATTGAACCGCCAGGGACGGGATAGAAGATTTCTCATGATGAGCAGTTTCCACTTGCTGCCGATGAGAGACACCGTAAGCGCTACCGGACAGTCCGTAAGGATATCATTTTTGGATCGCATAGGAATAACCTCACTCGTCGAATTAAGATAGTATCGTTATATTACGTGCATTATTAAGGGAACGCAAGTGTTTCTGGGTTTTTCTTGGTAACCAAAAAGTGCGTACTTGCGCAAAATGTATGGTTTTCGGTATATTGAATATACATGAGAAAGATATGCTGGAAGAGACTGCGGAGGAAGATTCATGGAGAATATGGCACAGTTTCATGTCGATTCGAAAAAATGCATCGGCTGCGGACTCTGCGTTAAGGTATGCCCAGGCGGAGTCCTTTATCTGAATGAGGAGAACTGTTCTTCCATGAAGGAGATCCGAGGATTTGGATGGAACGGATGCTGGAAGTGTGAGCACTGCATGGCAGTGTGCCCGAAAGGGGCGATCCGCATTTTCGGTAAAGATCCGGAAGACAGTGTGCCGCCTGTTTCTCCGGAACAATCCGCAAATATCCTGGATGCGCTGATCCGAAACCGGCATTCCTGCCGACGGTTCCTGACCAAAGATGTGGACCCGTCTGTCATTGATGAGATGATCTGTCTTCTGGGGAACGCGCCCAACGGCGGGAACAAACAGCAGGTGGAGTTTACGGTGATCGAGGATCGAACGGAGATGGACCGGTTTCGCGCTCTTGCATATGAGAGGATGGATGAGCTGGCAGCAGAAGGGGTCTATCCGAGAGGATTTGACCGCCCGTCTTATGAAGATATGAAACGATGGGAGGAGACGGTCCGGCCGGATATGCTGTTCTGCGGAGCACCCTGCCTGATGATCCCTCATGCGCCCCTGGGGAAAGGGGAGCCGGTGGAGGACGTGATGACGGAAGCGGCATATTTTGAACTGATCTGTGCGTCCCGCGGACTGGGTGCTGTGATGATGACGTTCCCGAAAGACGTTCTGGCCAATATGCCGGACGTCCGGGCACTGCTGCAGATCCCAGAGGACCACTATATAGGAGTGATGATCGGCTTCGGTTATCCGGAGATCCGATATGCCAGAGGAACCCAGAGAACGATCGACGAGGAACGGATCCATCGAATCCGATTCCGTGAAGGAGAGGAAACGAAATGACAGCGGAAAAAGCGCTTCAGATGCTGCGTGAAATACGGGACGCCGCGTTTGCAACGGTTTCGAAAGAAGGCAAACCGGAAGTGCGCATCATCGACGTAATGATCGTGGAAGGGGAAAAACTGTATTTTTGCACCAGCCGGGGCAAGGAGTTTCACGCTCAGCTCCTTTCTTCTGGATTTGTTGCAGTCACTGGTCTGACAAAGGAGTTTGTCAGCATAAGGCTGACCGGAAGGGCGGATCTGCTGCTAGACAAGAAAAAATGGATCGACCGGATCTTCCGGGAAAATCCATCCATGAACGATGTTTACCCCGGGGAGAGCCGATACATCCTGGATCCGTTCTTTATCGCAGACGGGAGCATCGAAGTGTTCGATCTGGGGAAGACTCCCATTGAGAGGGAGAGCTTTGTAATTGGAAAGGGGAAGACTCCGGAAAAGGGGTTTCGGATCACGGATCAGTGCATTGGCTGCGGAACCTGTGCTGCGGGATGTCCCCAGCAGGCCATCGAAGAAGGCACACCGTATCGGATCCGGCAGAATAACTGCCTCCACTGCGGACTGTGTTTTGAAAACTGCCCGGTATATGCGATCCGGAGACTGGGTGATGACGGATGACGCAGCTGATCACATCGTATTTTCAAGCCAATGGCGGCCGTTTCTGGGGGATGCTGGGGACTCATCTGACGGTGAGTGTCCTTGCACTGATCTGCGCCGCGCTGATCGGTGTTCTGGCAGGCTGGTGGTGTGTGCGCCGGCCCCGGTCGCAGAAATTTATTACCGGATTCTTCGGCTTTCTTCGAGTTGTGCCCAGCCTGGCCATCCTGCTTCTGATGGTACCCATCATGGGCACGGGAAAAGCACCGGCCATCGTGGCACTGGTGATCCTTGCGATCCCTCCGATCCTGATCAATACCGTTACCGGGCTTGAGGGCATTCCGGCATTTATGCTGGAAACGGCGGAAGGGATCGGAATGACGGAGACCCAGGTGTGGAGATCCGTGAGATTTCCTCTTGCCATGCCCATGATCCTTACCGGAGTAAAGACAGCAGCGGTGGAGATCGTTGCTAGCGCGACTCTGGCATCAAAGATCGGCGCCGGAGGACTGGGAGATCTCATCTTTGCCGGGATCGGACTGTTTCGAACAGAGCTGCTCCTCATAGGAGGCATTTCGGTGGCTCTGCTGTCCCTGGCCACGGGGCTGATATTTACATTGACGGAAAAACGGATCACAAGATACCGAACTTAATTCATATTGGAGGGGATATTATGAGAAAAACGATTTCTTTACTCACAGCTGTCATCATGACACTGACCATGGTCCTGTCGCTGAGCGCCTGCGGAGACAGTGAAGATTCCATCCGTGTGGGATCCAAGGATTTTACGGAAAGCCTGATCGTATCGGAGATCTACGCCCTCGCTCTGGAGGACGCGGGGTATTCGGTGGAACGCAAGCAGAATATAGCGGGATCGGTGGTACATACCGCCATTACATCGGATGAGATCGATCTGTATCCGGAGTACACCGGGACCGGTCTCCTGTCTGTCCTTCAGATGGATATGATGAGCGATCCCGATGAAGTATACAACACCGTAAAGGATGCCTATGAAGAACAATTCCAGATCACGTGGCTGGATTCCACTGCGGTGAACAACCGTCAGGGCATTGCCATCCGTGCCGATGTGGCGGAGCAGTACAACATCTACACGATGTCCGACCTTCAGCGGGAAGCGGAGCATGTTCGGTTCTGTTCACAGGGCGAATTTGAGTACAGAGAAGACGGGATCCCCGGGCTGGAAAAGGCTTACGGCCCGTATAAATTTGCCGACATCAATGTCTACGACAGCGGGATCAAGTATCAGATCCTGGAGCAGAACGAAGAAGATGCCTGTCCGGGCTATTCCACTGATGCACAGCTCGCGGACAAGGAAAAGTTCACCTATCTGGACGACGACAAGAATTTCTGGCCGCCCTATTATCTGGCACCGATCGTACGGGACGATGTTCTGGAAGCGCATCCGGAGATCGCCGAGATCCTGAATGCGGTCAGCGCAAAGCTGGATACGGAAACGATGATCTCCCTGAATGCGAAGGTGGATATCGATCAGATGGAATATGAGGAAGTTGCGAAGGAATTCTTTGAGACAGTCTGCAAAGGATGAGGAGAGGAGACCTGCCCATGGGCACGGCCATTGAATTTAAAAATGTCAGCAAAACGTTTCCGGGATCCAGCTATCCTGCGGTAGACGACGTCAGCCTGACCATCGAAGAGGGCGAGTTTGTGACTATCCTCGGTTCCTCCGGCTGTGGAAAGACCACGCTTCTGAAGATGGTGAACCGTCTGTATGAGCCGGACAAAGGGACGATCATTCTGTTTGGGGAAGACATCTCTACCGTGGATGTGGTGAAGGTCCGGCGCCGGATCGGATACGTGATCCAGCAAATCGGACTGTTTCCCCACTATACGGTGAAAGACAATATCGCGACGGTTCCGAAACTGCTGAAATGGGAACCGGAGAAGATCGAGCAGCGGGTAGACGAGCTTCTTACCCTGGTGGGAATGGATCCGAAGGAATTCCGTGACCGCTATCCATCTCAGCTTTCCGGCGGCCAGCAGCAGCGTATCGGCTTTGCAAGAGCACTGGCGGTAGATCCTAAGATCATGCTGATGGATGAACCTTTCGGGGCGATCGATTCCATCACTCGGGAGAAACTCCAGTCCGAGCTGGTGGATATCCATGATAAGACGGGCAAGACATTCCTGTTCGTAACGCATGATATCGAAGAGGCGTTTAAACTGGGAGACCGTGTGATCATCATGAACGAAGGCAGGATCCGGCAGTTTGACACCCCGGAGGCCATCATCCGGACTCCGGCGGATCCCTTTGTTCAGTCGCTGGTGGATTCTGCGAAAGCGAAAGAGGCGTTCTGGAGGGAATACATATGATCGAGTATGCCTCCCGATATTATGACCGGCTGATCTCCGCCACTCTGGTACATCTGGAGATCGTGGTGATCACGCTGCTGATCTCCGTAGTCATCGCAGCGGTCCTTACGGTGCTCTGCAGTTATTCCGGGAGACTGTCCCGGATCATGCTGAACATTCTGTCCATGGTCTATTCCATTCCAAGTCTGGCACTGTTAGCACTCCTGATCCCCCTAACTGGGCTGGGTCAGAAAACGGCGGTGGTTGCTCTGGTGATCTATAATCAGTACCTGCTGCTTCGAAACTTCATGGCAGGACTGGATGGAGTGGATCCCGGTGTGGTGGAAGCTGCTACCGGAATGGGGATGACTCATATGCAGCTTCTTCTGAAAGTGAAGGTGCCGCTGGCAAAGAGCGCCATCATCGCAGGACTGCGCATCGCACTGGTCTCTACCGTGGGGATCGCTACCATTGCCGCATCCATCAACGCGGGCGGACTGGGAACGATCCTGTTCGACGGGCTTCGGACGATGAACACAGCGAAGATCCTCTGGGGAAGCCTGCTTTCTGCCGTGCTGGCTATCGGAATCGATCAGCTTCTGAGCTTTGTGGAAAGGAGATCGGCATCTCCTGCCCAATAATACAGCAATGCCGCCTTGGTCCTTGTTTGACCAGGGCGGCATTGCTGGTTGGTCGCCGTTTCAGGAGAGATACTCCTGTGTGTTTCGGATGAGATCCATGGCGGTATGCATCTGTTCGATAGTATAGAGGTAATAGTCCTCCTCACTCAGACCCAGATGGACCTCCATCGTATAGGCAAGCTTTGACTCCATGTCCTCCGGAAAGATCCCGGAACGAAGAAAGTCCCGTCGAAAGAACTGATAGGTCTCATCCCTGTTGTGGCTAAATACTGCTTCGAAGGCCAGACAGGCCTTCATTGCGTTGCTGATGGCATAGAACGCCCAGTGATTGGCGATGGAAAGCTGATCATGTTCCAGCCCCGACAGGGAGACCTGCATCATAGTCTTCGCCCGTTCGAGGAGTTTCAGAGCCACTTCTCTTGCGGCTGTCTTATCCGTCGTTTTTTCTGGCAGCATGGTGATTCCCTTCTGTCATCTCACACACGTCGATACTATTTCTTCATCGTATGAATGCTGCTGAGCCGATCCAGTGCGGCCAGCAGAGTTTCATCTTTCTTTGCAAAATGGAATCGAATCAGATGGTGGACATCCTCTTTGAAGAAGCTGGATCCGGGAACCGCTGCAACTCCAACTTTTTCACACAGATCGATGCAGAACTGCTCATCATCGTCATATCCGTATTCGGAGATGTCCATCAGAACATAGTAGGCGCCTTCCGGGTCCGTTACGGAAAGTCCCAATTCCTTCATTCCACCAACGAACAGATCCTTCATGTGGGTGTAATGAGCCTGGAGATCCAGGTAATACTGATCCTCGAAATGCAGCCCCAATACCGCAGCTTCCATCAAAGGAGCCGCAGCGCCCACCGTAAGGAAATCATGGACCTGCTTGACCCGTTCCGTGATCTCAGGCGAAGCGATTACGTATCCAAGACGCCAGCCGGTGATGGAGTAGGTCTTGGACAGCGAGCTGCAGATGATCGTGCGCTCACGCATTCCGGGAAGGGTGGACAGATAGCAGTGCCGGTGAGGAGCATAAACGATATGTTCATAGACTTCATCAGTGATGACATAGATATCGTATCGGATCGCCAGATCGGCAATAATCTGCAGTTCCTCCCGGTTGAAAACCTTTCCGCATGGGTTGGAAGGATTGCACAGAATCATGGCTTTTACTCCGTCTTGCCGGAAGGCATCCTCCAGAACATTGGCATCGAACCGGAAGGAGGGAGGGATCAACGGTACGTAAATCGGTTCCGCATTGCTCAGGATGGTGTCGGCACCGTAATTTTCATAAAAGGGCGAGAAAACCACCACTTTGTCTCCGGGATCACATACTGTCAGCACCGCGGCCATCATGGCTTC
>CAJGCI010000003.1 GCA_904501855.1 Oscillospiraceae bacterium | reverse complement strand
GATATCTGCTGGTTTATTATACGTTTTGATTATGCTCTTGGATGTGCTTTTTTGTATACATCTTTCAGCTGCTTCTTAACAAGCTGAGAATAAATCTGAGTGGAAGAAATATCGGCATGCCCGAGCATTTCCTGAATGGAATGGATATCAGCGCCATTTTCCAAAAGATGAGCTGCAAAAGAGTGGCGCAGGGTGTGAGGCGTAATGTCTTTTTCGATTCCGGCCTTCTGCTGATAAGATTTGATGATTTTCCAGAATCCCTGGCGACTCATACGTTCTCCGTTCACATTCACAAAGAATGAAGGTTCATCCGGCAGAGCAATCATCTCGGGGCGAATGAATTCCGCATATTCCGACAATGCTTTGATAGCGGCGGGATACATGGGAATGTAACGCTCCTTGTCCTTGCTTTTGCAGCGAAGAACACCGGCAGAAAGATTGACATCGTCAACATTCAGGTTGATCAGTTCGCTGACGCGAATACCGGTAGCGTACAGCAGTTCCAGCATTGCCTTGTCACGATAACCTTTGGCGTCTACACATGCCGGCTGCTCCAGTAAAAGCTCAACTTCAGCGCTTGTGAGGATCTGAGGAAGCTTCTGCGTATTCTTGTCAGGAATGATGGAAATTGCAGGGTTCTTTTCGATCAGGCTGTTATCAACCATATAGGAATAAAAACATTTCATGGAAGCAATGTTTCTAGACACGGTCGCAACAGATTTGCCGGCTGCTTTCAGCCAATTCACATACTCCCCGATTTCTTTGCTTGTGGCAGTATCCAGTGTGGAATCGCCATGAGTATCCAAATAAGAAGATAACTGACGAATATCACGCATATAAGAACTAAGAGTGTTCTCCGATGCGTGCTTTACATCAACAAGATACTTATTAAATAATTCCATGCAGTTTTGGTTGCTCACAACTACCCCTCCAAGCGATAATAACAAATATGTAAATCAACATAATTAGTTTGTAGACATAATATTATTACAAAATAGAACAATAATCAAGAGTTTTTGTAAAAAAATGTTTCTATTTGTAATTTACGCCTGGATATTATGTTAACTGCATTATGTAAACACCATAACGACCCAAAATGCCTTGTAAATAAAGGCTTTTATTTACTTCGATATATAGTATTTGGAAGGTGTCGCAGCACTATATCTAGTGATAAATAGTTACAGCGTGTAGAAAATACTACATATTAAAACAAACGAACGATTATTACTATCTGTTATATTGCTACATAAATAAAATGCACATACCAAATTCGGTATGTGCATCATGTTAGTTATTTTTCCTCTTCCGATTTCGTTTCCCAGATATCAGAGTCTTCTTTTTTCTCGGATTTCTTTTCTACGACCGGTTTACCTGCGCGTTTGGCAGCTTTTGCTTTTGCTTCGGCTTCTTCCTGTTTGACATTAGTGGAAATGGCCCATTTCTTAACCTGGATACGTACTCGGTCTTCTCCGGTCTCAAAAGTGATGGTGTCTTCAGTTGCCTGAACGACTTTACCAATGATTCCTCCGATAGTAACGATCTCGTCCCCTACCGTCAGCTCACTGCGCATTTCTTCGAGTTTTTTCTTTCTCTTATTCTCAGGACGAATCATGAAGAAATAGAAGATAACAAAAATCAGAATCAGCATGATGATCATGGAAGATCCACCTGCTGCGCCGCCTGCTGCTGCTAAAAACATACAACAATCCTCCAGTTATTTTTATTTACATTTGATATGATTATAATCGCTCTGTCTATTAAATTCAAGAATTGTTAGATGCGTTGATCTAAGATCTTGGAATAATTATTACGAAATGCTTCAAAATCATCATTATCCAAAGCAGTTCTTATCTTTGACATCAGGCTGTTGTAAAAATACAGATTATGCATAACAGACAGACGCAATGCCAGTAATTCTTCCGATTTGAACAGATGCCGAAGATAAGAACGGCTGTATCGTCTGCAGACAGGACAATCGCAATTAATATCAATTGGATTGCTGTCATTCGCATATTTTTCGTTTTTGATATTGATGACACCGTTCCAGGTATAAAGATGACCGTGACGACCATTCCGGGCAGGCATCACACAGTCAAAGAAGTCTACTCCCCGGTAAACGGATTCGATGATATTTCCCGGCGTTCCTACGCCCATGAGATATCTGGGCTTGTCCTGCGGCATATATTCCTGAACGCATTCAATGATGTCATACATCTCCTGATGGGTCTCTCCAACGGCAAGACCGCCAATGGCATAACCGGGAAGCTCAAGTTCTGCAATCTTTTTCATGTGTTCAATACGGATGTCCGGAAAAACAGCGCCCTGATTGATTCCAAACAGCACCTGCCCAGGATTGACGGCATCAGACTCCTGATTATACTGATCCAGCGCATCCTTACACCGAACAAGCCAGCGGTATGTTCTTTCCGTAGATGCCTGTACATACTCTCTCGGAGATGGGATTTTTACACACTCATCAAACGCCATTGCTATATCCGAACCGAGATTTGACTGGATCCTCATGCTCTCTTCCGGACCCATGAATATATGACGGCCATCCACGTGGGAATTAAATGCTACGCCTTCTTCGGTTATCTTTCGTAATGATGCCAGAGAGAAAATCTGAAAACCACCGCTGTCTGTCAGAATCGGTCCTTCCCAGGTCATGAATTTGTGAAGACCGCCCTGCTTCTTGATAAGCTCATCACCAGGACGAACATGCAGATGATAGGTATTGGATAATTCAATCTGACAGCCGATATTGTCCAGGTCTTCTGCAGACAGCGCTCCTTTAATGGCGGCCTGAGTACCGACATTCATAAATACAGGAGTTTGTACTGTTCCATGAGGGCAGGTAAATTCACCGCGCCGCGCATTGCCTTCTTTTTTCAAAACTTTAAACATAATGCTTTCTCCATGGATTATTCAATAAAACAGCAGTCACCGAACGAGAAAAACCGATACCGTTCATTTACTGCGATCTTATAAGCGTTCAGAATGTTTTCCCGCCCTGTCATGGCGGCTACCAGCATGATCAGCGTTGATTCCGGCAAATGAAAATTTGTGATCAGAGCATCCACACATTTGAAGCGGTATCCCGGATAAATAAAAATGTTTGTCCAATCGGAAACAGCCTTGACGAATCCGTTCTCATCTGAAAAGGATTCCAGTGTGCGGCAAGAAGTAGTGCCTACGGAAATGATCCGGCCTCCCCTACTCTTCGTTTCATTGATAATATTTGCTGCTTCCTGAGGGATCATACAGAACTCACTGTGCATATCATGCTGTTCTATATTTTCTTCTTTTACCGGTCGAAAGGTCCCTAGTCCTACATGGAGCGTTACATAAGCGATGCTAACACCTTTTTCCTTGATTCTGTCAAGAATTTCATTGGTGAAATGAAGTCCTGCAGTAGGGGCCGCAGCGCTGCCCAGTTCTCTGGAATAAACAGTCTGATACCGTTCAGAATCCTCCAGCTCTTCTTTGATATATGGCGGAAGCGGCATCTTCCCCAAGGATTCCAGTATCTCCAGAAAGATGCCGTCATACTGGAACTTAACAATACGGTTTCCGTTTTCCAGTACTTCAATGACTTCACATTTCAGCTGTCCGTCTCCGAATGTAATTTCAGTTCCGGTCCTGGTTTTCTTTCCAGGCTTTGTAAGACATTCCCACTTTGAATCACCAAGATCACGCAGCAGCAATACTTCCACATTACCTCCCGTGGGACGAGTTCCGATAAGGCGCGCAGGTAAAACGCGGGAATCATTCAGAACCAGGCAGTCTCCTTCGTGAAGCATATCGGGAAGTTCATAAAAATGCCGGTGTTCGACCGCACCGGTATTTTTATTGATATGCATCATTTTTGAATGATCTCTCTGATCCAGAGGTGTCTGTGCAATCAGTTCTTTTGGAAGATCAAAATAAAAATCGGATTTCTTCATGCAATATATGCTCCAGTGAAATAAAAACGAATGATATCTTCGTAATTGTATCCATAGGCATACGCCATGGAGTATGCGCCCCACTGACTCATTCCGCAGTTATGGCCCCATCCGCCTCCGTTAAATGAGAATCCGTCATAGTATTCCGTGATGTACTCATACTGTTCCGGTGTTGGAGTAGGCTTGGGAGTCGGTGTAGGAGCTGCGGCACCATCCTGAGCCGGTGTTGGTGTGGGCGATGGCGAAGGTGACGGTGGCACCTGTTTTTTCACTTTTTTTACAACCTTGATCTTTGTTTTTTCTGCCGTGAAATGACAGCTGGGCAGCCCCAGCTTATTGTATGCAGTATGATCCAGAGTTACAGAGTTCTTGTTTCCGTCGGTGAAAGTGAGAGAATTGCAGTTTCCGGAAGGAGTGAAATCCTCGCTTACTTCTGTCACAGTTCCAATGGTATAACCCTTGGAATTGAGTATGGAAGTCAGCTGTGATGAAGTGATGGTCTTGTTCCAGGTCTTATTCGGAAAACTGATCGCAGCTTCAAAGGGATCTTCTTTTCCGATGAGATACTCGTAATCCTGTCCGAAAACCAGACTTGCTGATTCCGTACTTCCCCCGTCACACGAGAAATAATATGTGTTGCATAATTCACCCTTGTAACGGATGAATTTTCCAGCGGTATCATCTACTGCAGCGTTAGTATCCTCGGTAGCTCCTTCAATACCGCCATAGACCTGACTATGCGTATCATCCGTGACATCGAAACCATATTCACCATACTGATTCATATGCTTTGCAACATATGTGCGTGCGCATAAAGCCTGGGCCTTCAGTGCCTCGATTGGCCACGACGGGCTCATCTCATACGGAATAACACCTTTTACATAGCTTTCCAGATCAATACAGTTTATGACTGACAGATTCATGCCGTTCCTTCTGAGAACCTCAAATCCGCCATAGTACTTCTTCCCGTTAAAGCCGGTAACCGGTGCACTGTCGTATTCCACTGGAGCTACAGTAAGATTTTTCGCCGAAGTCATATCAAAACCGAACAGAGGTTTTTTCGTTGCAGTATCCAGAACAAGAACACCATTCTGACCGGAAGTGCTTCCGTGACCATCCAGTCCGTTTTCAGAAGCATATGCATTCGCTTCTGCAATCGAACTGAAACTGCCGAAAAGCACACTGTATTTCCCATGATAATACGCAGGAAAGCCATCATCGTATTTATCTGCTTCGGTACGTGCATCAGAATAGGAATAGAAATCCTGGTTTAAGCGCACGTGATAGCATTTTGTGTTCAGCTCAGAGTCGGAATAGAAATTATCCTTGATCACGACAACATGATTGGAATCCACTCTTCCGAGCTCTCTCCCCTCGCGCTGCGCGTTATAGGTCAGAAACTGAAAACCTGCGCCGTCCAGAACGTCGAGATAGATGCGGTCAGTAGCCTGTTTATCGTATAACAGACCAACTTTGACGTGCTTGATATTGATGTCTTCGTTGTCGTACTGGCTTCCGTCAACGTAGGAAGATCGGTCCAGATCCGTGTTTTCAGCAGAGCTGCAAACAGACAGCAACAGTGAGAAAACAATAAAAAACAAGAAAACGATATGAAGTTTTGAAAATCGTTTTTTCATATTGTTTCGATTCCCAATCAGATTTTTTTCATGGCCTCCAGCGTCATCTCAAACAGCGTGTTCAGTTCCACGCCCATCATCTCGGCTCCGCGGGTAATTACGTCTCTGGAACATCCGGCGGCAAACTTCTTGTCCTTAAACTTTTTGGCCAGAGATTTAACCGGCATGTCGGAGATTCCATTCGGCCGCATACGTGCAGCGGCACCAATCAACCCGGATAATTCATCCACTGCAAACAGAACTTTTTCCATGTAATGTTCCGGTTCGACATCCGAGCAGATGCCGTAACCATGCGATACGACACCGTGAATGACCTCTTCGTCAATATCCAGATCATGCAGCAGTTCATTTGCTTTCAAACAGTGCTCATCCGGCCATTGCTCGAAATCAATGTCATGAAGCATCCCAACCGTTTCCCAGAACTGGACGCGGTCAGGATCATATTCTTCGGCAAAGATTCCCATTATCTTGGATACGATCTCTGCGTGCTCGATATGAAACGGTTCCTTATTATACTGCTTTACGAGTTCTTCTGCCTGTTCCGGCGTAGGAATATAGCTCACGGCTGTCATCTCCTTATCGTGTTCCAATCATTATAATCAATTATTGTTCTGATTTCCATATTTTTCTGTTACTCTGGAATATGCTGTGTCTGGTTTACAGTTTTTTTATTGGATGCCGTATTACAGTCTTTCGCTTCTCCGGCGGGACTTTTCTCGGATCACTCAAATAGATTTCGTGGTGCATGCGATCTGTTGTAATATCGACCGCGTACCCCAGACTTTCCATGTGCTCATGCATACGTGCAACCGTGGCAGGCTCCTCATCGTAAGAACCGATGTGCATGCATTGAACGCAAATGCCCTCATCATACTCCATGTACTCGACCGAGGAAAAATCGGTTTTCTTCTTTCTGGTCGCCTCTTCTACTGCCCATTCAAAATCAGATTTTGAAACGAAATCCGGCAGACGGATCACAGAGATCCAATGAAAGCTTTCTTTATGGGCATAATCCATGCTGTTGCATCCATCCTGCCACCAGAATCCTTCCAAAGGAGGTACTACAAAATCATGAAAACCATCGATCTTGTGGTCACCTTTTTTGCTCATCTTGATCGTATAAGCAACTCCATATAACAGGCCAATTGATTGTTTATACGCACCGTTTTCATCATTTGGGTCGCCCTGTCCGCGAACCGCGATATAGCTCATTTTTGGAACAGTGATAATGCATGGCGTGTCTTTTGGCATATAAAACTCTTTATATTCTTTTTTAAAATCAAATGCCATACAGATAACCTCCGAATAACTGCAGAGTTACTTTTTTGCCACTACAATTGGCTGATAGAAACCTGTTTCGTTCATGAATTTCCATGCTACCTCACTGAATCCGACGGAAAGCAGTATGCTTGTCAGTTCGTCTCTTCGTGTAGCACGGTATTTGCACTGAAACTTACTGGTATGAAGGGTATCTTCATCCT
This sequence comes from Oscillospiraceae bacterium, assembly GCA_904501855.1. GTDB lineage: Bacteria > Bacillota > Clostridia > Oscillospirales > Oscillospiraceae > UBA2922. Next base: position 36,480 of record CAJGCI010000003.1, on the reverse strand, counting down.
CAATGATATACTGTGTCAACTGATAAATGTTGTCATCCCATTCCCAGGTTTGAAAGGAAACCCGCTGTCCCTTATCGGTCGAATGGATGTAAGGCGGAGAATATGGTGGCTTCTCTTCAAGAAGACGATCATAATCCCGGATACTGGCTACGAAGATACCGCCCGGACAGACAGATGAGCAGATGCTTCTAACTGCCATGCTTAATGATTCCGTGGACAACATATGAGGCAGTGCATTATCCATGGCGATGACGATCTCGAACTGCTCTTCGAAGGTATTTTGCAGCGAACAGAAATCTGCCTGTTCGAATCGGATCTTAACTCCGTTTTCCATAGCCCGTTCTTTTGCCTCGGACAAAGCTCCGGCGCTGATATCCGAGGCGGTAACCGGATAATGATGTTTTGCCAATCCCACCGCCTGCGTTCCGATACCGCAGGCACAGTCAAGAACGCGAGCTTCATGCGAAAAACCATACTCTGTAAAGATCCTTTCAAGGATGTCTGCCTGTTCATGCATTACAGTATTCCAATCCTCAAAGAGTTTGTCATACTGCGGTGCCAAATCATCATAAAAGTTTTGTGTGATGTTCATGTGTGTTTCACCTGAAGTCTACCCATCTGAACAGAACTGTTTTTCGTTCATCAGGAAGGAATTATTACATACGTTAATTATCGGGATATAAGCTTTAAAAACCTCTTATCATTCATCTGCTCGTTGGTCAGATAGTCACCATTATAAAACAAAGCATACGTGGTGATCGGGGTCGGTGCATTCTGCGCCTCTTCCCTGCTCTCTATATGAATCGCTTTGAACTGGACGCCGTGTTCCTTGGCTGTTTGTTCAACGATTGGTACGTATTTTGCGTTGAAGGGACACTGGCTCGTGTAGTAAAGTACATATCCCTGTTTATCAATATGCGGGTGTCTGGCACATTCCTTGAATGCTGGTTTTTTCGCACCATCAGCAAATGGATAATACCAGAGCTGAATGCCGTTATCCGACTCATCACAAACGGTAAACCCTTTGTATTTTAAAAACTTCGGATCTGCAAGAAACGGTTTTTTCTTCGCTGCAGAAAGGATACAAAGACCCTGTCTGCCCTTTTCCGTACTGTCCGCGATACAAGCGTTCAGCAAATCGTTTGAATAACCATGCCCTTTAAATGAGCCGGAAACCCATAAACAGTCAATGTACATATATCCTTCTGCTGCGATGGGGTTCCATGCATTTTCAGCCGGGATATACTCAATAAAGCATTTTCCACGCTCTGTGCTTTTCAAAAAGACTAGTCCTTCATCCAGTCGCTCTGCAAGCCAGGCTTTTTTTGATGAGACCTGTATATCCTTGTTGTTGGAAATTGCGCAGCAGATATGCTGGTTTTCCAGATTGTCTTTTGTGATCTTAATGTACTCCACAGATTACCCTCCGGATAAAAGGAACTTCGATTCTATTACTAAATAAGTCTTAGTCATTTATGGACTGATGCTTAAAAACTGGATTTTCGCTGTTTATGCGGCAGGTGCAAGATCGCTATCAGATTCTATGTACTTGAAGAAATAATCATTCGCCAGTTCATCAATCCTGCCGGAATCTTTCTCTTTCTTGAGAAAATCATTTACATAGGTCAGGAGATCCTCCGATCCTTTCGGCATGAGGACTCCAATCTCACCGTGTGTAAATGGTTCATGTATCAGCGGAGCTGCAAGACGTTCATCCTGCCCCACATAATACCCAGCTTCCATGACTTCCGTAATCATGATATCTGCCTCGCCGGAGGCAACCAGACCGGGAATCTCCTGATTGACATCGTGGATAATCAAGGTCACATCCGGCAGGTTTTCACGAGCAAACTGTTCATTTAGTCCCCCGGGATTCACCATGACCCGCACTTCAGGACGGTTGATCGCTTCGAGACTTGTATATTTTTGAGCATCCTCTGCACGGCAAAGAATTGTCTTTCCGTTTACAATGTATCCATCCGACATCAGAGCCTGTTCTTTCCGGGCATCGTTGACAGTGATTCCACAGATAGCAAGGTCGAATTTTCCTGCGAGTGTGTCGTCCATCAATGTCGGCCACGATGTTTCCACATACTCGATTTCTACCCCCAGATCTTCGGCGAGATCTTCCGTAAGTTCAGAATCAAAGCCAACATATTCGCCGGTATCAGGATCAAGGTAAGACATAGGCTGATAATCCCCTGTTGTACCTACTTTCAGAACACCACGTTCCCCGATTTCCTCAAGTTTGGACGCTTCAGAAGACTCCCGAGCCTTACATCCGGTAAGCAGCATACAGATTGCAGTAACGGTAAGCATTAGCATGACGAAAACTCTGTGATTCTTATTGTTTGATATTTTTTTCATTGCAATACTCCTTTCATTCAATTACTGAATTGTCGTTCCTGTTTATTAGAAGCGAAAGTATTCTGCGTTAAATTGAGATTGACTTAGTTGTTATCGTTTTTTCCACGCAAAAGAACAGCGGTCTCCACGTGAGTCGTACCAGGAAACATATCTACAGGCTGAATGCAAACGGTTTTATAGTTCTTTTTCAGTATATTTAGATCCCGAGACAGTGTCTGCGGATTGCAGGAAATATAGATCAGCCGATTGGCATGCAGTTCTAGAAGTACTGAAATAAACTTTTTGTCAACACCGGCTCTGGGAGGGTCGACAAATACTACATCGTAATGCTTGTTTTTGTTGAGGGTGCACTTGGAATCGGTAATACAAGCGTAACTGAAATTGCTGATGTTGTTCTGTCTCGCATTGAGATCTGCAATCGTGATGGAATCACGATTATTATCAAAACCATCCAACGAAGCACAGCAACCTTTGGTGGCAGTGATTCCAATAGTGCCGATTCCGCAATATGCATCCAATACATGATCAGTGGCTGTGATCTGAGCAAATTCGGAAGCGGTCTGGTAAAGAATTTCAGTAGAATATGGATTGATCTGATAAAAAGCTTTGGGAGGGATCCTGAAACTGCAGCCGCAAAGGGTATCGTTGATATATCCTCTTCCCCGGATCAGATACTCCTCTCCGTTCATCCACAACGGGGTTCGTGTGTCGTTTTTAACAGCAGTTACGCAGACGATACTCGGATTGTGTTTCATAAGCTCTTCGGCAATGTCTTCCACCTGAGGAAACAGCCCGTTTTTCGTAACAAAGGAAACAGAGATTTCCCCAGTTCGTATACCTTTACGGAGCATGATGTGACGCAGATCACCATCTCTTCCATCGAATATTCGTACCTTTTTTTGTGCTATCAGCTTTTTGATCTGAAGATAAAGCTGGCTCAGATCACGATCTTCCATCAAACAGCTGCCTATCTCCGCAATTTTCCCGTCAGAGGAACGGTACAGGCCGGTGATCATCCTTCCGTGGTTGAAATGGAAAAGATACTGAGCTTTGTTTCTGTAGTGGTCAGAAGGAGAAGATGGGATAATTTCCTGCACATGCCCGAATCTTCCAAGAAGGTCGATCTCCCGCTTCATCTTAAGTGACAGTTCTTCCTCATATGATAGGTTCAATGTCTGGCAGGCACCACATTTTCTTCGATATTTACATGTTCGGGTTTCCTTATTCATGGTATTTTACTTTCCCAATATCAAACATCCTCTGTTGGAGTAAACCGCAGATAGATATTAGCCAGTATCGCGCCGGAGATATTATGCCAGACTGAGAAGATCGCGCCAGGAACGGTAGCCATGGACAGGTTCGGGAATGCTGTACCCGCAAGGGACGTAGCAAGTCCGGAATTCTGCATTCCGATTTCAATTGATAACGCCTTCTTCTGCGGCAAAGTCAGGCCAAATATCGCACCAAGCAGATACCCTAAAATGTATCCAAGAAGGTTAAGAAGTATTACGATGGCAAATACGATTATGCCTGTTGCCATTATTCTCTCTGCATTGTGAGATATCACGGCCCCGACAATCAAAGCGATGGCGACCACAGATATTGCAGGAAGAATCTCACTTATCTTATCTGTATACGCTCCCCAGTATCTGTTGATGATGAAGCCCGCTGCGATAGGTATGATGACGACCTTGATAATGGACAGAAACATGCTCAGGATATCCACCGACACGGATGTTCTGAGGGCAAACCAGGTGATGGCCGGAGTCAAAATCGGCGCCAGCAGCGTATTGATCGTAGTCATTCCCACAGACAATGCCACATCGCCTTTGCTGAGATATGTGATTACATTACTGGAAGTACCTCCCGGGCAGATTCCGACCAGGATCACGCCGGCGAGCAGACCTGTTTCCAGCGCAAACATCTTACCAAGTGAAAAAGCCAGCAGTGGCATGATCGTGAATTGCGCAATACATCCCAGAATGATGTTTTTCGGATGCTGAAACACTATTTTGAAGTCTTCCGGTCTCAACGTCAGTCCCATTCCGAACATAACGATCATCAGAAGATAATTAATCCAGGATGTCTGAATCCAAAGACATGTTTTTGGCAGAAAAAGTGCCAGAGCTGCTATAACCAACACTATTACCGCCATGTATTTCCCGAAAAATGAACCTATTGATTTTAATCTCATCACTAAGAAAACTCCTAAGTATGATGGTTTCTGGATTCTTCTCTCTCAGATAGTACGATTTATAATCCGAATAGTGTCTCCTGATAGTCTATCCATGATTTCTGAGGAACTTCGTGAACATTATCCCCGTCCATATAGTTTCCTATCAGAAAAGGAGACGTCGGGTCATGCATCCTGTTCTGTTCCATAACTTTTGCCTGTGCGGCATTGGCGTAACAGTATCTGCAAAAGTGCATACAGGTATTATAGGTGCCGATATCACAGGACAGATAGCAGGAGCATTCCGATCTTGCTCCTTTCTTTTGGGGAGCAATCAGATGGTTGCCGATCGCCTTTTCATAATCACTGATCTTCATGCAGCCGCTGCAGTCGGCTCCGTATTTTGCAAGCTCATCGCCTTCAGCACACGGCTTTACGATCATGTCACATTCCGATGCTATCTTTATGATCTCTTTCCCAATCTCCAATCGGTCTGCTCTGCCAATCTCACGTGCTTCGGGAAAATTCTTCCTTACTTTTGGATACAGATCAATGAAACTGATAACAACGGTTTTTGTATAGCCTCGCAAGTGTTCCGCAATCTGCCTGAATGCATGCAGGTGGTACTCGCAGGTATACTTCTGGGAAAGAAAGATCGGGTCATATCGCCAGCATATGGAATCTGTTCCCACCATGCCGGACAGTGTTTTAAAATCTTCGATCAAACGATGTTTGTCTGGAACTCCCGGCTCGATATCCCGGCCGTATGGAGTCAGGGTTACGAACCAGTACTGTCCGTAGTTCCTCAATAAATCCATATAAGGAAACATGGGAGCCGGATTTTTGGTACAGAACCCTATTACATCAACAACGGACGGATCCAGCAAGTATCGGTTCACCTGACTGGGGTTATACGGGTTTCGTACACAGACAAATCCCTCTTTTAATCTGTTTGCAAACCACTCGGCATAAAATGCCGGTATGTCTGTTCTTTGTCCTGTATTAATAATCATTAATTAAGTCATATAAATGGAGTGGCCGGCCGGATGTTATCGGCTCACAAATAATTTGATCTCCTGCTCCAGTAAACGAAATACGTTTGCAATCAGGTATCCATCCGCAATCGCATGATTCAGACGAACGCTCACTGGCATGACAAGGCGTCTGTTTTCTTCCCTGTATTTTCCCCAGTTGATAATTGGTGCAAAATACAGATAGCCGTCCGGCAGTTCGATGTTCATGGAATCATACGATAGCCATGATATATACGATGCATCGAACCAGTTGGGATGATTGGCCGTATCCAGCATGTATTCACGTGTTTTTTTCGCCTCTTCGATATCTTTCAGTGCATCGACGTAGAAACGGTTATAGTCTTCATCATATTTTGTATATACGGGAGTGCAGGTTTCCGTATCTTCATGAAAGACGTACTGTGTCGGATTGATCACATCATAGCAGATCAGCTCATCAGTTTCCCAAAGATAACCCATCCTGTAATCCTCACGGGAGTTTAGAACCTTTGACAAAACATACAGGAAGTTGATATAGAACTTTGTCCCTGATTTTTTCGAATACTGAACAAGATCAGTGACATCAATTCTCGCCGTCATGGATGTTGAACATTTGCAATCCTTCGAAAAGTGTCGGAACACACCTTTTCGATAATAGGTATCTTTGTCTATGATTTTATAGTTCATATGAATCATCTCCACATACTCGATCTATCAATGGCAAGAGTGGGAGTCTTGAGTGTCAAAATTGTCGCTGCAATAGGTTTCTTTTTTCAATCATGCCTATTTAAGGTGTATTTTCCACCCTGTATCAATCTTCTTTTTTAACTTTTTTGTAGTTTCAGAATCAAGGTCTGGCCAATCAACAACCGTAGTTGCTTTGTTTGTAACCAGATGTGCTTTTTCAGAACACAAGGCAAGCGGCGTATCGGCCAGAGAATCGGAATAAAAGTTTTCAATCACAGGGAATCCTCGATCAATCATATATGCAGCCTTTTCCTTGGCATACATAAGATTGTTAGTAAAGACACCAAACTCACGGTCAAATTCCGTTGCCATACATTTGACTCCGAGTCTGTTTGCAATTGGTTCAATAATACAGGAAGGAGATGCGCTTATGATGAGATCATCCTCTCTTTTTTGCGCAAGGTACCATGCGGATATTTTCCATTCATATTTATCCCAATACTTTTCTATCTGCTTATCAAAATCATCTATCATTGTAAGATAACTGAACATTTCACGCTGTAAGCGATAGTTTTGTACTCTTCCTAGTTTGTATAGGATCAGTGACCTTATAATGCGCGGGAACCAAGTGAACCATAGCTTTGGTTTTCGTTTCATACACCAAAGAGCAAATCCTATGGAACAATCGGAGTAAAAGATTGTTCCATCAAAATCATAAACATTCATATCTTTTATACTAATTTCTAATGTGGCATCATTGCCATTGCTGTTTCTTTGTTTTATCTCTCTTTTGACAGAAGACAGACGCACTCAACATGATTTGTTCTGGGAAACATATCGACAGCCGTACCAGCAGAATAACAGAATCCATTATCCAGTAAAATGTGAAGATCACGGGCTAAGGTTGCCGGATTACACGACACGTATATCAGTCTGGATGGGTTCATTTTTACGATGGTTTCAATGACAGAATCGCTTAATCCTTTTCTCGGAGGATCCACTACTATAACATCTGGATTCAGGGAATACTGCTCAATATTATTGGCGAATTCCGATGCGTCCATACAGTAAAAATCTGTATTGGAAATGTGGTTCAGTCTTGCATTTTCTTTTGCGTTTTCAATCGCTTCTTCGATGATTTCGATTCCGATAACTGATTTTGAATGAGAAGCCAAAAACAGTCCGATCGTTCCGGTGCCGCAATACAGATCCAACACAGTTTCGGTTCCTTTCAGATCCGCATATTCGGCAACTTTACTGTACAGTCGTTCCGCCTGCAGCGGATTTACCTGGAAAAATGCCTGGGGAGAAATGCTGAAATGAATCCCGTTCAGGTCATCATCGATGCAGGGTTCACCCCACAGAGTATGATAATCTCCAGTCAGTATCGTGTTCCCTTTCGTCTTGTTGACATTTAGTACAATGCCGGTAATAAACGGACATTTTTTACACAACTCGTCGATCAGTTTGCTTGTTTTGTTGCCAAAACCACGGGCAGAAACGATACACACGACAAAATCTCGCGAGTGCTCCGATTTCCGGCAGAAGATATGGCGAACTGTTCCCCTATGTGTTTCTTCGTCATAAGGGACGATCTGTTCTCTGTTCATCCAGTCAACTATGACACGATTGACCTGGTTGGCTTCTTCCGACTGGAGAAGACAGTTTTCCACTGAGATGATACGGTGACTGTGTTTCTGGTAAAAACCGCAAATAACAAGACCGGATTTAGGATCACTGCCCACAGCACATATGGATTTGTTGCGATAAGAGAACTCTTTCTCTGAGGGAATGATGTCGTGAATCGTGATATCCAAATTTCCTACATGATGAAGAGTACTGTTTACGTTTTCCAGTTTCAGTGACAGCTCTTTTTTATATGTCATGTGAGCTGTATGACAGCCTCCGCATTTTCCATAACTGCCGCATGCAGGTATGATTCGATCCGGAGAGGATTCCAGCAGCTGAACGGGAATCCCATAAATTGCAGAGCTGGTTACCTTCACAATCTTGATCGTCCAGCGCTCCCCTTTTATGGTCCTGGGGACAAAAACACCGTAACCGTCGATATGAGCGACTCCGCTGCCGTCGGAAGACCATCCGTCAATCGTGACATCATATATGGAGTTTTTCTTAATTGGGATCGTGTTATTCTGCATTCCTTCGCTCCGAAGTTAAATGGACATGATAATCTGGGATAACTGCATGTTGATTGCTTCCTGCGTCTGATCGAGGCTGACCGGATCAGAGGTGTTGTATATATGGATGGCGGCATTCATAACGGTTTCCGCATAGAGAACTGTTATGGCGTTTTCATCTTCATCAAGATTCAAAGCAAAAATAGTCCCATTGGTCTTCATGAACCATTTTCTATGGTTAAGATCGATGGATTGAAATCCAAGTGATAATCTCTCTTCCAACTGTGATATCATGAAGGTGGTCCTCCGTTTCTCAAAAATGTATGTATTTTAACGCAATTGATGATTTTTTATACTTGAAATGGAAAAGCTCATATGTTAGTATAATTAAGATTTTGTAATAAACATCAAGAATATCTTGAAAGGATAGATTTTAAATGACTTTAGAGCTCGTTCTTACCATCCTGCAGGTCGTATCCGGCCTGATCGTAAGCATCATCATTCTTCTCCAGAGCGGAAAGAGTGCTGGTCTGTCCGGCGCAATCGCCGGTGGTGCAGATACCTTCTTTTCCAAGGGTAAATCCAAGACGCTGGATCAGAAGCTTGCGAAGGCGACCAAGTGGATCGCTCTGGTATTCGTTCTTCTCACACTTGCTCTGCATATCATCTGATTCATATTGTTTAAACTGAAAGCCGTTTCCGTAAGGAAGCGGCTTTTTTTATCAGTCCGGATAATCTGCTCTTACGCCGCCGATCAGCTTAGGTCTGCTGAAAGCAGCGTTGACAGTGGCCTCCCCTATCTTGTTGTGTTCCAAACGCAGAGGTACTGCCACATCACACATATGCATTCCGATCATCGTGTTGCCGATGTCCAGGCCGGCTTTCGCTTTAACATGCTCCACCACGACCGGGTGTTCCATGGATTCATAGACTGCAGTGGCGAAGGAGCCGCCGGCTTTTGGTCTCGGTCTGACACATACTTCTTCAAAACCGAATTTTTCCGCCGTGCTCTCTTCTACCACAAGCGCCCGGTTCAGATGCTCACAGCACTGTGCTGCCAGATAGCATCCGTTCGCGGCGACCTCTTCCATCAAAACACTGACGATGCTGGCAGCGATCTCGGGAACGGATCCTTTTCCGATATGCTTGCCGGCAATCTCACTGGTTGAGCATCCGATTACAACTACAGAACCGGGCTTCACCTTGCCGGTGGCAAACAGTTCTGCAATGGCCTCTTTGGCCTGTGTTTCCAAATCTATCATTGCTGTTTCTCCATTACTCCCAGTTTTTCCAAACATCCGGACAGTAGCCGACAGTAGCCTGTTTGCCGTTTCGTACCACCGGAGTCTTGATCAGATAAGGATCTTCAAACAGTTTATCCATCTTGGCCTCATTGCTGGCAAGATACTGGATAAGCGGATAATCCTCGTCTTTCGTATTTATTAGATTATCCAGTCCCACAGCATTTTTCACTGACTGCAGTTCACCGCGACTCATACCGTAACGGTCCACGTCTATGTACTGGAATTTGATACGTCGTTCTTTGAAGTATCGCTGTGCCTTCTGAGTATCAAAGCATTTTTTTCGCCCGAATATCTGAATATTCACTGATCAGACCTCCGCAATTACGGGAAGGATCATGGGACTGCACCGCATCTTTTTGTAAAGATATCCGGAAAGATTGCTCTTGATGCAGCTTTTGATGGATGAGATATCCCGTATGTTTCTTGCGTCACAGGAATCCACGGATTCCATGGTAACGCGTTTTAATTCATCGATGAGATCCTCATGCTCCTTTACATAGACAAAGCCTCTGGTGATGATCTCAGGCTCGCTGACCGGCCTCATGTCATAGGTGGACATGGCGATGATGACTGCGATCATGCCGTCTTCCGCCAGCTTATGACGATCACGCATGACGATGGAGCCAACTTCTCCCACGCCCATTCCGTCCACCAGAACGGCACCGGACTGTACAGTACCGTTAAGTTTGATGTTTTTCTCGGAAAGCTCGATAACACTGCCGTTTTCCGCGATGACGGTATTCTTGGCAGGAACTCCCATGTCCTGTGCAAGCGCAGCATGCTTGACCTGCATGCGGTATTCACCATGAACGGGAATAAAGTACTTCGGTTTCGTCAGAGCCAGTATCATTTTCTGTTCTTCCTGGGATGCGTGGCCGGAAACATGAAGATCCGTCTTGCGGTCGTAGATCACTTCGGCTCCCTTGGAAAACAGTTCGTCGATGACGCGGCTGATCATGTTTTCGTTTCCAGGGATGGCGGAAGCAGAAATGATGACACGGTCTCCGGCGTCAATGTCGATCTGGCGATGATTGGAGAATGCCATCCGGTAAAGGGCGGACATGCTCTCGCCCTGGCTTCCGGTGGAAATGATGCAAAGCCGGTGGCTGGGGATGTTGCTGATCTGGTTCAGTTCGACCAGTGTACCCGCGGGAACGGACATATAGCCCAGTTCCGTAGCCGCTTTGATGATGTTTTCCATGCTGCGGCCGGTTACGGCGACTTTGCGCTTGTACTTCACCGCCGCATTGATGATCTGCTGAATGCGGTCAACATTAGATGCAAAAGTAGTTACGATGATCCGTTTCGTGCAGCCGTAGAAGAGTTTTTCGAAACCGTCTCCGACTTTTCTTTCGGAATCGGTATGTCCTGCCTTCTCCACATTGGTGGAATCCGAGAGAAGAGCAAGCACGCCCTGCTTACCCAGTTCGCCAAAGCGGGTAAGATCGATCATCTCGCTGTTTATGGGAGATACATCGATCTTGAAATCTCCGGTATGGACCACGACACCGATGGGTGTGGAGATCGCCAGGGCAACCGCATCGGAAATACTGTGATTGACGTGGATCAGTTCGATGTCAAAACAGCCGAGACGGATATGATCCCCTGCTTTTTTTGTGAAGATCTGCGTATTCTTCAGAAGATCGCGCTCTTCCAGTTTCAGTTCAATGATAGCGTTGGTAAGAGCAGTTCCGTAGATCGGGACATCGATCTCGCCGATGATATACGGGATAGCTCCGATATGATCCTCATGACCGTGCGTGATAACGATGCCGCGGACCTTGCTGATGTTTTCCTTCAGATAAGTGATGTCCGGAATGACGACATCGATGCCGTACATATCCACATCGGGAAATCCCATTCCGCAGTCCACAAGAATGATATCATTCTCATATTCGAAGACCGTCATGTTCTTGCCGATCTCGCCGAGACCGCCAAGGGGAATGATCTTGAGCTTGGACTTCTTTTTCGGGGTGTTATTTCTTGCGGAAGCCGCTCTCTTTTTCGCAGAAACGATTCCGGATTTGGATCTATTTAAAGCTTTGCTCGCATTCTTCTTGTTTTCTTTGTTCGTTCGTTCTTTTGGCTTCTTATTATTGTTTTTTGTATTCGCCATAAAACCTCCAAAATTGATTCAGTATTCTTATCCTCGTTGATTACATTTCCGTTCTTCCCTCTATAGCCCGGATGATCGTTGCGGAATCCGCAAACTCGATGTTGGATCCTACCGGGATGCCGTAAGCAAGTCGTGTTACTTTTACTCCGAAAGGCTGAAGAAGCCGGGAGATATACATGGCAGTGGCTTCCCCTTCGGTGTCGGGGTTTGTTGCCATGATGATTTCACGGATATCGTTGTCTGCAATGCGCTGAAGCAGTTCACGGATCCGGATATCATCCGGACCGATATGGCTGATGGGTGACAGCGCTCCGTGCAGAACATGATAAACGCCGTGGTATTCATGGCTCTGTTCGATGGTTAGGACATCCTTCGGCTCCGTGACGACGCAGATCGTAGAATGATCCCGGTTGTCATTGTCGCAGATGCCGCAGATATCTCCTTCGGTCAGATTCTGGCATACCTTGCAGCAATGGACGTTTTTTCTGGCCTGGATAATCGCATCGGCAAACAGTTCCGCCTGTCCGTCAGGAAGAGAAAGCATGTGAAATGCCAGGCGCTGCGCACTTTTTCGGCCTACTCCAGGCAGAGAAGCAAATTTATCGATCAGGTTTTCCATTGAAGCAGGATAAAAATCCATAGTGTTCTCCTTTTAGTTCTTTCAGACTTCGCGTAATGCCTGAATGATCTGTCCGCGGTCTTTTTCCCGGAAGACTGCACTGCCGGCAACAAGCACATTTGCCCCCGCCTGTTTGACCAGCGGAGCGGTTTTAATGTCCACACCGCCATCCACTTCCAGCTCGCAGTTCAGATGGTGTTCGTCGATGTATTTGGCAAATGTTTCGATTTTCGGCAGCATATCTGCCATGAAGGACTGTCCTCCGAAGCCGGGCTCCACGGTCATTACCAGTACCAGGTCAAGAAGTTCCATATACGTGTAAAGAGCGTCCGCCTGGGTCTTCGGTTTTACGGAAAGTCCCACTTTTTTACCAAGCTCTTTGGTCTTCTTCACGGCAGCCAGGATATTCTCTTCGGAGTCGGATTCCACATGAAATGTGAGAAGGTCTGCGCCGGCATTTACAAACGTCTCCACATATCGGACCGGTCGATCGATCATCAGATGAACATCGATAAAACCGTCAGTGTGCTTACGCAGGGATTTCAGCACCGGAATACCGATGGAAATATTGGGGACGAATTCTCCGTCCATCACATCAAAATGAATATAATCTGCCCCGCCCTGCAGGCATTCATCCACTTCCTGACCGAGCTTTGCGAAGTCGGCAGAAAGAATTGAAGGAGCGATTTTTATCATGAGAATACCTCCGGAAAAAACAGGAAAATAATCGTCAAAACTAACTGATATATTATACAATAATTGTGGGATTTTTCCAATACCTTGACGGTATTTCGCATTGATAATATTATATTTATTATTATATAATATTTATATATATCTGAGCGAGGTGAGTTGATTGACCTTAAAAAACAAAAAAACTGTTTTCCCGATCTACGCCTTTGCACTCTGCTGGGTACTTTGCAGCATCATTTTCCCAGTGTATAAGCTGTGGGCACTGATATTGACGGCGGTACTCTCCGGGATAGCTTCTTATCTGACCTATATGGTCCTTTCATCCCAGAAACCATCGGCGGAGGAAATCAAACAGGAACAGGAAAATGTCAGCTACGGGCCAAAAGTAGATCCCATTGTCAAGGAAGGCCGGATGGCTTTGGCGGAAATGGGACGCCTGTATAAATCCATTGAAAAACCGGAGATCCGGTCCAGAATCAATGAACTGATGCAGATCACGGACAAGATCATTCAGGATGCCATTGAAGATCCTTCGGATGTTCCTCAGATCAAACAGTTTATGAACTACTACCTCCCTACTACGCTGAAGCTTCTGAACTCCTATGACCGTATGAGCAGTCAGGGAATCTCGGGATCCAACCTGGATAAAACCATGGAGAACATCGAATCGATGCTGGATACCGCTATTGCGGCGTATAAGAAACAGCTGGATGCACTGTTTGCCAACCAGGCTCTTGATATCGAAACCGATATTCAGGTAATGAACCAGATGCTGGAACGGGAAGGTCTTTCCGGTAAATCCGATTTTAAAGTCAAATAACAGAGTTTAGTCATATTATTGCTTAACGAAAGGAAAAACTATCATGGCAGACAACAATGAATTTGAAGTAAAAAACGAAGGTGCAACCTCCTCGATCCATCTGACGCTGGATCCCAATGAAACAGGTACTGCATTTGCCACCGCAGTCCAGGAAGCAGTCGATGACGCTGTGGAAGCAACGGAGGCTGTGTATACCGATGAAGTTTCCGGTGAACGGCTTGATATCGAATCCCTGACTCCCGAGGAACAGGCTGCAGTTCGCGAGTTTGCTGATAAGATCGATGTACTGAATACCGAGCAGGTCCTCAATTATGGTGCAGCAGCACAGAAAAATATCGCAGAATTCTCCGAGACGGCTCTTCAGTCCGTTAAAACCAAGGACCTTGGCGAGGTCGGCGGCATCCTCTCCGATCTTGTTGTGGAACTGGAAGGATTCAATTTTGATGAAAAGGACAAAAAAGGACTCAAAGGACTGTTTAAGAAAACAGAGCAGAGTCTTGCCAGCCTGAAGGCTCAGTACGACAAGGCAGAAGTCAACGTGGACAAGATCGTTGAGCAGCTGCAGCAGCATCAGATCGTCCTGATGAAAGATACTGCGATGCTGGATAAGATGTATGAACGCAATGAAGAGTATCAGAAAGAACTTACCATGTATATTATTGCCGGTAAGATCAAAGCCGAACAGCTCCGCAACGAAGAACTTCCCAAACTGAAGGCGGCTGCGGAAAAGAGCGGAAATGCGGAAGATGCTCAGAAAGCAAATGACTTTGCCAATATGATCGGCAGATTCGAGAAGAAGATCCACGATCTTGAGCTGACACGTGTCGTATCCATTCAGATGGCTCCTCAGATCCGCATGATCCAGAACAATGATAATCTGATGAGCGAGAAGATCCAGTCTTCCATCGTCAACACCATTCCCCTGTGGAAGAATCAGATGGTCATGGCACTTTCCATTTATCATTCGGAACAGGCTGCCAAAGCACAGAACGAAGTAACGGAAGTTACCAACAAGCTTCTGGAAGAAAATGCCGAGAAACTTCACCAGGGCAGCGTTGCAGTTGCCAAGGAATCCGAGCGTGGAATCATTGATCTTGAAACCCTGAAAAAGACCAATCAGGAACTGATTGACACGCTGGAAGAAGTGAAACAGATCCAGAATGAAGGTCGTGCCCGCCGCGAACAGGCTGAGATCGAACTGGGTCATATCGAAGGCGAACTGAAACAGAAACTGCTTGAAATGCGCGGATGATCATTCAGGCAGAGATGAAAGAAATCAAGTCTGATGCTTATATCAGATGATATTACAGGTGTTTATAATGGGAATTTTGAAGAATAAAACAGTGGCAATCATAATTGCAGTGATCCTGGTAATTGCCTCTACCCTTCTGGCCACCCATGTAAAACTGGGCAATAAGGTCAATGAGATCACAGAAGGTTTTTACAATGGGATCAATTATGATGGTTATCTGCATCCGTCGGTTTTCACACAACTGAAAAACATTTCCAGCTCCTGCCTCGGAATCAGTACGATCGCCATGGAATACGGGATTGATACTACGGCGCTGAACAGCGCAAGAAGCCATCTGGAGACCAATCTGGACGGCAAGGTAGGCAATATCAAGGAACTGTATGCCAACTATACCGAACTGAGAACGGTCGCAACACAGGTAATCAATGAGCTGAAGACGAAAACACTCAATGATCGTGATCAGGCCGGTTTCTCCCAGTACCAGACCAACTATGACGGCGCAATAGCCACGATTGAAAGTTCCGGCTACAACGAGTCCGTCAGCTCGTTTATCAACGGACCGTACCATTCGTTCCCGGCAAATATCCTGGCGAAACTGTCCGGAGTAAAAGCTCCTGCTTATTTTGCGTAAGGTGATGAAATGAGAGCAAGGTTTATTCATGTATTAATCGTCCTGGTCATGGTCGCAAGTTTTCTTGCGATTCCTATCCATGCTGAGACTCTCAATGCCAGTGATGTTTATTACGTTACCGACAATGCGAATGTCTTGTCCCAGTCCACCGTTGAGAAAATCAAAAACTTCAACGGAGCTCTGGAACAGCAGTGCAGCGGTGCCCAGGTCGTTGTTGCCACGGTAAAATATACCGGAGGATTCAGCAGCGATGAATACGCCATGAAACTGTTCAACAGCTGGGGGATCGGTTCCAGTGATTACAACAACGGCATTCTGATCCTTCTGGTCACAGAGGAAAACAAGTATTATATCCAGTGCGGTCTCGGTATCGACGTGGACTCTCTGGCTGACAGTCTGGGAGATGACCTTAACAAGTTTGAGAACTATTTTGATGCCGGAAAATACGATCAGGCAGTCAATACGGTCTTTGATGGTATTCTTGAGTGGTTTGACACACAGTATACAGCCAATGTGTCCCATGCGGATCAGTATATTACGAACTCGGATTCGTACGGTGAATACGGCAGCAGTGTGGATCTGTTCTCTCTGATTTTCACCCTGATCTTCCTGTATATATTCTTCCAGGCGATCGTTCGGTCCATACGCCGCACGCACTATATCAGGACAGGAACCTGGCTCCCCTACTTCCTGTTTTTCGGTCCTCGCCGCCCCTACTGGGGATACCATACGGGAATGCACAACTATTATGATTTCTATAATCCCTCCTCCCATCATTCCAATTTTACGGGAGGAAGCTCATGGGGCTCCTTCGGAGGAAGTCACAGCGGCGGTTTTGGCGGAAGCGGCTTCGGCGGTGGAATTGGCCACGGCGGCGGCGGTTTCGGCGGCGGCGGCTTTGGGCGCAGATAACCTGATAGAAAGGAACCTTTCAAATGTCGTTAGAATCCGCAACTGAGTACCTGAAACAGTTTGGAGTGGAAGACCGGATTCAGGTCTTTGATGTTTCCAGCGCGACAGTGGATCTTGCAGCCCAGGCTGTGGGCGTGGAAGGCGCCAGGATCGCAAAAACACTGTCCTTTAAAGGAAAAGAGCATCCCATGCTTGTCGTTGCCGCAGGAGATGCCCGGGTCGATAACAAAAAATTCAAATCGGAATTCGGTATGAAAGCCTCCATGCTGACACATGATGTCGTGGAAGAACTAATCGGGCATGGAGTCGGAGGTGTTTGTCCTTTCGCAGTCAACGAAGATGTGGAGATCTTTATCGACTCCAGCGTGAAACGGTTTCCTTCCGTCTATCCTGCCGTCGGCAGTGCCAACAGTGCCATAGAACTGACACCGGAAGAACTGTTTGAAATCTCTCACGCAATGCGGTGGGTAGATGTCTGCAAGATACCGGAATAGTGAATAAGAGGCGGTCTGAATAATCAGACCGCCTCTTTTATTTGATTGATTAAAGTTTGGAAACCAGTTCTTTAAAGTATATGCCCCGTTCCATGAAGTTTTTGAAATGATCGAATGCGGCACATGCCGGAGAGAGCAGAATGATATCTCCTTCCTCTGCGGCATATGAAGCGGCGAGAAAGCATTCTCTGAAATCCTCTACGATCTCCACCGGTGGACTGTATTCTTTGCGGTTTTCTGCGTTCAGGATGGAATCACAGATCTTTTCAGCGGTATCACCGGTAAGAAAAACTTTCTTGCAGTAACGATTAATTTCAGTACCCAGGTCGTCAAATGGAATTTCCTTGTCATATCCGCCCGCAATCAGGATCGGCTTTTTCGGCATGGCGTGAAGTCCTGCAATGGTCCGGGTCGGGCTCGTTCCGATGGAATCATTGATATATGTAATGCCATTCCACACACGTACACGTTCCAGCCGGTGTTCCACTCCGGAAAAAGAACGCGCCACTTCCCTGCAGGTCTCAACCGTGACAAGGCCCCGTGTGGCACAGATCGCTGCCAGGTAGTTTTCCAGATTATGAACTCCCGGAAGGATAATATCCGACGCTGACATGATCAGGTGCGGCTTATCGCCGGGATAAATTGAATAGATGCTGTCTCCTTCACTGTATACACCGTTCGATACCGCCTGTTCTCTGGCAAAATATGATATACTGCCGGAACTCATACTTTTGTAATACGGGGTCATCTCATCCTTTGCATTCAGGATCAGATGGTCTTCTGCTGTCTGTTTGATAAAGATATTGGCCTTGGAATCATAGTAGTCCTTATAATCAAGATGCTTATCCAGATGGTTGGGAGAAATGTTGGTGATCACCGCAACGTCAGGATGAGCATCCATACTGTGAAGCTGAAATGAACTGAGTTCCAGAACGGCAAAATCCTCCGGATGGATCGTTTCCGCTTCCGAAAACAGCGGATGGCCGATATTGCCCCCTAAATGAACGCAGAATCCCTGTTTTTTCAAAAGCTCTGATATGATGGTGGTCGTGGTGGTCTTGCCGTCAGAGCCGGTTACAGCGATTACAGGACAGGGACAGATCTTCAGGAATGCTTCCATCTCTGATGTAAGGACACTTCCCTGTTCTTTGGCACGTACAAGATGGGGATCAAAGGGCATCAGGCCGGGAGTGCGGAAAATAATATCAAAATCAAGATTTTCCAGATAATCCGGTCCAAGCTGGAGTTTAACTCCTCTGTCCTTGAATTCCTGTGCTGTTTCCCCCAGCTCCTCTTCGGAATGGATATCACATGCCGTGATATCCGTCAGACCATGGTCCAGCAGGGTTCGGATCAGAGGTGAATTGCTGACACCAATTCCAAGAACTCCTATGGACTTGCCTTTTAAGCTGTTGATGTATTCATTCATTGTCATAGGGATTACCTCAGTTTTCATGGGGATATTATCACGTGAAATTATAACCCTGCTTTCTGCAGTTTACAAGAATTAAGCAGAGGAAAATATAGTTGACTTCAATAAACTCGGTGCTACAATAACTAAAGTAGTTCGCTGAGCAGTCGCGGGTACAATATGAAAATATGTATGTGAGGAAAGTCCGGGCTCCAGGGGCAAGAATAACGGATAACATCCGCCAGGGGTGACCCTCGGACAAGTGCAACAGAAATATAC
The DNA here is from genome assembly GCA_904501855.1 of Oscillospiraceae bacterium. Taxonomy (GTDB): domain Bacteria; phylum Bacillota; class Clostridia; order Oscillospirales; family Oscillospiraceae; genus UBA2922. The sequence continues at coordinate 17,571 of CAJGCI010000003.1, read as the reverse complement.
CGCCGGATCTTTCCGGTAAGGGTGGAAAGGCGAGGTAAGAGCTCACCCGTCACATGGAGACATGCTGACGCTGTAAACTCTATTCGGAGCAACACCGTGGAAGGACATATAGGCACGCCCCGCCGTCCTGAGGAGGTGGCTTGAGCACGGGAGCAATCCCCTGCCACAGATAGATGACTGCTTTTAACAGAACCCGGCTTACAGGCGGACTAGAAAAGCCATTGCATGATATTTCATGCAATGGCCTTTTAATTATTTCTTAATCAGTTTTCCCAGTTGTGCCAGACGTTCTGGACATCGTCATTGTCTTCGAACATTTCAAGCATTTTTTCCATGTTCTTTGCGTCGTCTTCGTTGTCCAGTTTGATGTAACCGTTCTGAGGGATCATTTCAACCTGAGCGGAAAGAAGGGTATAGCCTTTATCCGTAAGGGCGGTGGAAACGGCTGCAACATCATCAGGAGCGGTGTACACTGTGTAGATGTTCTCATCCGGCTCAAAATCATCTGCTCCGCAGTCGAGAGCATCCATCATCACGGTATCTTCATCCAGTTCCTGATCTTCATTGTCAATGACGATTACACCCTTGCGGTCAAATGACCAGGACACACAACCTGTTGCACCGAGATTTCCACCGTATTTATCAAAATAGTGACGTACTTCACTGGCGGTACGATTGCGGTTGTCCGTCATTGCATCAACGATAACAGCGACTCCGTTGGGACCGTATCCTTCATAAGTGATGCGCTCGTAGTTGTCTGTGTTGCCTGCGCCAAGAGCCTTTTCAATCGTTCTTTTGATATTGTCGTTGGGCATGTTGGCAGCTTTTGCTTTTGCAATAACAGCGGCAAGTTTGGAATTGCTGTCCGGGTTTCCTCCTCCGCCTTCCTTGACCGCAACGATCATTTCACGGGCGATCTTGGTAAAAGTCTGGGCGCGTTTTGCGTCAGCAGCACCCTTGGTCTTCTGAATATTATGCCATTTCGAATGTCCGGACATAAAAACAACTCCTTCAAATACTAGAATTTCACTAAATATGAATATTATCACACAGTATTGCCTTAGGCAACACTATTTTCGTCCGCTTTTTGTTCTGTTTTTATTCTCCCAGTCCTTCCTGTTTTTGGCCACTTCAAACAGACGGACATAGCTTTGATGACGGGATTCCGGAATCTCTCCGCTGGCTAATGCACGGAGGACAGAACAGTCCGGTTCGTTGATATGATAACAGTCATCAAATCGGCATTTTCCAAGATGGGGGCGAAACTCCGGAAAACAGGAAGGAAGATCTTCCTTTTCAATTCCGGCGATCATATCCACATCAAAAGAGGCAAATCCCGGCGTATCTGCGATATAAGTATCCTCTCCAATGTTATGAAGTTCCACATGACGGGTGGTGTGCTTCCCTCTTCCGAGCTTGTCGCTTACATCATCCACTTTCAGATTCAGATCCGGTGAAATGGAATTGAGAATACTGGATTTCCCGACACCGGAGTTTCCGGTAAAGGCGGAGATCTTCCCTTTCAGGATATCTTTCAGTTCATTAATGCCGGAACCGGTAAGAGCACTGGTCGGGATCACCTTAAATCCGCATTTTTCATAAATGGAATACAACTCTTCCCCGGAATCAATATCGGTCTTATTGATACAGATCACAGTTTCACAACCGGCATACTCGGAAATCACAGAGACGCGATCGATGAGAAACGGATCCGTGACGGGATTCGTGTTAGCGGCAATAAATACCATGACATCGATATTGGCCACTGCCGGACGGATAAAGGAATTTTTACGGGGAAGGATTTCTTCTAGCCTTCCTTCCCCATTCTGATCTTCGATAATGATGACGTGATCGCCGACCAGAGGAGTCATTCCATCCAGGCGGAACTTTCCTCTGGCGCGGCACTGTACGATTTTATCTGCGGTCTTCACATAGTAGAAACCGCTTAATGCTTTGATTATCGTTCCCTTCGGCATACATACCTCTTTGTATTAATTGGCGACTTCAACATATACCGTAGTTCCGTTGCTGACATTTACTCCCGGCTTGGGAACCTGTCCAATTACGGTTCCGGAGGACTTTCCGCTGTTGGGAGTATATGTAATTTCATCCGACAATTTCAGCCTATTCTCTTCGATAATTGCACGGGCTTCCGTAATGTTCTTTCCTTCCAGTTCCGGCATCTCAACCGTTGTTTTTTCAGGACCGGAGCTTATAAGAATCGTGACCGTAGAACCAATATCCTGAGTGGTCCCCTTCTCGGGAGTGCAGCTGATCACATATCCTTCTTTAATGGAGCCGGAAGGAGCTGTGTTGGTCTGAACGACGAAACCTGCGTCTTCCAGGATCTTCTTTGCTTCCGCTCCGGTATATTTCCCGTCGCCGACATCCGGAACTTCCACCTGGGTATATCCGGAACTGATGGTAAATTCCACGTCAATGCCATTGGAAAGTCTGGACATGTTTTTGTGCGCTGCAGGAGTCTGACCGATGATCGTACCATAGTCATGCTGCGTATCGATCGCGACTTTCTCGGAGAAATTAAACAGACCCTTGTATTCCTTGTTGTTGATCACATCTTCATACTTCTGACCGGAGAAATCAGGAATCTCCACTTTTTCACTTGCGGAGAAAAGATCTTTCAGCCAGAAATTCCAGAGGAATGCGACCAATGCAAGAATCAGGAGCAGAACACAGAAAACACCGGTAAGCATCGTGACTTTGCGGGAACGTCTGCGCCGTTTCTTGTAGTTTTCCTTGGACAGCTCTCCTTTATTCCGGATGGGTGCAACTTCCGGAACCGGTTTGTCTTCCTTTTTTACCGCGGTTTTTCTGGACGGTTTGGGTTCCGGAACCGGGTCCTTCCCGTCCAAATCGATTGGACCGATGGAGGATTTCATCTCCTCTGTCACCTGTTCCTGACGGAAGTTTTCAAGATCCTGAACCAATTCCTCTGCAGTCTGATATCTGGTCTGCAGATCGCTGGACATCGCTTTGAGAATGATCTTTTCCAGACGGACAGGGATGGATTTATTCAGTTTGCGCGGACGGACAGGATTGCCGTTAATATGCTTGATGGCGATCTCTTCCGGTGTCTCGCCGGTGTAAGGGTACTGGCCGGTGAGCATTTCATACATGACGACGCCGAGAGAATATATATCACTGCGTGCATCGGCAGCGGCACCTTTCGATTGTTCCGGTGCCATATAATGAACAGAGCCCAGTGCCTCGTCGGAGTCACCCATGCTGTTCTGAAGTGCGGCAATACCAAAATCAGCGACTTTTATAGTGCCGTCTTTCAGCAGCATGATATTCTGAGGTTTGATATCTCTGTGAATGATGCCCTTTTCGTGTGCATGTGCAAGAGCTTTCGCAATCTGTGCCGAAAAATGGAGAGATTCCTTCCAGTTCAGCTGGCCGCGTTTTTTGATGTACTGTTTGAGTGTGATGCCGTCGATGAGTTCCATAACGATATACTCAATGGCATCTCCCACATCGTCGCTGTGTCCCACATCATAGATTGAAACGATGTTCGGATGAGAGAGCATGGCGATGGCTCTGGATTCTGCCAGAAAACGCTCTCTGGATTCATCATCGGCGATCAGATCGTCTTTCAGGATCTTGATAGCATCATATCGATTCAGTTTGCGGTCCAGTGATTTATATACCACACTCATTCCGCCGGAACCAATAAGCTCGAGCTGTTCATAACGGTCATCAAGAAGTTTTCCAATGTATTTTTCTTCATTTTCCATTTATGATCACCTCCTGCTTAAATAGTAACGGCTACTGCCGTGATATTGTCCGGGGCACCGCGATCCAGTGCGAGCTGCATCAGACGGTTAACGAACTCTTCTGCTGATTCATAGAACTGGGAGCAACTCAGCAGCTCTTCGTCGGAAATAATATTCGTGATACCATCACTGCACAAGAGCAACCGGTCTCCTTTATGCAACTTGGTATGAAAAATATCCGACTGGATCTCGCCTTCAATTCCCAGTGCGTTGGTAATGATATTCTTACGAGGATGATTCTTTGCCTGTTCCTCCGTAAGCTCTCCTCTGCGGACCATTTCTGCAACGAGGGAATGATCCAATGTGATCTGCTGTATAGCTTTCTTGCCGATCAGATATGCTCTGCTGTCACCGACATTGACAATAAAGGTCTGATCTTTTCGGATCAGCGCACCCACCAATGTCGTGCCCATGCCGTTATAGTCGGAATCGAAACAGGAATACTGATAAACGATGCCGTTGGCCTCAGCACAAGCAGAGGATATGATCTTGCTGAAGGAAGGTCGTTTCAGAGTGGAATTGAACAGGTGGCTGTCCAGATAATCCATAAAGGTCTTGGTGCCTAGATTGCTGGCAAGTCCGCCGGCTTTCGCACCTCCCATACCATCACAAACTACTGCGGCAACTAGACGGCGTTCCGTATCTTCCCGGATGGCGAAATCATCCTGATTCTCTTTTCGTACTTTCCCTATATCGGTTTTTCCGAAATACTCCATAGCAACTCCTATGTCGTCATTCTCTTACGACGAAGCTGTCCGCAAGAGGCATCTACGTCGCTGCCTAATTTCCGTCTTACAGTAACATTGACTCCCCTGTCGGTAAGGATTTTGATAAAGGAGTCCATCTGAGCATCTGTAGTCGGTTTAAACGGACGTTCTGCGACATAATTCAGTGTAATGAGATTCACATGTGCCCCGACTTTTTTTGCACATTTTGCCAGAAGGACCGCGTGATGATCCGAGTCGTTCACACCGTCGATCATTGCGTACTCGAAAGAGATCCTGCGTCCGGTCTTTTCGTAATACCGGATACAGGCATCCAGAAGCGCATCAATGCCGCGACCGTGGTTCGCCGGCATGATTCTGGAACGGGTCTCATCGTCGGGTGCATGCAGTGAAACCGTTAAAGTTAATTGTAAATTATATGAAGCCAATTTGTCAAACTTTTCAACCAGTCCGCAAGTGGACAGAGTGATATGCCGCATACCGATATTGAGGCCGTCCGAAGAATTGACCAGTTGAAGGAATTTAATGACATTATCCAGATTATCCAGAGGCTCTCCGATTCCCATCAGAACAATGTTATTGATTCGTTTTCCGGAATCCGCCTGTGAAAAAATGATTTCACTGAGCATCTCGGAAGGAGTCAGGTTGCGAACAAGTCCCCCGATGGTGGAGGCACAAAATGCACAGCCCTGACGGCAGCCTACCTGAGTGGAAATACAGATGGTATTTCCGTAGTGGTAGCTCATTACAACCGTTTCAACTGCGTTACCATCCTCCAGTTCCCAGAGATATTTGATCGTACCGTCTTCCGATGAAACCTGTTTGCTCAGAACCGTGGGTCGATATACATAAAAGCGCTGCGCAAGCTGAGTACGAAGATCCTTTGAAATATTCGTCATTTCATCAAAACTTCCGATTTCCCGTGAGAGCCACTGAAAGATCTGCTTGGCACGAAATGAAGGCTGGCCCATTTGATCCATCTCGGATTTCAGTTCATCAAGAGACAGTGAACGGATATCTATTAACTTGTTTTCTTCATTTTGCATACAAAGAAACCATCCGTATGATGTGTTTGCGGCCAGAAAGTATATAATCCGTCACAGTTCTGGCCCAAAGTGGTAAACGGAACAAGCTCAAATTCTGAATGAGAGGAAAGAAATCTTTGTATCACGTCATTATTTTCCTCTTTCAGAATTGTGCAGGTGGAATATAAGAGGGTGCCGCCCGGTTTCACATTTTTTGAAACGTTGGAAAGAATGTCGTACTGAATCTGAGGAAGACCCTGGATTTCTTCTTCCCTCTTATAACGGATCTCAGGGCGTTTTCGGATAACACCCATACCGGAACAAGGAACATCCGCTAAAACAACGTCATAAAAGCCGCTGAGAGGTTCACGGGCATCGTGAGTATGACATTCCACATTAGAGATATGCAGACGTGTGCAGTTGTCCAAGATGCGATTCAGCTTCTTCTCATGAATATCGCATGCCGTTACATTGCCGGTGTTTTCCATCGTAATGGAAGCACTTATGGTCTTCCCACCGGGGGCGGCGCAGCAGTCCAATACGGACATGTTCGGAGCAATCCCGGCAATAGCAGATACTTCATGAGCAGCTGGATCCTGAATATAAAACATTCCTTCCGCGTAACCAGGCAGCTGATCAACACGCCGCATCTGCGGGATCTGTACGGCATCCGGCCATGGCAGATCTTCAATGAATGAAATCTCATTCTGCTGAAGCAGGGATTTAAACTGATCCAGGTTTGAGATCAGCGTATTGACGAACAACGTTCTGCTGTCAATCTGGTTGTTCGCATTTAAAAATGCTTCCGCATGCTCTTTCCCGTATTCACGAATAAGACGCTGAACCAGCCATTTCGGGTGGCTGTAACGGATGGAAAGGATTTCCGCCGGATCATTGGATTCCGGTTCCGGAAGATCATTTTTGCTGCGGATAATACTTCTCAGAACTGCATTGACAAAACCGCATGCCTTTTTTCTGCCAAGAGCTCTGCACCCGGAGACGGCGGTATCCACTGCGGCGGAATCCGGAATACGTTCCATATAAAGGATCTGTACAATTCCGATCCGAAGCAGTTCCAAAACATCATCATCCAGATCATTCAGCGGAATGCTGCTGAAGTGATTCAGATAGAAATCAATCATGGACTGATTTTCCAGAACACTTTTAGAGAGTACGGCAGCAAGGGCGGTGTCTCTGGGATCCAGATCATATCTGTTTTGAGCGGACGTGATCGTCTCAGAAGCCCAGGACCGCTGCTTTCGAAAGCGTTTCAGAATATAAACTGCTGCAAGACGCGAATCCAGAGAACTCATAATACCTCCAGCGGATGTCCGCGAAGATAGTCCGAAGCTGGCATGCGTTTTTTGCCGGAAGCCTGAACCTCGGTAATCAGGATCGACATTCCGTCCCCGCAGACGATTTCTATTCCGTTGTTATCTGCCGCAACAACAGTACCTGCGGCTTTATCGAACTTACGTCCGGTATACTCCGCTTTGAAAATCTTGAGTTCATTTCCGCCGATTTCGGCTACCGCGACCGGCCAGGGTTGAAGACCATATATCTTTTTGATGACCTGTCTGGAAGTAGTATTGAAATCAATGGGACAGATGGATTTATCCAGCATATGAACAACAGAAGCATCCTCATCGTTCTGAGGAATTCTGGGAGCAGTTCCGGATTCGATGTCATTGAGTGTCTTGATCAAAAGATCAGCACCCATGATTTTCAAACGGTCGAACAGCTCTCCGGAAGTTTCATACTCCCCTATTTTTGTCTCTTCCTGATAAATGATATCACCGCAATCCATTTTGCTGGCAAGATACATGGTGGTAATTCCGGTAATCTCATCGCCATTGAGAACAGCCCACTGGATGGGCGCGGCTCCGCGGTACTTCGGCAAAAGAGAACCATGTACGTTAACAGCACCATATCTGGGAATGGCAAGAATGTCGTCCGGGATCAGTTTTCCGTAAGCGACAACAACTAGAATGTCCGGATTCAGCTCACGTATCAGATCAACCGCTTCTTCAGTCCGCAGCGTGGTGGGCTGATAAACCGGAAGATCATGTGCCAGAGCAACCTTTTTCACATCGCAGAAAGATACTTCCATACCTCTTCCGCGTGGTTTATCCGGCTGAGTGAATACAGCGGCAATATCAAATCTGTTTTTCAGCAGGGCTTCCAGAGATGCACTTGCAAAATCCGGTGTGCCCATAAATACGATTCGCATTATTCTTCGACCTCATTTGTTGCTAATTCTTCATCTGTCAGCATTCGCTCACATTTTTCAAGGAACAGATGGCCGCTGAGATGATCAATCTCATGGCAGAAACAGCGTGCCGTCAAACCGGTCCCGCTGACTTCAAAAGTCTGTCCAAAGCGATTCTGTGCCCTGACAGTAACATTCATGGGCCTAGTGACGATCCCGTATTCTCCGGGAACGCTGAGACATCCTTCTGGACCGGTCTGTTCACCGTCCTGTGCAATGATCTCGGGATTGATGAGTTCAATCAGCTTTTCCTCTTCACCTTCTGGTACGTTGGTCTCCATGACAATGACCGCCTGGCGAAGAACCCCGACCTGCGGTGCGGCCAGACCGACACCGCCTGCCTGCTTCAGGGTTTCCGCCATGTCATCCAGAAGCATATGGAGTCTGGTGTTGAAATCAGTCACGGGACGGCATGGTTTATTTAAAGTCTCATCACCGTTTGTAAGAATATTGCGTAATGCCATGTTTGTTCCTTCTTTCTGCTATTCTAAGGGATTGCTTTCTGCAAAAACAGAAACACCTTTAAACTTTTTGTTTTTGCTACAGTAAATAACAATGGAAGCCAGCCGCTGCCGGATATCACGGTCTCCGTTGCACCGAATGGAAACCCGGTATCGGAAATGACGGTTTACCATGACGATATGATATGGAGCAATGCCGAGAACATGAAGATCCGGACGCTCCTTTTCCCATTTGGTCAGGACCTGATCGATATAGCGGCAGCACCGGATGACTTCCGATTCGTCTGTTCCGGAAACAGTAATGGAATACAGTTCCTGAAAAGGCGGTGACTGCTGAAGTTCACGAAGCCGGATTTCTGACTCATAGAAGCCTTTGTAATCCTGTTTTGCGGATAGTTTAATGGTATCATTATCCGGCGTATATGTCTGTATGATCGCGCGGCCTTCACGCTCTCCCCGACCGCTGCGGCCAACGACCTGAGTAAGCAGCGAAAAAGTTTTTTCGTTGGCACGATAATCATTCACATAAAGGCTTTGATCCGCGGACAGGACGCCAACCAGTGTAACGTTCTCGAAATCCAGTCCTTTGGTGACCATCTGAGTTCCAATCATGATCGGGATCTTCTTGGCACGAAACTGTTCGAACAGCATCTTATGCCCGCCGGCCTTTGAAACGCTGTCGGCATCCATTCGGAGCGTTTCCACGCCCGGGAACAGTGAGTCCAGCTCCTCTTCAATGAGTTCTGTGCCAGCGCCGACATAATTCAGTATACCTCCGCAGTCCGGGCAATGTTCATCCACCCGGGTGCTGTATCCGCAGTAGTGACAGATCAGCCGCTTTCGGTCGGAATGATACGTCATGGAAACACTGCAGTTGGGACACTGATAAACATAACCGCATTCACCGCACTGAATCAGGCGGTTTCTGCCGCGCCGGTTTAGAAAGAGAATCGTCTGTTCTCCTGAGTTGAGATTTTCGCGGATCTCTTCTTCCAGCACTCGGCTGATATTCCTTCCGTTACCGTGCCGAAGCTCCTGCTTCATATCGACGATCCTTACAGTGGGAAGTTTCTGATTGTTAAAACGTCCATGAAGCTCATATAGATGATAGCTTCCGTTCTGAGCCGCGTACCAGCTCTCAATCGCCGGTGTTGCGCTGCCCAGTAAAAGGAGTCCGCCGCATTTGACGCAGCGGTATTTTGCGATCTCCTTGGCATCATAGCGAGGCGTGTTTTCCGACCGGTAGGTATCCTCCTGCTCTTCGTCGATTACGATAAGGCCAAGATTAAGAACCGGTGCGAAGATTGCGCTGCGGGTCCCGATGACGACCGTAGCCTGTCCGTATCGGATCCGTTTCCATTCATCATATCGTTCTCCCACGGAGAGACTGCTGTGAAGAACAGCAACCTGATCTCCGAAATACATCGAGAACGTACGGATCATCTGCGGGGTCAGTGCGATCTCAGGAACAAGAAGGATGGCACCTTTGTCCTGTTTCAGCATCTGACTGATAAGATGCATGTAGACTGTGGTCTTACCGCTTCCAGTAACCCCGTATAACAGAGCCGCCTGTCCGCTGTTTTCCGACAGCAGAGGCAGCATCTCTTCGTATACTTTCTGCTGACCATCGTTTAATATGGGAAGCGGTTTCGTATCTCCGTGGAACAGTTCCGGACGGCGGAAAGTCTCCTCTTTAGTGATCTCCACCAGTTCTTCTTTCACCAAGCTGTCGACGGTTGCTCTGGAGACCTGAATGAATTCCATCAGATCACGCAACTGAACCTGTCCGAGTGGTGCCAGAGTTTTCAGAACCTCTGCCTGACGGGGTGCTCTGCGCTGTTTTGTTTCCGCGATCCGGACCGCTTCCTCGCCGGGGACGGATAAACTGATATATTCAATATATTTATCGGAAGCTTTCTTCTTCCCGCTTTTATTGAACCATAATCCGGTAGGAAGCATGGATTTTACGGCATCATAAACAGTGCAGAAGAAACGATCATGCATCCATAGTGCCAGCTGCACCATCTCCGTTGACAGAACCGGTTCCGGATCCAGAATAAGAGAGATCTCCTTCAGCTTTTCATAATCGGATTGCTCCGTGATGCCGATTACCAGCGCTTCCGTTGCCCGGTTGCCTCTGGAAAACGGTACCATAACACGGCAGCCGATCTGGACCTGATTCAACAGATGATCAGGAATGATATAATCATAGGGCTGATCAATCCAGTATGTTGCGTTGGAAACTGCAACCTTAGCAATCATTGATCCGCCCTCCTTCCAAAAAACTTGTTAATAACACGAGAAACAGGCGAGGAAAATCCTCGCCTCATTTCATTTTTCTATCGTAAGTTTACCGGTGAAAACCTCATCTATGGCTTCTGAGACCGGTTTTTTTCCTGTTGCTAATTCAGGATCTTCCTCTTTGATGGCAAGCTGGCGGGCCCGGTGTGCGACCACATTGACCAGCATGTAACGACTGCCGACTTTATCGACCAGATCGGCCATGGGTGGATATAACATCATAATGAATACGCCTCCGTTAAATCATTTATTCTTTTATCATATTTATAGTCCTGAGTTGCAATAATGGAGATCACTTCACTGATCGCGGTCTCAAGAACATCATTCACAATAATATAATCGTAATTCTCGATCTTTTCAATCTCGGATTTTGCCTGTTTCAGACGAGCCTGTATCTTCTCCATGGAATCGGTCCCGCGATTGATCAGTCTTCTTTCCAGCTCCTCCCAGGACGGAGGAACCACAAACATGGTGACTGCCTCGGGATACTGACGCTTGATCTGTTCCGCACCCTGTACTTCGATATCCAGAAGAATATTCAAACCATTGTCGATCTTATCCAGTACTGCCTTGCGCGGGGTTCCGTAGAAATTCCCTACATACTCGGCATGTTCCAGCAGTTCATTGTTGTCGATCATCTGCTGAAACTGTTCTTTTGTCACAAAATAGTAATCGACTCCTTCCGTCTCTCCTTCTCTCTGGGGCCTTGTCGTAGCAGAAACGGAGAATGACAGCTCCTTGCATGTGTCCAGTACGCTGTTTACGATGGTGCTTTTTCCGGTTCCGGAAGGACCGGATACCACAATAAGACAGCCGGTTTTATTGTTCTTCGGATTCATCATTCAACGCAGCAATCCTTTCTGAGATAGTTTCTGTTTCCAGGGATGAAAGCACGACATTTCCGTTGTCCATCATCAGAACCGATCGGGTGCTTCTGCCAAAGGAGGCATCAATAAGCATTCCCTCTTCCTTCACTTCCTGAATGATTCTTTTAATGGGAGCGGAATCCGGACTGACGACCGCGATGATACGTTCCGCGGAAACCATATTGCCAAAACCGATATTCAATAAAGTCATTATTTTACAGTCCTTATTCGATATTCTGAACCTGTTCACGCATTTTTTCAATCTCGGATTTCATATCGACGACATAGTGGGCGACTTCCGAATTCTGACACTTCGAACCGATGGTATTTGCCTCACGGTTGAATTCCTGGATCAGAAAGTCCATCTTTCTTCCGATGGGAGAGCCCTGTTCGATCATCATTTTCAGCTGAGCAATATGACTGTGAAGACGTACGGTCTCTTCATTGATCGCGATATGATCCGCATAGATCGCTGCTTCCTGTATGATCCGGTTCTCATCCACGGAAGAGTCTTCCAGAACATCTTTCATCTTCTGAAGTAGGCGGTCCTGGTATTCTTCCACTGTCTTCGGTGCTTCCTCCTCAATCTTGCTGAGAAGAGATTCGATGCAGGAAATCTTCTCATACAGATCCTGCTGCAGCTTTTCTCCTTCAATCGCGCGCATGCGATCGAAGTCAGCAACAGCTTCCAGAGTCAGTTCCTGGACTCCTGCGGACACGGCGTCCATATCCAGCTCCTTTTTTTCCAGAGAAAGCACGTCTGGAAAACGGCTGATGGTCACTGCATCGACATTGTTGGACAGTTCGAATTCTTCGGAAAGTGTTTTGAGAGCCTCAATGTAACCGCGGGCCAGCGGTTCGTTGATTCGAACGATAAGATCTTCGGAGGAAGAGGAATCGATCGTGACAAAGACATCGATCTTACCGCGGGATAATTTGCTCTGAATAGTGCTTTTGATCTTATCTTCCAGAAATACGAAACCGCGCGGAACTCGGACGGAAGTGTCCAGATAACGATTGTTGACGGATTTCAGTTCTATGGTAATATCCAGATCTTCAATCTTTCCTTTTGCGGTACCGTATCCGGTCATGCTGTATATCATGTCGTGTTCCTGTCCTTACTATTTGTTCTTTAACGAAACCGTCATCTGATACGATCCGACGATTCCGATATCTTCTATATCACATGTAATGGTGACCGGCACAGTGACACTTCCCGTCTCATGGGAAGCGTTTGCCAGATCGGCAACTGCGTGCAGATTGGCCTCCGATACGTTTTCCAGATCATCCGGAGAACCGCGCAGAAGGATGGTGAGATCCCCGACGGGTTCCGCGATCATATTATCCGGGACATTATCACAAACAACATTTGTGACGGTGAACTCTCTGGCTTCCAGTCCCTGAACTTTGATCTTGACTTTTGCCTGAGTGACATTATTCACGGAAGTAACGCCTTCCGGATAAGTAATGTCATAATTCTGCTCGTAGGATTCGCCAAGACCCTCCAAACTGAAGGAACCGAGACTGATGGAATCCAGCGAATTGAGAACTTCAGGATCTCCGGTCACCTCGACCTGAGAAGGATCGATACTGACCGTGCAGTCCTCTTTGGTCAAACCGGCAGTATCCTCAATGGTCAGAGTCAACGGAACCATCTTTGTCGTGCCGATAGGAACCGATACATCCACATGATCGACAGAGAACATCAGACTGCTCTTGTCGATCTCATCGCCGTTCACATCCAGAACGACAAACTCCTCACTGTCAACGGAGATAGTCTCTTTCAGGTCGGAAGATTCATCTGTTCCGTAAATATACGCCTTGACGCTGGCGATATTCTGCAGTACATAGGATGATCCGGAGATATTGATGGAAGCAGGTTCCACAACAGGATCTTTTGCGTAATAACCGTAAGCTGTTGTACCGGCAAACTCCGCTTTGACATCAACAGTCTTGGACTTCAGTTCAGAAATACTGAAGCTGATGGTTTCCGGATTTCTGCTGACAACGGAAATGTTGTTGTTCTCCGTTCCGATTCCTGTATATTTCAGATAATATGCCCATTTCATTTCGCCGGTGCGGGTAATACTTCCCACATCGATTACCGCAGAGATTTTCGACGAATCCAGACGTCCCATGACTCTACGGCTACCGCGAAGTGTGACGGAAACTTCATCGGTATCCACATTGGCGATGGCCAGACCGGCGTTTTCCAGTTCGTCTTCCCCGGTAAATTCAACTTTCACATCGGAAAATGTCCGGGTGATGGTCGAATTGTCCTGCTGTGTCACATAGGTCCAAAGGACAAGAGAAATGAAAAGAGAAACGACCATCCAAAACAGTTTGCTGTCCGTTATTTTCGGTTTGCTATTTTGATTCATTGCCGCGTCCTTTCATCATGTTCTGGATCCGAGCCATGAACCCATCACTGGATTTGCTGTTCTCGTTTTCATCAGGGATCAGTTTGCTGCGCAGAAGTTTCTCTGCTGTAGTTGCATTCAGATGACGTTTGAGCATACCGTTTTCCGCAATGGAAATGGATCCGGTCTCTTCGGAAACGATAACGATGATTGCATCAGAAGACTCGCTCATACCGATGCCGGCGCGGTGACGCATACCAAGATCCTTGCTGAGATTGTGGCTCTGCGACAAAGGAAGTACGCATCCGGCAGCTGCAATACGCCCCTCACGAACAAAGACGGCGCCATCATGCAGAGGAGCTTTTACAAAGAAGATGTTTTTAATGAGCTCTGCGGTAACGGCGGCATCTACAATGGTTCCCGTCCTCATGTATTCATCAAGATTATTGGAACGCTCAAAGACAATAAGTGCACCGGTTCTGGAGTTGCTCATCTGCTGACATGCAATCACTGTCTGTGCGATGGCATTATCCATGACTGTAGCATTGCTGTCCTTGGAAGAAAACAGTCTCGCGATGGAGGAGCCGCTTCCCATCCTTGCCAGAAGCTTTCGAAGTTCCGGCTGGAAAATAATGACGATGGCAATAAGACCAAGCTCGACGCCCTTGCGCAGCATGTAATTGATCATGGTCAGGTTAAAGATACCGGAAAGCCATAATACGATCAGCAGGACGATTATTCCCTTGGCAAGACGCATGGAGTTCGTTTTGCGGATCAGACCAATCAACTTATAGATGAGGAAAGCCACGATCAGGATATCCAGAACATCAGTAAATCGAATGGTCAGGAAATAATTCCAGCTATTTATCAGTATGGAATGTAAAGCAGCCAAATCATACTCCTATCTGTCCAAACACATGTAAAAACACATTATATCAATACTTTATTATATGATAATAACAGTTATAAATCAAATTTCTTCCAGCAGACAAACTGCGTGAGCAGCAATCCCTTTTTCTTCACCGGTAAAGCCAAGTTTTTCCTCTGTAGTAGCTTTTACGCTTACTTTTGAAACATCGATATCCAGCGTTCTAGCGATGTTCTCACGCATGGACATGATGTGCGGTGCCAGCTTCGGTTTCTGTGCCAGAATGGTGGAATCAATATTTCCGATACGAAAGCCGTTTTCATAAGCAACACGACATACTTCGAGCAACAGTTTCGTGCTGTCTGCTCCCTTGTAACGATCGTCGGTATCGGGAAACAAATGACCGATATCACCAAGGGCTGCAGCACCCAGAATCGCATCCATGATCGCATGCACCAGAACATCCGCATCCGAATGGCCGTCCAGCCCCTTTTCCCAAGGGATCTCCACACCGCCCAGGATCAGCTTTCGCCCCTCAACAAGACGGTGAACATCATACCCGTGTCCTATACGCATTATTCCCCACCTCTGTTATCCAGGATCTTTTCCGCAATATAAAAATCAATGGGACTGGTAAGTTTGATGTTTTCCGAACTTCCGTCGACCACATGGATCTTGATACCCATCTTTTCCACCGCAGAAGCATCATCAGTAATTGTCCAATTTTCACTGAGTGCTTTCGTCAATGCTCCTTTGATCAGAGTGGAATCAAAGATCTGAGGAGTTTGAATGAGACGGGTCTTATCTCTCGGTATCGTACTTTCCACTTCGTGTTTTACATTGATCTGCTTGATCGTATCAGTAGGAGGAATTCCGGGAACGCAGGCGCGGCTGGCGCGGGCTCCCTTGACACAGCGAAGGATTACATCACCGGAAACGAGCGGACGCGCTCCGTCGTGGATTCCTATGAGCTTTGCGTTTTTGCTGCACTGAAAGACACCGATGTTGGAGGATTCCGCTCTCGTCTTCCCGCCTTCCACGACTTTCTTTACTTTCTTCAGCCCGCTCTGAGCGATGATATCAGACAGCTCGGCAACAGATTCACTTCGAGTGACGACAATGATCTCGTTGACGCACTCGGAATCTTCAAATGCCTGCAGAGTGCGAAGTATCACAGGCTTGCCTTTCAGATCTGCGGTGATCTTATCATATCCCATTCGCTGAGAACTTCCCGCAGCGAGAACGACCATGGAACAGACCGGTATTTTCAGTTTTTTAGGAATAAGATTATTTACAAAAGACATTTTAAGACCCTCTATCATTAATTTAAAAAAACTCCCTCATACTGGAAAAACCAATATGAGGGATTCTTAAGATCGAATCAATTATTCCTGAGGTGCTTCCTCTGCAGCTTCAACAGGCTCAGCGGTTTCAGCAGCAACTTCTTCAGCGGCTTCTTCCACGACCTCTTCCACAGTTTCAGCTGCGGGTTCTTCCACTGCTTCAGCTACGGGTTCTTCCACTGCCTCAGAAGCTTCTTCTACAGGAGCTTCAGCGACAGCTTCCTCCACTGCCTCTTCCGCTGCTTCCTCGACGGATTCCTCCACTGCCTCAGCTTCTGCAGCAGAAGTATCAAAGATCACTTCATCCTCTTCGGGAGCTTCAGCCGGTTCCGGCTCGGAAAGAGCACGGATGGAAAGGGAGATCTTCTGTTTCTCGTCATCGATTGCAGTGATCTTGGCTTCCACGACCTGACCTACTTCAAGAACATCTTCCGGTTTGCCGATTCTGCGGTTTGCAATCTGAGAAATATGAATCAGACCGTCAACACCGTCAACGACTTCTGCAAATGCTCCGAAGGGCATCAGTTTTACGATCTTTACGGAAGCAACATCGCCCACCTGATAAGCATTGGTGAATACTTTCCAGGGATTGGCTTCCGGATCTTTGTATCCGAGAGAGATTCTTCTCTTCTCCTTGTCGAATCCGAGAACATAAACATCCACTTCATCGCCGATGTTCAGAACTTCGGAAGGCTGCTTTACGCGCTGCCAGCTGAGTTCGGAAACATGAACCATGCCGTCAATGCCGCCGATATCTACGAATGCGCCATAAGAAGTCATGCTCTTGACTCTGCCGTGATATTTCTTGCCTTCCTCGATGTCGTTCCAGATTGCTTCAGCAGCAGCCTTGCGTTCGCTCTGCAGTACTCTGCGGATAGAACCAACGACACGTTTGCGGCCCTTGTTCACTTCCGTAACGATAAGACGTACGGTAGAACCGACCATTCCGCTCAGATCAGCTTCTCTGGGCTGTCCGGACTGGGATGCGGGAACGAACACCCGTGCTCCCTTAACATTGACAACGATACCGCCCTTGTTGACTTCGGTGACATTGCCTTCCACGACTTCGCCGGATTCCTGAGCTGCCTCGATAACAGTCCAGCTCTTAGCAGCGTCCAGACGACGCTTGGACAGCGTTACGGTTCCTTCAACATCATTAACACGTGTAACGATTGCTTCAATGGTATCGCCAACTTTGATGACATCATCGATGTTGTCGCCGTTGTCGGTAAATTCAGATGTGGGAATAAATCCGGAATATTTGATACCAAGATCAACATTAACATCCATAGGAGTAATGGCAGCAACTACGCCAGATACCAAGTCGCCGTTGCGAATGGTCTTGAAGGACTCTTCCAGCATTTCGTCGAAGGAGAGCTCCTTCTCGCCGGCGGTCTCTTCCGCAACTACTGCTGCGGGTTCTTCCACTGCTTCTGCAGCTTCTTCCACTGCTTCTGCAGCTTCTTCCACTGCTTCTGCAACTTCTTCCGCTGCTTCCTCTGCAACAGGAGCTTCCACAGCTTCCTCTGCAGCAACCACTTCTTCTTTTGCGACTTCTT
>CAJGCI010000002.1 GCA_904501855.1 Oscillospiraceae bacterium | reverse complement strand
GCTGCGGGTGCTGCTGCAGCTGCAGCAGAAACGCCGAAGGTTTCTTCCAGTGCGTGTACGAGTTCGCTCAGTTCAAGAACGGTAAGGCCTTTGATCTCTTCGATCATGGCTTCGATTTTTTCGCTTGCCATTTGTATTTCCTCCTAAATTAGTAGTTTGTAATCAATAATGAATTATTCTGCAGCAGGAGCCTCGGCGGCTTCTTCAGCGGGAGCTTCGGCAGGTGCTTCAGCTGCTTCTTCAGCAGGGGCTTCGGCGGGAGCTTCAGCTGCTTCTTCGGCGGGAGCCTCAGCTGCTTCTTCAGCGGGAGCCTCAGCAGGAGCAACAGCGGCAGCGCCGCCCTTTTCTGCGATCTGATCCAGAACGCAAGCAAGACCTGCAATAGGAGCCTGCATGGTACCAAGAACGATAGAAATAAGATCGTTTTTGGAAGTCAGCTTAGACAGTTCTTCGATCTCAGACTCAGAAAGGATTTTTCCATCCATGAAAGCTGCTTTGACGTTGAACTTGTCAGTCATCTTTTTGGCAGCGTTGCTGAGAATACGGAAGGGAGCAATAGGATCTTCATCGGATGTTGCCAGAGAAGTTGTTCCGTTCAGTATAGAGTCGAGCTCACTGAAACCGACGTTGTTGATTGCGAAACGAGCCAGAGTGTTTTTGATAACAGTGTAGTTAACATTGTTCTCACGCATTTCTGCACGAAGAGCGGTGTCTTCCAGAACATTGATACCTTTGTAGTCAACAAAAACGCCAGCAACTGCATTCTGCAAACGCTGAGTAAGCGCGTCAACAACGGCCTTTTTCTCATTAAGAACTTTTTCGTTGGGCATGTGTGTTTTTCACCTCCATAAAGTTTCTACGCTCATAAAAGAAAAGCCTTTATGCTCAAAAGAACATAAAGGCATAGCAATCTAATCGATGCTTTCCTCGGCAGGATTTACGGTTATTACCACCTGCTGTCTTTGGAGCGCTCCGCTATATTAACAAAAAACTGCAAACAAGTCAATGCTTTCTGAAAAAAAGTCATAATTTTGCGGCTTTTACGGTGTTTAACGTATAGATATACGGAATTACGGAGTCCACACCGCCGGGGACCGGAAGAATCTCGGCAGAAGCGGCATCCTTTATTCCAGCATCCTCCGTGTAGGACGGCTCTCCATATGGTCCCACTGCAACGGAAAAAATATGTGCCGCGGAAGAAAGTATAGAGGAGGGAACCTTTTCGAGCGGACCTGCCGTAAACACAAGTTCCGGAACAAAGTCCGGTTCGGGGGAAGAATCCTCCCGAACGACAACCTCTCCGCCGCGGATTCCAAGAATCCGTCTGAGAATATAATGCTCGGCCTTGTTGTAATTGAGAAAAAGGATTTTCTTTCCATCGCATACGATCTGAAAATAATCCAGAATCTGCGAAACTGCGCTGTCAAAACAGGGGAGAAACCGGGCCGAAGATGTGCGGCAGTAACCATTGATGTCTTTTTGCTCGCCGATGGCGGAACCAAGAAGGCTTTTGTTGTATTGCGGCGGGCAGAGAAGGCCGATGGCATCGACAGAAACATCCAGGCCGATCTGATGGACCGCTTTGACGAGCACATCTTCCGCCAGATAGGAGGGAAGCTCCATGAACCAACACTCCACGCCGGTGTCCCGGCATGCTGCACGGATCTGTTTTTCCATGAACGAAGATCCGGGATCGGAAACGCAGCGAAGAAGCGCCAGCCGAGGTGCCCGGCCAAGCGACTCGATCTCCCTGACCGTCTGCTGCTTGATCTCATCCAGCAATGGAGAGATGGAAAGAATAGAAGCCAAGGCACTCATCGGGACAGCTTTTCCTCAACTATTGCCAGTGCGGCATCGATCTTCGGCATGATTTCGCCAAAGGAAATTTCAAATTCCCGGGCAAGTGTAGCGGCATAGACTTCGTCTTTCATATATTTCGCATTGGAAAGTGAAGTAAAACGACAAGTCTCCATGACAGCGCGGCAAAGAACCAAAGCGGCTCCGATATCACTGATTGCCCCAACACAGCCGAACTCGGCAATGGTGGCCAGAAGCTCCGCCACTTCCACCATTTTATAGTGGATTTCATTGGGAATAAAACAGGCCGTACGAAGAGCCCCCTGATACTTGGATGCGATCATCGGATCGGATTTGTCCATGGAAGAATACTTTTGCAGCGGGGCAAAACCTTTGATGTCTTCGTCCACAAGATAAAGCAGGTAGGTGCGAAGCGTTTCCAGCTTATCACGGGCATCCATCACCTCTGCTTCGTGCTCCTGATAACGTTTTTTCCCTTCTGTGAGATTGGCGACCATAACGCCCAGAGATGCGGCACAAGCACCAGTGAGTGCGGCAACGCTGCCGCCTCCGGGTTTTCCGTCCTTTGCGGAAACTTCACGGCAGAACTCCTTACATGTTTTATCTGCAAATTTTTCAACTGGCATAAGAACGCCTCCTAGTTATTAAATTCTTTTAGTTTAATTATATATGATGCTCGGGGATGCAATTGTTGCGGATGCATCACTTTGTGCTAATCCCCGCAGAATTGCCGGGTGATCTGACCAAAGAGGGCCGCGCCCTTCACGATATCCTCCTCCGATGGTGCGGAATAATTAAGGCGGAATGCATGTCCTGGCCGGGACAGATCCGAAGTAAAAGCAGCGCTTTTAACCGGGCCGACACCAGCCTCGATCATGGCATCGCTCATCGCGTCGATATCCACAGCGTCCGGAATCTCTACCCACATGAACATCCCTCCGTCAGGGACAAGTATCCGGCAACGGGAAGAGCAGCTGTCTTTCAACGCCCGTTCCATCAGACGGCATTTTTTCCCGTATGTTTCGCGCAACTGCTGGATGTGCGCCTCCAGGTCGATCAGCTCCAAGGCCCGGTAGATGATCTTCTGATTGTAAAGCGGAGCCTGTCCGTCTGTATTTTTGACAGCAGTGATCTTTTTTATCATGTCTTCAGGACCGAACAGATAGCCCACTCGCAGGCCGGCAGACAGAATTTTAGAAAAAGATCCGGAATAGATCACCAGGTCTTCGGAGTCGAAGCTTTTGAAGGAAGGGATATGCTCTCCGGAAAAACGGATCTCGCCGTAGGGATCATCTTCATAGATCGCCAAATGGTATTTTTTTGCGACCTCATAGATTTCCTCTCTTCGCTTCAGCGGCATTGTTCGGCCGGTGGGATTTTGGAAATTGGGGATAAGGTAGATCAGTTTTCCTCTCTTCGAGCGGGCGGCTTCTTCCAGTTTGTCCGGAAGCATTCCGTCGTCATCGCCATCTATCGCAACTGGTTTTGCGCCGAGATAATGAGCAGCGTAAGTGGCATTGGGATAGGTAAACAGATCCAGATAGACCTCGTCGCCGTCATCACAAAGGGTGTGTGGCGCCAAACGAAGGCCCTGACCGGATCCCGTCAGCATTACGACATCCTGTCCATCGGCCGGACAATTCTGCCTGGTTGCCATATAGTCTACAATCCAGTCCCGCAAACGGACATCCCCGATTTGAGGACCATATGCCAGAACCGCCATAGGATCCTGATCAAAAACATCCAAATAGGCCTGGCGCATCAGATCTACGGGAACACATTCCGGAGCAGGGCTGCCCAAAGCAAAAGAAATGAAGCCGGGAATGGAGCTTCCCTTCTCAGTAACCGCGCGGATAAGGCTTTTTAATTCCAGCCGGGTCTTTTCCGGATAAGGATAGGTCACAGCGATACCTCCAGATGAGTCGTTGAAAAAGCGGTTCTGCGATATGTACAGAAACCAACGAACCGCTTTGTTTATAATACCATTTTGTGGTGGGGCGCCGCAATGCGCAACCCTGGAATGCTTGAATCTTAACATAATCTTCGATAAAATACTAATTGGTAGAATAAGAAAGAAAAGCGGCGCGTTGCCGGCACAGTTAGAAAAAGGAGAGGACATTTTCTATGGAAATGAAATTCTATGTTTGCAGCCATTGCGGCAACATCATTGCTTATGCAAAAAACAGCGGAGTTCCCGTTGTATGCTGCGGTGAAAGAATGCAGGAGCTCGTACCCAATACCACGGACGCGGCACAGGAGAAGCATGTTCCCGTCTGCACGCAGGAAGGCAACCTCGTAACGGTAGAAGTAGGCAGCACAGCTCACCCCATGCTGGAAGAGCACTACATTGAGTGGATCGGACTTCAGACCGCACAGGGAAATCAGAGAAAAGCCCTGAATCCGGGAGATGCACCCAAGGTTGTTTTTGCCATTACTGAAGGGGATACCGTTGAGGCAGTTTATGCATACTGCAACCTGCACGGCCTTTGGAAAGCGTAACTGAAAAAATCTATTTCTAAAGAAAAAGCTCTGCCTGACGGGTACATCAGTATTCGTCAGGCATTTATTTGATAAAATGAATAAAAATGCAGGCAGGAAACGGAAGAAACAGGATAGGATCAAAGGCAAAAGAGAAGAATATTCAAAAAATGAATAATGACAAATAATAAATAAATTGAAAAATACACTAATATTTATTAAACTAGACATATGCTGTTAAAACAATATGGGGGAGAGAGGAAGCGCAGGAAATTCCCTGATTGTTTTTACGAGAAAACCCGGTACAGAAAAGGGGAACAATACCGGGAAATACAAGGAAAGGGATAGTAAAACTATGACAAAAAGTCGCAAACTCATTAGTTTGGTGCTGACCGTGGCACTGGCAGTCATGTTAGTTGCCGTACCGGTCTCCGCAGCAAACGACCAGCAGTACACAAAGGGCGGCGATTATAAGACCGTTTTTGTGCACGGCTACTTTGGATGGGGCAACTACGACAGCCTCAGCAAGATACTCACTTACTTTGGACTCCTGTCTGGACGTATCAATGATTATCTGAATGACTTGGGATATGATACCTATACGGCTTCCTGCGGCCCGTACTCCAGCAACTGGGATCGCGCTTGTGAGATCTATGCAGAGCTCACGGGAACTCGGGTGGATTACGGTATCGCACATTCCAAAGAGCATGGACATGCCCGTTTCGGAGTGGATTATTCCAACAATCCGCTGATCCCGAATTTCGAGTGGAACGCCACCAACAAGATCAACCTTATTGGTCACAGCTTCGGCGGTCCGACCATTCGTACGCTTCTTGACATGCTGGCAGACGGCCGGCCGGAAGAAGTGGCAGCAGCCAAAGCAGCAGGGGAAACACCCTCCGGGCTGTTCACCGGCGGCAAAAAGGACTGGGTATTCTCTCTGACTTCCATTGCCGGTGTAAACAACGGCACAACCTTCTGTGAAGCAGGTCTGGTCGAGTCTCTGGCCACGCTTGTAACCGATGTCCTTGTTAAAGTGTTCGGCGCACTGCAGGTCTCTGATCTGAAGGGCATTTACAACCCGGATCTGGAACAGTTCGGCATCGAAGCCGATCCCAACGAGACCATTATCGAGAACATTCAGCGTGTTCTGACGGATGTGGACTTCCTGTCCCACAACGATCACATTCTGAATGATATGACCATCGACAAACAGGTCTACGATAATGCCAGCCTTGAAGTACAGAAAAACGTATATTACTTTGATTACTACGGAACCCGTACTGTCGAGACTCCGGCAGGAATCAATGTACCGACACCGCGCTGCTTCATTCCTCTTGCCATCACCTCCGCAATTCTTGGCGCGTGGAACGGCGAGAGCCGCGGCTATTTCACCACCGGATACGGTGATTATGAAAAGACCACCTCTACTCCGGTACAGACTCTGAACGGATACGAATGGCACGCTTCCGATGGTATGGTAAACGTCGCTTCCGGTTACTGCCCGTATCGTCTGGATGCAAACGGAAACCGCGTCTATGATCCGCATGTTGACAATTATCATACCGGCGATGCTGTGAAGCCCGGTCAGTGGTACATTGCTCCGGAACAGAACTTCGATCACATTGGCATCATGGGCGGCCTGTTCAATGAGAATCCCGATGAGATCAAGGCATTCTATCTGGATCTGATGAAGAACATCGACAACTGCCCGATGGATGGTTCTGCGGCTCCCGCAGCGGATACCGTCAACGGCTTTAAAGACGTTCTCTCTACTGCATGGTATGCAGACGCTGTGAAGTTCGTCTCCGATCATAACATCATGAACGGAACTTCTTCCGACACCTTTGCCCCGCAGAGCAATATGACCCGCGCAATGCTGGTACAGACTCTGTATGCAATGGAAGGCAAACCCACCGGTGCACCGAATGCCGGATTCAGCGACGTTTCCGGAAGCGCATGGTATGCAGATGCCGTCAATTGGGCTAAAGCCAACAATGTAGTCGGCGGTTATCCCGACGGCACCTTCCGTCCGAATGAGAACATCACCCGCGAACAGTTGGCTGTCATGCTGAAAGCGTATTCCGGCGACAACCACAAAGGTGCAGATATCAGCAAATACGCTGACGCAGGCGACGTTTCCGGATGGGCAAAAGAAGCAGTCGAATGGGCAGTCGGAGTCGGCCTCATCGCCGGACGCGACGGCAACAAGCTTGCTCCGAGAGCCAATGCAACCCGCGCAGAAGTTGCACAGATCATGAAGAACTACTGCGAGAAGGTCGCAAAATAATCCAGTACCTGCGCGCAGGGAAAACTGCAAAGCAAAAAATGAAGAGATGTTTCTCCGGTTGGGGAAACATCTCTTTGTTATTAAAAAGGACTCCTGCCAGAACAGCAGGAGTCAGATAGTATGATTATACGCCCTGTTTCATCGTTCCAAGTTCGTCCAGCGTCTTTTCGAAAGCAGGGATGAAATTCTCCATAAAGTATTTCACTTCCGGAAGATCCGAGCGGAGAAGAGAATCCCGCGTCTGTTTTTCCGCCGACAGGAATTCATTGTTGCCGGCCTTGCGCTCTTCGATACATTTAATATATGCCGACAGTTTATCTGCCGCTTTTACGATGGGATGAAGTTCCTTGGCGGCGTCACCGATCATAATGGGTTCGAAAGAAGCCTGCAGCTCCGGGGGAAGCATGCGGAGAAGCTTTTCCGAAGCAAGATCTTCGATCTCGTGGTATGCGGCCATGATCTCCTGATTGTTGTACTTAATTGGTGTGGGAAGATCGCCGGTAAGGATCTCGGAAGCATCGTGATACAGCGCGACGGAAGCACATTGATCGGGGTTGCACGGAATTCCGTATACATCTCGGCGGATTACACCCAGCGCATGTGCAATAACAGCGACCATGTGACTGTGCTCCTGAATATTTTCCGGAAGAGAGTTCCTCATAAGACCCCATCTGGAAATATAACGCATCCTGGAAATCAGGGCGAAAAAGTTGTTGTCCATAACATCCTCCAAAGTGATGATTTCGACGGTGTAGCAGGCTCATTATACCATCCCGACCGGGGAACCTCAACGGGGGAGAATCAATCGGTACAAAGAAATGAACAGGCTGGAAAAACCTGAGGACAGCGCCCCGCCACCCCAATAGGGGCAACTCAAAGCCGAGAAAGAGAAGAAATCCCGAAAAACACGGGAAAACCCAAAGATTTTCTTTACAAAACAAGGGAAGAGTGATAACATACAACAGCACGCGCCCGCATTCTCAGCTTGAGGGTAAAGCCGAACGTTTCGGGAATCCTTTCCACCTCTTGCTTAGAAGCAGGGTAGATATAAACAGAAAGGAAAAACTATCATGATCACAAAAGAACAGAAAAATGTTGTCATCGAAGCAAACAAGACTCATGAAGGCGACACCGGATCTCCGGAAGTCCAGATTGCCATCCTCTCCGAGCGCATCAAGCAGCTCACCGAGCATCTGAAACAGCATCCCAACGACGACCACAGCCGTCTGGGCATGTATAAAATGGTTGGTAAACGCCGCAGACTGCTCGACTATCTGGCAAAGAAGGACATCGAGCGCTATCGTGCAATTATTGCAAAGCTTGGCATCAGAAAGTAATCTGGTCCATGTTGTTTCAGCGGAACGCTGATTTGAAGGGTATGAACGTTTTGTAGGAGGACAAGTGAATACTGTCCTCCTATTTTTTTGAGCGGCCTGACGCTTTGGTATTTGAAAAAGGACCTGTCGCGACGGATCTTTTTTCAAGTACTTAAGTGCAGGAAGCTCATCAGGAAAGGAGTTTCAATGGAAATCATTACTACCAAAAAAGAATTCCCCAAGTACAAGAAATTCGAAATCGAGTACGAAGGCCGTCCTCTCTCCATGGAAGTCGGCAAGATGGGTGAACTGTGCAACGCAGCGGTGCTGACCAAATACGGCAACACCACAATCCTCGTGACATGCACGGCATCGGCACGCCCCAAAGACGGAATCGATTATTTCCCGCTTTCCGTCGACTTCAACGAGAAGCTGTATGCGGTCGGCCGCATCCCCGGATCCTTTATGCGCCGTGAGGGCAAACCCAGCCTGAACGCCGTGCTGGCAAGCCGCCTGATCGACCGTCCCATGCGCCCTCTGTTTCCCTATGATCTGAGGAACGATGTGGTTCTGGCCTGCGAAGTCCTCAGCGTAGATCCCGATTGTTCGCCGGAGATCACCGCAATGATCGGCGCTTCTGCAGCCGTATCCATTTCCGATGTCCCCTTCAACGGTCCCATTGCCGGAATCGTTCTGGGTTGGGATGGCGAGAAATACCTGTTTAACCCCACCGCAGCAGAAAAAGAAAACAACCGCATGATCACAACCATCGCTGCCACCCATAAGAAGATCGTCATGATCGAGTCGGAAGCAGATCAGGTTCCGGATGATGTGATGTTTGAAGGTATTGTAGAGGCTCATGAGCATGTGCAGCCCGTTCTGGATCTCATCGACAAGATGGTGGAAGAGGTTGGAAAGCCCAAGTTCGAGTACGAGCATGCTTCCTTTGATCAGGAACTGTTTGATCTTCTCTGCGCCAACGAGATGGAAGGCATGGAATACTGCATGGATACCGATGACAAGAATGTCCGCGAGTCCCGTGTCAACGAGTGGATCACCAAGGTGGAAGAGAAATACGAAGAAGAGCATCCTGACATGATGGATTATATGGATGAGATCCTGTACAAGATGCAGAAACAGATCGTTAAGAGATGGCTGCTTGCAGGCCACCGTGTTGACGGAAGAAAGATGAACGAGATCCGTCCGCTGGATGCAGAGGTGGATGTTGTTCCGCTGGTACATGGTTCCGCAATGTTTACCCGCGGTCAGACACAGGTTCTGTCCATTGCAACGCTGTCCACTCTTTCCGACAGCCAGAAGATCGATACCATCTGGCCGGAAGAAGAGAAGCGTTTCATGCATCATTACAATATGCCGCCGTATTCCTGCGGCGAAGCCAGAGCGGCCCGCTCCACCGGCCGTCGTGAATACGGACATGGTGCGCTGGTCGAGAAGGCTCTTGACAGCGTAATTCCCGAAGTGGAAGATTTCCCCTACGCAATCCGTGTTGTATCCGAGATCCTTTCTTCCAACGGTTCCACCTCTCAGGGATCCATCTGCGGAACCACCATGGCTCTGCTGGACGCAGGCGTTCCCCTGAAGGCTCCGGTCGCGGGTATCAGCTGCGGTCTGATCCAGGATGGCGATGATTTCACCACCTTCATCGACATTCAGGGCGTGGAAGATTTCCACGGTGAGATGGACTTCAAAGTAGCAGGAACCAAAGACGGAATCACGGCCATTCAGATGGACCTTAAGAACGACGGTCTGAAACATGAGATCGTAAAGAGCGCATTTGAAATGACCAGAGAAGCACGTTATCAGATTCTGGATAACATCATGCTTCCGGCCATCAGCGAGCCGAGACCGCTGGCAGCATCTGCTCCGAAGATGATCAAGATGAGCATCAACCCGGATAAGATCCGTGAAGTCATCGGAACCGGCGGAAAAGTCATTCAGAAACTTACCGCAGAAACCGGATGCAAAATTGACATCGAAGACGATGGAACAATCTATATCGCCTCCAAGGATATCGAAGCCTGCCGTGCAGCAAGAAAGAGCATTGAAGATATCGTGTTCGAGCCGGAAATCGGAGCTCTGTATTATGGAAAGGTTTCCAACATCCGCTCTGATTTCGGTGCATGGGTCGAGCTTGCTCCCGGCAAGGACGGGCTGATCAAGATCAAGGATCTTGAGTTCAAGCGCACCGAGAAAGTCGAAGACGTTCTGAACATTGGCGACATGACCTGGGTTAAGGTTATGAACGTGGATGATCGCGGACGTATCGATCTGAGCCGCAAGGACGCTCTGAAAGAGCGCGGCGAAGCCTGATAAACGAAAAAGGAAAAGGCTCCCTGCAGCAATTGCAGAGAGCCTTTTTTCTTTTTCTTCTCACAAACCAAGTGCCTGACGGCAGTAATAGTTGAAATTTCTTTCCCGCTCCAGTGTTGTGGAATCCATGTGGCCGGGAAAAACATCATATTCCCCGGGCAGTTTGCAGATCCGCAGAATGGAGCGAAGTTCCTCATTGATATCGCCGCCGGGAAGATCGGTGCGGCCGCAACTGCCGCGGAATAGAGTGTCGCCGCAGAAAACTGCGTCCTCACAGACCAAAGTGACTCCGCCGGGAGAATGGCCGGGAGTGAACATGACCCGAAAGACAAGAGAACCAATGTGGATCTCATCGCCTTCATCATAGAAGCGGGTATTTTCCGGAGCCAGATATTTATATCTTGCTTCCATAGGATTAGAAGTCGTATCCAGCTGGTGGATATAAAGATCTGCACCGGTCTCCTCGACGATTGCAGCAGCCGCCCCGGTGTGATCCCAGTGTCCGTGAGTGATCAGGATCGCGCGGCAGTTCATTTTATGCTCTTCGAGATAGTTTAAGATGGAATTGGATTCGTCGCCGGGATCGATGACAGCACAGTCCATCGAGGTTTCATCGGTAACGACATAACAGTTGGTTTCCAGCTGCCCAACCGGAAGTGTTTTAATCAGCATATCGGATTACTCCTTCCCTTATCATTATAGGTCTTTTTGGCTCGCTCCATTTCGCACGACCTGCGAAACCCCGCGGATACCGCTCAGTCGGTTGATGATGGACTGCAGTTCGTTCAGAGAGTGGACCTCAAGAGAAACCGCCACAAGGCTGAGACCGTCACCGGTATCACGGGCGTTCAGAGAACGAACTTTGGAATTGAGCGCATTGAGGATGGTTGCAACATCCAGAACAAGACCCTGCCGTTCTGTGGAGACAACCGTGATGTTGGTGTTGTAGGTATCATCGATTTCTTCGGCCCAGCTGACGGGGATCCATCGGCCGTCTTCCTCCATCGAGTGAGGATGACGCAGGTAGTTTTCACAGTCTTTTCGATGAATGGATACGCCCTGGCCTCTGGTAATATAACCGACGATATCATCACCCGGTACCGGCGTACAGCAGCGGGAGAATTTGATCAGACAGTTGTCCAGTCCCTCTACCAGCACTCCGTGTACCGGCTTTCCTCTTCGATGGGCCTCCTGCTGGTTTCGTCGTTCTGCGGCCTCATTGACCTTATCTACAACGGTCTTCTTCTCTGCGGATCGCTGGTGACGCTGCAGTTCATCGTTCATACGGTTTACTGCACGGGTAGCCGTCATTCCACCGTAACCGATGGCAGCATACAGATCATCCAGTGTGGGGAAGGATACTCTCTTCAGCAGAAGAGGCAACATCTCTTCGTTGGTCAATGCTGTTACGGAAAGATTTCGGGAATGAGCCTCCGCTTCGAACATGGCCTTTCCGGTCTCGATGTTCTCCTCCCGGCGTTCTTTTTTGAACCATTGTTTGATCTTGGTGCGTGCGGACCCGCTTTTGGCCAGCGTCAGCCAGTCTCGGCTGGGACCGGGAGCGTTTTTGGAGGTTCGGATCTCTACGATGTCTCCGTTCTGCAGGACATGATCGAACGTGACGATCCGCCCGTTAACGGATGCACCAACCATGGTGTTTCCAACTCCGGAGTGGATGCTGTACGCAAAATCGATGGGAGTCGCTCCGGCAGGAAGATTAATGACATCTCCCTTGGGGGAGAATACGAAGACTTCGTCGGCAAACATGTCGATCTTCATGTTGTGGAAAAAGTCCGAAGCGTCGGATTCCTGCTGGCTTTCCAGAAGACGCCGGATCCACGCGTAGTTTTCCTCGTCCCCTGACTTTACGGGAACATTGCCCATTTTGTATTTCCAATGAGCGGCGATGCCGTACTCTGCCATGCGATGCATTTCCCAGGTGCGGATCTGCACTTCAAAGGGAATGCCCTCTGAGCCGATAACGGTGGTGTGTACCGACTGGTACATATTGGGCTTCGGCGTGGAGATATAATCTTTAAAACGACCGGGCACGGGTTTGAACATATCATGGATAATTCCCAATACGTTATAGCAGTCGGGGATCGTGTCCACGATTACCCGGAAGGCACAAAGATCAAAAATGCCGTTGATGTCCAGTTTCTGGGCATACATTTTGCGGTAAATACTGTAAATATGTTTGATGCGGCTGTACACGGTGGCGTTGATGTGATCAGAGGACAGACGCGCCTCGATCTGGGAGTCTACCGAATGCATGAATTCTTCCAGAACCTGCATTTTTGTGTCCAGCACATCGGTGATTTCCTGGTATCCTTCCGGATCCAGATACTTCAGAGAGAGATCTTCCAGCTCCCATTTGGCTCGCTGCATTCCGAGACGGTGGGCCAGAGGTGCATAGATCTCCATGGTTTCCAGTGATTTTGTCCTCTGCTTCTCTTCCGTCTGATACTCCATGGTGCGCATGTTATGGAGACGATCCGCGATTTTGATGAGGATGACGCGAATGTCCTTCGTCATGGCCATGAGCATCTTGCGCATGTTCTCCATCTGTTCGTCTTCTTTGCTGGTGTACTGGACACGGGTCAGCTTGGTAACGCCTTCCACAAGATCGGCAACGGTGGAACCGAACAGACGGGAGAGTTCATCATATCCGGAGGAGGTGTCTTCGATGACGTCGTGAAGCAGCGACGCGACGATGGAATCTTCGTCCAGTCCCATTTCCAAAGCTATATGTGCCGCAGCGACACAATGAGTCACATAAGGGGAACCGTCCTTGCGCAGCTGGCCTTCATGTGCAGATCGTGCGTATTCATAAGCGGCCGTGATACGGTCAATATCCATGGCGATGGTACCATTTTCAACGGCCTCCTTCAGAGACAGAAACATGGCATCGGGATCCAGTTGCGGGGCAGTAGCGTTGAGTACTTCAGACATCTTCAGCACCTCCTTTCTTTCTTATTGAAGTTCCTGCAGAATCTTTGAATCCTGCAGATTGATTTTTCTTTGTTCCGGCTCCACCCGGGCGCCGAGAACGGAACCGTCCGGACCGGGAACGAGCAGCCCAAGCTCCAGCCATACCTGCAGACAAATCAGATAAGCCTCCGGAGCAACACCGTCGGGACACCGGGAGAGCAGCATGCCGAAAGAGGCTGGCAGTTCGGATCCGTGGGTCGTCAAGGCTTTCCACACGGAAACAAAATCATTGCGGGAAGGGCAGAACTGATGACAGCACCACAGGACATTTTCCGGTGCAGCGGTCAGCGCTCTGCATAGCTCTTCCGGCTGGTGTGGCCGGATGTCCACGACCAGAAGCTGTACGGACTGTACGCCGTTATAGTCGTTAATCTGTGCATGAAATGCCATGTCGACAACATCTCCGTCGCGGACAGGCATCTGGGTAATGGCGTGTGAGAAAAAGACACAATCAAACCAGGCACCCTGAAAAGCCAGCCGGAAGCGAACGTGTTTTCCGTTTCCAATGGAACGACAGTCATAGATCGTAGCACCCTGTACGCAAAGCACGGGTGCCGGATTTCCGTTGCCAAACGGCTCCAGCAGATCCAGTGCCTGCACGTTGGTGCGGGAAAGGAGCGACGGATCCTGAACAAGAAGGTCACAGGACAGCTCCATACTCTCTTCCGTGGCGTTCTCCTGGTAGTATTCACGGAGCGCAGCACAGAAAGCGGGGATCTGTTCCTTTCGGATGGTAAGGCCTGCGGCCTGAGCATGTCCGCCGAATCCTTCCAGATGGGAGGAGCAGGCGGAAAGCGCATCGAAAATATTAAAAGAGCCATAGCTGCGGCAAGAGCCTTTTCCCAGATTGCCGTTCAGGTAGATCATGACAGCCGGGAAGGAGTACTGATCTGCCAGCCGGGAGGCAGCAATGCCTATGACACCGGGATGCCAGTGGTCGCTGGACAGGACGATGGGACCCATGGGGGCGGAATCCTGTATCATATGATGCGCCTCGTTCCAGATCTCCGTCTCGATCTCCTGTCGCTGCCGGTTCAGTTCACAAAGTTCTTCTGCCAGAAGCTGTGCTTTCCGCGGATCGGTTTCCGTCAGAAGCCGATACGCTACCATTGCCTGACCCAGACGGCCGGACGCATTGAGGCGCGGAGCCAGGGTGTAGCCCACGGAGGTTGAGGTGATTTTCTTTCCTTTTGTCCCGGACTGTATGAGAAGCGCATCGACTCCGGGGGACGGATTGTGCGCAATCTTATCCAGACCGTATTTAACCAGAAATCGGTTTTCCTCTGTCAGCGGCATCACATCGGCGATGGTTCCGATGGCGGCCCATTCGCCATACCGGCGGAGCATTTTCTCCTCCTGCCCGGAAACGGCACAGGCGACTTTCAGCGCGACGCCGACTCCTGCAAGATCCTTGTTGGGATAGTGGCAGTTCGTCTGACGCGGATTTACCACGGCGACAGCGTCCTTTGGAATCCCTTCCTGGCACTCATGGTGATCGGTAATAATGACGTCAATACCAAGCTCGGAAGCAAAGGAAACTTCTTCCGCCGCAGTGATTCCGCAGTCCACCGTGACAATCAGAGAGACTCCGTGATCGCAAAAGTTGGAGATGGCATCGTTGTTCAGACCATATCCCTCATCCAGACGATCGGGAATGTACGGGAACACGGTAAGGCCGCATTGCGTAAGAAAATCCGTCATCAGACAGGTGGAGGTGATACCGTCAACATCATAATCTCCGAAAACGGCGACAGTCTCCTGCGCAGAGATGGCCTCCTTAATGCGTTCCACTGCGGGCTCCATTCCGCGGAGCAGATAAGGATCCTGAAGCTGAGAGATATCACAACGAAGATAATTCTCCGGATCAAGCCCCTCCGAAAGCTCCTTCTGAGAAAGCAAAAGGGCCAATAAAGGAGGATAGCCTGCCTCGGAACATTGGGGGGAAAGGGCAGGCTGTCGATATGGAATTTTCCAGTTCTGATAGTTCATAACGTCCCAAAAACTGAAAAAAGAACCCGAAAAAAGTTCTTTCTTATAATATAGTAATAAGCAAGTTAATAATATCATTCAGTCAGACAAATCGCAAGGGAAAGAGGGACTCTTGACATCGCCCTTTACGAAATGGTAAATTA
This sequence comes from Oscillospiraceae bacterium, assembly GCA_904501855.1. Lineage (GTDB taxonomy): Bacteria > Bacillota > Clostridia > Oscillospirales > Oscillospiraceae > UBA2922. The sequence continues at coordinate 57,426 of CAJGCI010000002.1, read as the reverse complement.
ACACTGTTCCAACGCCGGTATGGCGGAATTGGCAGACGCAAGGGACTTAAAATCCCTCGATGATAAAACATCGTGCCGGTTCGACCCCGGCTACCGGCACCAGAAAGCCAGTCCTCAGGACTGGCTTTCACCGCATAAGAAAAAATAGTTAAGATTTCTTTAGGAACTTTGCAATAAAACGACCACCTTACGATTTATTATTATAGGGAGGGGAGATGGTTTTAATGAACCACTCAATTTCCGAAAAAGAGAACATCAGCAGCCTGAGCGATGTCGAGATCCTGGACCTTCTGTTACAGAAAGTGGCGGACGGGGACATGGATGCGCTGAGAGATCTTTATGAGCGGGTCTCTTCAGCCGTCTATACATATGCACTGTCCATTATTCAGAATCCGACGACAGCGGAAGACGTCATGCAGGATGCCTTCGTGAACATCGCACAGAATGCAGAAAAGTATGTGTCCCAAGGCAAGCCCATGGCCTGGATCATGACCATCACAAAGAATATAGCCCTGATGAAGCTGAAGCGGATGGATAACCGCAATTCTTCGTTAGAGGACTATATGGATGTGGCAAAGTCCGATGATTTCGCCCAAAGCGACCGGCGGCTCATGCTTCGAAAGGCCTTGAATGAATTAAAGGACGAAGATCGGCAGATTGTTATACTGCATGCGATGACCGGAATGAAACACCGCGAAATCGCGGAGATCATGAAGATTCCTCTGCCCACCGTACTTACGAAGTACAAGCGTTCTCTTGAAAAAATGAGAAGAATAATAGGTGGTGATGATATTGAATGACAAAGAACTAGAGGCGTTGATCCGCGAGGAATTCAGTGCCGCTACTCCGGACAATTTTGATATCATACTTGAAAGAATACAGAACTCCAGGGATCAGAAAGAAAAGGAAACTCGCTCGAACAAACATGCGGTCTCCAATTTGATGAAACTGGCTTGGGCGGCCGTGCTGTTCCTGGTGCTTGGCACCGGAATCGTCGGCTATCGTTCCACCAAGATCCCGACGGATGTGATTCAGATCGACGTTAATCCAAGCGTGGCGATCGAAGTGAACCGTTATGGAGATGTAGTAAACTATCAGGGACTGAATAAAGATGCCTCCAAGATCATTGAAAAGGAGAAAGCAGAAGCAAGCTCTCCTAAAGATATCGTTCGAGGAACGGTCCTTTCCCTGATCGATGAGGGATATATCAACAAAAAGGAAAACGCGATTCTGATTTCCGTTATCGGAAACAATGACAAACGCACACAGAAACTGGAAAAGATCGCAGTAGATGCTGCCGTCAGCACACAGAAGGAAAGCGGTATCAAACTGAAAGTGTATAAACAGCATTTGCGATCTCAGGACACACTGAAAGAACTGGCAGATCAGTATGGGATTTCGGAAGGGAAAGCGGCGTTTATTCAGACCATTGCCGATGTCGTACCCGAAGCGAAGTTCGACAGCCTGTCTACGATGTCCATGAGCCAGCTGTCCAATACAGTCAGCGAGCATCTTGGCGACACAGGAAAGGCCGTGGAGGATGTGACTTCGACGGAAGAGCCGAAGGAAAGTGCGTCCCCGGCCACACCGGGCGCCAGCAGTTCAACGCCGGGGTCCAGCAACAAACCGGGACCGACAACGGCTCCGAAGCCTTCGGCAACCGTAACGCTGCCGCCGAAACCGACTCCGACGCAGACAACGGCTCCGAATCCGACGCCGTCTCCCACTGCGACGATTCCGCCGGCAGAGACTGAAGAACCGACACCTACGGCGACACAGATTCCGACGCCCACGCCGGAAGTTACGGCCGCCCCATCGCTTCCTCCGATGGAAGAAGTGACGGAATAATCAAAACATAAGATTGTCCTGACAAAAGGAGCAGTTCCTCGGAACAGCTCCTTTTTTGACGGCTCGTTCCGGAGTGCTATTGACAGAAAAACCTGTGGGGAATAAGATGCCATTAATCAGAAAAATGAAAGAGACAATTCTATGGGAAAAGCATTGATAGCAATGAGCGGAGGTGTGGATTCCAGTGTTGCGGTACGCCTTATGCAGGAACAGGGTGAGGACTGTGTCGGATTGACCATGTCACTGTTCCCGAAGAACGCAGTCGAACATACCGATGATACTGCCGCAGCAAGAGCAGTTGCGAAACGGCTCGGAATCCCCTTCTACGTAGAGGATTATCAGGAAGAATTTAAAAAAGAAATTATCGATTCGTTCGTTCAGGCGTATCTTCACGGACAGACACCGAATCCGTGCATCGTGTGCAACAAGAAACTGAAATTCGGAAAGCTGATGGAGCGGGCCGAGCAACTGAGTTGCGACAAGATCGTTACTGGACATTATGCTCAGATAGAAAAGGATTCGGACACGTACCTTCTGAGGAAAGCAGAAGACCGAAATAAAGATCAGAGCTATATGCTGTATCGCCTCTCACAGGAACAGCTGGAGAAAAGCCGGTTTCCGCTGGGCACATACCAAAAGACCAAAATCCGGGAGATGGCGGAAGCCTGGGGATTTGTCAACGCCCGACAGAAAGACAGTCAGGATATCTGTTTTGTTCCGGACGGAGATTATGCCCGAGTTATTGAAGAGTATACGAAAGAAGGCAGCAGGCCGGGTCCGTTTGTTGATACGGAAGGCGCCGTGATAGGCACGCACCGTGGAATTATCCACTATACCGTAGGTCAGCGCCGTGGACTTGGAATTGCGGCACCGGAACCTCTTTACGTGTGCCGGATCGATCCGGAACAGAACACAGTTGTGCTGGGATACCGGGAAAAACTGTTCAGCCGGGAACTGGATGCGGAAGAGTTCAACTGGATTACAGGAAGCGCTCCGACGCAGCCGGTGCGTTGCCGGGCAAAGATCCGATATCATCATGAAGAAGAGCCCTGTACGGTGTATCCCGAAGGGGACTCTTCCGCACATATCGTTTTTGATACGCCGCAGAGAGCCATTACTCCGGGACAGAGCGTGGTGCTGTATGACGGGGATTTTGTGCTGGGAGGAGGAACCATACTTCCGAAAAGAACAGTGTAAGAATGGAATAATCATAGAGGAGAAAGGAGTTCATCATGGGAAAGATCTATACATCTGCAGAGCAGCTGATCGGCAAAACCCCTCTCATGGAGCTGAAAGGACTGGAACAGGAATACCAGCTGAAAGCCAGACTGCTGGGAAAACTGGAGAGTTACAACCCCGGCGGATCGGTAAAAGACCGTGTTGCGTTGAATCTCATCGATGACGCGGAGAAGAAGGGCCTTCTGAAGAAAGGGTCGGTCATCATAGAGCCAACTTCCGGAAATACCGGAATTGGACTGGCTGTCGTAGCAGCCGTGCGCGGATACCGGGCAATTATCGTCATGCCGGAAACGATGTCCGAAGAGCGCAAAAAACTGATGAAAGCATATGGCGCAGAACTGGTCCTTACAGAGGGCGCCAAGGGAATGACAGGAGCGATTGAAAAGGCGAAGGAACTGGCAGACGAGATTCCGGACTCCTTTATTCCTGGACAGTTTGTAAATCCTGCCAATGCGGAAGCACACTATCTGACTACCGGACCGGAGATCTGGGAAGATACGGAAGGAAAAGTGGATTTCTTCGTGGCAGGAGTCGGCACCGGCGGAACAATCACCGGCACAGGACAATATCTGAAAGAAAAGAAAGCAGACGTTAAGGTTATAGCGGTGGAACCGAGCACCTCTGCCGTGCTCTCCGGAGAAAAGGCAGGCCCGCATAATCTGCAGGGAATCGGTGCTGGTTTTGTCCCGGAGGTTCTGGATACATCCATCTATGATGAAGTCGTTACCGTCTGTGATGATGACGCCTATGAGTGCGGACGGATCATAGGAAAAAAGGAAGGCCTTCTGGTAGGAATTACAGCCGGCGCTGCGCTGTATGCCGGAATTGAACTGGCAAAGAAAGAAGAGAATACCGGAAAGACAGTCGTCGTGATGCTCCCGGATACAGGAGACCGATATCTCTCCACGGCACTGTTTGAAGAATCTCCTACCTGGTAATCTGTGGCCGGGAAATTGACAGCAATCTGAAAGATACGCTATAATCGCAACAAGATCCAGAAGGAAGGAGATAGCGATGGTACAATACGATCGATTGTTCGATATGATCATCAAAAAGACCGATGCGTTGTTTGAGGGAATGACGCCAACGGTCTGGGCATATGATGAGAATGATGTTCTGGAAAACTCTAATGAAGTGTATCTGCTGGAACAGGATGGGATCAATATCGGAGGCTCGCTCCCCGGTGGCGTAAACTATACGATACCAACAGGCGATACCAAACTGGGAATTGAAGACCAGGTCCTGCTGTACGGACCGGATATGAGCGAAGTAAAGGACGGAGCACCCTACGGACGGATCACCTTTATGGTACTGGATGATGAAGGGCTGTCAGAGATCCAGCTGTTCAATATGATCCTTGATCTTCAGAACAGCAAGCATCACATCCATCCTCAGGGCATTGAAGAAAGCAATTTTCAGGCAGGAAAATATGAAGTGCTCTTTATTTCCCGGGAAGTCCAGAAAAGAGGCGTCAGCTTCCGGCAGCTTGGAAACAGCTATATCGCAGAAATGAAGAAAAATCCCCGTGTGCTCGGTGTAAAGCAGGTGTTTATCACCGATCCCTCTTTTGATTATGACGAGGCAAACCGGGTGCGCAGACAGAATCAGACCTATCAGGTCGCCATGCGTGCGCACAGCGTCATGCCGACTGGGTTCCGAGGCTGATCTTAAACAAAAAATAAATCTGCACCATCGATTTTGATGGTGCAGATTTTTGCTTGTTAACGGTTGCGCATCAGGGTCTTCATGCGTTTTTCGTGGTTCAGTATGCTTTTTCTCAGACGGAGATTTTCCGGTGTGACCTCCAGAAGCTCGTCATCTGCCAGAAATTCCAGACACTGTTCCAAACTCAGTCTTCTGGGAGGAACCAGACGAAGCGCTTCGTCGCTGCCGGAGGCTCGGGTGTTCGTCAGCTGTTTTTTCTTGCACACGTTGACCGTGATATCTTCCTGTTTCGGACACTGCCCCACGATCATTCCGCCGTACACCGGCACGCCGGGGCCAATGAACAGCGCGCCGCGGTCCTGCGCGGCAAACAGACCATAGGTCACGCTCTCGCCGGTCTCGTAGGCGATCAGAGAACCGGAATTGCGGCGGGAGATATCTCCTTTGTACGGTTCATATTTTTCAAACACAGATGCCAGGATCCCCTCGCCCTTTGTGTCCGTGAGAAATTCGTTGCGATATCCGAACAGACCGCGGGACGGGACAAGGAACTCCACTTTTGAACGCTTTCCGACCGGCGTCATTTCCAGCAGCTCTCCTTTACGGGAGCCAAGCTTTTCAATGACGGAGCCGACATATTCCTGAGGGACGTCTACGACGACCCGTTCGATGGGTTCACACTGCTGGCCGTCGATTGTTCGATACAGTACACGGGGAGGAGAGACCTGAAATTCATATCCTTCCCGACGCATGGTCTCGATGAGAATGGAAAGACTCATCTCGCCGCGTCCGGCAACCGCAAAACTGTCGGTGGCATTTTCAATCTCCGAGACACGGAGAGAAACATCTTTCAGGGTCTCACGGAACAGACGGTCGCGAATCTGACGTGAGGTGACGAATTTACCTTCTCTTCCGGCGAAAGGAGAGTCGTTGACAGAGAAGGTCATTTCCAGCGTCGGTTCTGAAATCTTTACAAAGGGAAGCGCTTCCGACTGTCCCTTTTCACAGATCGTATCTCCAATGGTCACGTCACCGATTCCGCTCATTGCAATGATGTTCCCGGCAGAGCTTTCCGTTACGGGGTTGCGCTCCAGTCCGTCAAACTCATAAAGGGAGACCGCCTTTGCCTTGCGAGGCGCCTCGTCAGGGGTGTGGAAATTGCTGACCTCGATCTCCTGGTTCTGATGGATCGTTCCGCGCTGGATCAGGCCGATGGCGATTCGTCCGACAAACTCGTTATAGTCGATGTTGGAGACGAGCATCTGGAACGGAGCATCGAGATTTCGCTCCGGTTCGGGGATATATTCAAGAATTGTTTCAAACAGCGGTTTCAGATCCGTGCCGATCACGTCGGGAGAGTAGCTTGCAGTACCCTGACGGCCGGAACAGAACAGCATGGGAGAGTCCAGCTGCTCATCAGTAGCATTAAGGTCAATAAGAAGTTCCAGAACCTCATCGATCACTTCGTGGACGCGCTGGTCCGGACGGTCGATCTTGTTGATGACGACGATGACCCGATGTCCCAGTTCCAGAGCACGGCTCAGAACGAAACGGGTCTGAGGCATGGGGCCCTCTGCGGCATCCACCAGCAGAATAACTCCATTGACCATCTTCAGAATCCGTTCCACTTCACCGCCGAAATCGGCGTGGCCCGGGGTGTCAACGATGTTTATTTTCGTGTCGCCGTAAGTGACTGCGGTGTTTTTAGCCATGATGGTGATTCCGCGCTCCCGCTCCAGATCGTTGGAGTCCATGACGCGCTCGACAATCTCCTGGTTTTCACGATATACACCAGACTGCTTTAACATCTCGTCAACCAGTGTCGTCTTGCCATGGTCGACGTGGGCGATAATAGCAACATTTCGGATTTGTGACATAGTAGTTGCATCCCTTCCTGCAGCATGAATTTTGTTCCATTATTTCTTACACACAAAAATGGATATTAGCATATCTGGGCAAAGATTGCAAACCCCGCAGAAGAAACGGACATAAGAAGAGCAGGCCTCGAAAAGCCTGCCCTTAAAAAACAACGGAATCAATGCCGCTTCTTATTCATTTTTTCTTCATTCCGGAAGAATTCTTCAAAATAGTCGTGCTTTTCTGCGTTGGGATCTTTTGGTCTTCCGGAGGAATCGTAATCCCGCATCTTTCCGGTTCGGGGAGCCATCTGATTCCGCGCATGCTGTGTTTTCTGCTGCACTCTGGCCTGCGCCTGTTGACGCTTTCTCTGCAATTGTCTCTGCCGCTTGCGGCGGTAATTTATCACCATAAAGGCATAGAGAAGAATGAAGAGCAGGATGATCAGAAGGAGGAGCCAGAGCCAGGTGTGTCCGAATGCCTTCCGGAGCTGCGCCTTTAGGATCTGAGACTGAGAAACGTCAACCGACGAAGTTGTCAACAGTTTGGCTTTTCCGTAATCCACACCGTTCAGAGAGACCGTAACATCTCCCATCGCCTGACCGGCATCCACCGGGGCGGCAGGATTTTCTTCATACAGCGAGATCCGCAACTCAAAATCCTCGGGATTCACATTGGAAGGAAGAAGAACGGAAAGATCCTTGTCCGGATGCAGTGTGACCGTGGAGGCATCGGACGGCGCATACAGAAGAGAGATCTCTTTTACCAGATCATCGGAATGGAGGACCGTGTAATAGGAGTAGTTTTCGAATGCCCAGTCATACAGGTGGATGGTATCAGAGAAATTCTGAAAGTCCGTCGCCATGTCATCCCGAAGGGAAGTTCCGCCGCCAAGAACGACACACATCAGCCGGACGCCGTCTTTCTCCGCGGTAGAGGAAAGACAATATCCCGCCGCTGTGGTATGCCCGGTTTTGATGCCGGAAGCATTGCTGTATAGGAAATTGCCGCCGTAAATACCCTGAGAACTGATAAGTGCGTTGGAATTGTATATGACTCGCTCGTCAGCTTTGTTCGTTGAGGGAACCGTATAGGAGGGAGTATTGCAGATTTCTGCAAACATCGGATGACCCATGGCCTCCTCAGAGATGAGCATCATATCACTGGCAGTGGAATAGTGATCATTTGCCGGCATTCCGTGGGTGTTGACAAAATGTGTTCCGGTACAACCCAGATCCAGTACCCATTCATTCATCTCGTCGACGAAATCCGAAATGCTGCCAGCAAGCGCTTCCGCAATGATATTGCAGGCCTCTCCGGCAGAACCCAGAAGGGCGCAGTAAAGCAGTTCCTTCATGGTAAGCCGCTCGCCGGGAACGATTCCGGTGGATGAAGATTCCTCATCCAGTCCGTCCAGACAGTGCTTGGACGCCTCGAACTTTTCGTCTTCGGAAATGGTTCCGGCCTCAATGGCCTCTACGGCAAGCAGACAGGTAACGATCTTGGTAAGACTTGCCGGCTCCATCTTTTTGTCGGGGTTGCGGGAATAAAGAATCTTTCCCGAATCACGGTCCATAAGAAGGATGCTTTTGGAATTCAGGGTCGGCATGGTAAGACCGTCCTCGTTGGTTTCGGCCTTCTCCTCCGCCTCGTCCTCCTCTTCCGACTCCTCGTCTTTTTCCTCCGCGTCGGATTCTGCTGATTCCGTGACAGCCTCGGAATCCGGCTCTGCCCAGACGTGGATTACCGGCTGGAGGAACCAAAGGCAAAAACTCAACAGAAGCAGGACGATAATGGGTTTTAGTGATTTTACCATCGATAATTACTCCAAATTTTCAGGGTTATGTTATATAATAACCATACATATGAATTTATTATATGTATTATCTGGACGAAAAGCAACGTGTGGAACAGTATTCCTTGAGAGGAGAAAGGTGGGACTTGTTTGAAAATATTGGTAGTCGATGATGAAAAAGCATTTGTAAAAGGAATCAAGTTCAACCTTCAGACCGAGGGATACGAAGTGGATGTCGCGTATGATGGGGAAGCCGCGATACTGCAGGCAAAACAGACCGAATATGATCTCATCATTCTGGATCTGATGATGCCGAAAAAGGATGGATTGCAGGCCTGCCGCGAGATACGCACATTTTCCACGGTTCCGGTGATCATGCTTACCGCGAAGGGAGAGGAATCCGACAAACTGCTCGGTTTTGAATCCGGAGCGGATGATTATATTACAAAGCCTTTCAGCATCATGGAACTGAAAGCCCGTGTCAGGGCGCTGATTCGACGGGCGGGAATTGTGGCCACCGCGGCGAAAGAAGGCGAGCGCGTCCTTCGCTTCGGAGAGCTGTCACTGACACCCAAGACCCGTTTTGTAGAGAAAAACGGACAGCCCGTGGAGCTGACGCTGAAAGAATTTGATCTTTTGGAATTTCTGATGGAACATCCGGGAATTGTGTACTCCCGCGAACAGCTTCTCAGCATGGTATGGGAATACGACTATCAGGGAGAGATCCGAACGGTCGACGTTCACGTCCGCCGCTTGAGAGAAAAGCTGGAGCGGGACCCTGCTCATCCCAGATACATAATCACAAAACGGGGGGTGGGATATCACTTTGCAGAATAAAAAAGATGAGGCAAAGCGAAACATCCGGAAACACCTTACCGGTGTGCGGTTCAAGTTCGTCGGACTGACGACCGCCCTTGTAGTGATTCTGCTGGCACTGCTCAACTCCTATCCCATCCGTTCTTCCCGCGATCTGGTCTTTTCCGAAAAACAGACTGCGATGACAAACCAGGCGGGTACAGCAGCATCCTCCCTGGCCTCACTGGACCACCTTTCCCGGGAGAGTATCGCAGAGGTTCTGAATCTGCTGGAGCTGGACAATTATGAAAGAGTTCTGGTGACCAATGAGAAAGGCCGGGTCCTTTATGACTCTGCCGCAGAGGAAAACCAGACCGGACAGCAGCCGGAGATAAAAGCGATTGCCCGTGCAATGGAAGGAAAGACCTCTTTTTATTCCCGTTTCACCAGCGAGGCTTTTTTCAGCCACGTTGCGGTGCCCATCCTCCGGGATGCAAAAGTGGTCGGAGCAGTATATCTGGACGAAAAGGACGAGGAACAGGCAGGAATCATCACCGGGATCCAGAGCAGGATCCGGACGATTTCCGCATTTATATGCATACTTGCTCTGCTGGCGGATATTCTGATGACGAGCCTTCTTACCAAGCGCATCGTAACGCTGGCGGAAATGACGAAGAAAGTTGCAGAGGGAGACTATTCCCAGAGATTCCTCACAGAGGGAGAAGACGAAGTGGCGGAACTCGGAAGGGAATTTAACCGCCTGACGCAGAGGCTGGAGACCACGGAGAAACAGCGCAGACAATTTGTTTCCGATGCCTCCCACGAACTGAAAACGCCGATTGCTGCGATTACATTGCTTGCAGACAGTATCGTTCAGAATGAGAATATGGACGAGGAGACGATCCGGGAATTTGTCGCCGATATCGTACACGAAAGCAACCGACTCCAGAAAATGACGGAGGAACTGCTGGATCTGAGCAGGCTGGATGATGGAACAGCCGGAAACTCGGTGCCGGTAAACATGACGAAGGTGACCGAAGAGGCCGTCGCGCTCCTGAAGCCGCTGTCGTCCGAGCAGAATGTGGAGATTCGGCTGGATCTCGAACCGGACAGCATCGTATTGGCCACGGAAAATGATCTTTATCATGTCGTGTTCAATCTGGTGGAAAACGCGATCAAATACAACGTACCAAATGGGAAAGTTACGGTAACGCTGCGCACCGCCGGAGACCGGATTCGCATGGAAGTGGAAGATACGGGAATCGGAATCCCGGAGAACGAACGGGAATCCATCTTCCACCGGTTTTATCGTGTCGACAAAGCCCGGTCCAGAGAAGCCGGAGGCAGCGGTCTGGGGCTCAGCATTGCGCATGATGCAGTGATTCAGCACCGGGGAACCATCGATGTGGAAGATGTGGAGCCGCAGGGAACACGATTCATCGTGACCCTGCCGAAAGGACCTCCCTGTACCGCAACAAAAGAGACTATCGAAGAAGGATTTTTCAATGGACAAGATTAGAGAGATACAGAATAAACTGCAGGAGAGAGAACTGGACGCGGTACTGATCACCGATGAAAAAAATCAGCGTTACGCAACAGGGTTTGCCTTTACAGACGGCGCCGTGATCGTCACAAGAGAACATGCCTATCTCATTACGGATTCCAGATACGTCGAAGCGGCGGAGCATGCCGTATCGGAGCGTACACAGGTAATCCTTTTCGGACAGGAACGCCGTCTCGTTCCGTGTATTCAGGAGATTCTTCAGAAGGAGAAGATCGAAAAACTGGGCGCGGAAGAGGAAAAGCTTTCCTATCAGGAGTATCTCCGTTATGAAGAAGTCCTTGGCCTGCATATGATCCCGGCACAGAAAATCTTTCAGGATCTCAGAGCCTCCAAATCGGAAGATGAGCTGGAATACATGAGAGCTGCGCAGAAGATTTCGGAGCGAGCACTGGAAGATGTTCTTGGCCTCATCCGGCCCGGAATCACAGAGCGCGAGATCGCAGCAGAGTTGAACTACCGGATGATGAAATACGGTGCGGAAGGCAACTCCTTCGATACCATTTCCATCACCGGAAAAAAGACCAGTATGCCCCACGGGGTTCCCGGAGATGTGGCCGTCCAGGACGGAGATTTCGTCACCATGGACTTCGGGTGCCTCAAAGGAGGATATTGTTCGGATATGACCAGGACCGTTGCGGTGGGACACGTGACGGATGAGATGAAAAAAATCTATGAGATCGTGCTGGAGGCACAGCTGCGGGGAATCGAAAATGCCAGGGCAGGCATTACCGGAGCAGAGATCGACAAGGCGGCACGAGATGTAATAGACAATGCCGGATACGGAGCGTATTTCGGGCACAGCTTCGGACACAGTTTGGGTCTGGATATCCATGAGGCACCCAATGCAATGCCGAGATCTCAGACTATCATGCCGGAGGGCGCCGTGGTGTCGGCGGAACCGGGGATCTATCTTCCCGGCCGGTTCGGTGTTCGAATCGAAGATGTCATGATACTGCGCAGGGATCATGCGGAAGTGATCACGGAAGCGCCGAAACAGCTGATCATTTTATAATGGAGGAACGACTATGCTGAAAAAAGCGAAAAAAACGTTTCTGGAAGGGGTAAACCGATGGCTTTTTACGGGACTGCTGATTGTCGCAATCACAGCGATCGTTAATTTCTGCATTCCAAAAGCGCCGTCAGTACTCTATGTTATCCTGTACGGACTGGGAACATGTCTTCTGGTAATCTACATGATTCTTTCCCTCGCAAGAAAGGGAAAATAGCCAGAAAAACAGGAGAAAAATGGTCCGTTGCACGGCGTCCGGCAGCGGGAAAATAAGGTTGCAAAAACCCTATATATATTGTAGAATAAGCCGAAAGACTTGATATACTACTAGGAGGAGATCCTTTATGATTACAGCAGGCGATTTTAGAAATGGTGTTACATTCGAGATGGATGGACAGGTTATGCAGGTCGTGGAATTCCAGCACGTCAAGCCGGGTAAAGGCGCTGCATTCGTCCGTACCAAGATGAAGAATGTTATAACCGGTGCCGTTACGGAAACTTCTTTCAACCCCACGGCAAAATTTGAGAATGCGACAGTTGACAGAAAGACCATGGAATTCAGCTATGTAGATGGCGATCTTTATTATTTCATGGATCCGGAGACCTACGAGCTGGAGCCGATCGAAAAGAGTGTTCTGAACGACAACTTCAAATTCGTAAAAGAAAACATGAGCTGTATCGTATCTTCCTATAAGGGAAGCGTGTTTAATGTTGAGCCTCCGATGTTCGTTGAACTGGAAGTTACGGCTACCGACCCCGGCTTTGCAGGAAACACAGCAACTAACGCGACGAAACCGGCGACACTGGAAACCGGTGCTGAAATTAAGGTTCCTCTGTTCATTGAGCAGGGCGAGACCATCAAGATCGACACCCGTACCGGAGAGTATCTTTCCCGCGTATAACAAACAGAAAAAGCATCACCCCAAAGGCTTGGTCCTTTGGGGTGATTTTTTGTTTGAATAGGAATCGGGATCCGCAATTAGACATCGTTGCGAAGCAGATCGTCGTAGTTTTCCCGCTTCACTGCCACATAATCTTCTTTGTTGCGGATCATGACAACAGGTGCACGGGGGATCCGGTTGTAATTGGAGGCCATGGAGTAGTTGTATGCTCCCGTTACCAGTGTGGCGATGTTATCACCGACCATTGGCTTCGGAATCCAGGCGCGCTCCTTCAACACGTCGCCGCTTTCGCAGCAGCGACCGGCGATTGTTGCCTTGAAATCCACCGGGGCGCTCATGCGGTTTGCAAGAAGAAATGTGTGCTCTGCCTGATACAGCGTATAGCGGGGGTTATCTGTCATGCCGCCGTCAATGGCAACATAGCAGATGTCATCCGTGATCTGTTTGATGCTGCCCACGGTATACATGGTGATGCCGGAGTCTGCTACGATGCTTCTTCCCGGCTCCAGAAAGATTGCCGGCTGAGGATATTTCATGATCTTGCAGATCCGGACAAGCTCTTCCGAGATCTGACGGACGACCACGTCGATGTTCAGCGTGGGATCGGATTTGATATATCGTACGCCGAGTCCGCCGCCGAGGTTCAGAATCTCGGCGGTAAATCCATAGCGGTTCAGAATGGATTTGCAGAAAGCGATCATGATGTCGGTTGCTTCCATAAACGGCGTTGCCGTAAAGATCTGAGAGCCGACATGGCAGTGGAAGCCTTTCAGCTCTACATTTTTGCACGAAAGCGCCTCCTGAACGATCATTTCCGCATGTCCCGTTTCGATGGTAGCGCCAAACTTGGAGTCTACCAGACCGGTGTTGATCTTTTTGTTGGTATGGGCATCTACACCGGGAGTGATACGGAGAAGGATCTTCTGCCGGATTCCCATCTCGCCGGCGAGTTCATCAACAAGGTGAAGCTCATCGGGGTTGTCAACCACGATATAACCCAGTCCGACCTCCATGGAATACCGGATTTCTGCCGGAGATTTGTAGTTGCCGTGGAAGAAGATGCGGTCGGCAGGAAAGTCTACGGAAACAGCAGTGTGGAGTTCCCCGCCGGAGACAACGTCGATATACATTCCTTCTTCTTTGGCGATGCGGTACATCTGCTTAAAACTGCAGGCTTTGCTTGCAAACAGAGGATGGGACGCCTCGCCCAGATAAGTATGCATACAGCGGATATATTCACGGCAGCGATCACGGATGCGGTCTTCATCCATCAGATAAAGAGGCGTTCCGTATTTTTTTGCCATTTCCACCGCATCGACGCCGGCAAATTCCAGATGATCTAGATCATTGATATTCAGATTGGAGTGGAGCATTTACGTTCCTCCCTCATAATTTATTTGAAATATTTTACCGCAGAGTCAAACATGCCGATGTTAAAGTCACCTTCAACATTTTTGTACAGGCCGTAGCCAACACGTTCTGCGTGGCCCATCTTGCCGAATACACGGCCGTCCGGCGAGGTGATTCCCTCGATGGCGCAAATGGAGCCGTTGGGGTTCGCCGCGATGTCCATGGTGGGCTTTCCGGACAGATCCACATACTGTGTGGCTATCTGACCCTGTTTTGCCAGCTGTTCCACCAGATCACGTGAAGCATAGAAACGGCCTTCGCCGTGAGAGATGGGAACCGTATAGATCTCACCGGGCTGCGTATTGGCAAGCCACGGAGACATGTTGGAGGCAATGCGAGTGCGGACCAGCATGGACTGATGGCGTCCGATTGTGTTGTAGGTCAGCGTCGGGCAAGACGCATCGGTATCCATGATCTTTCCATAAGGAACAAGACCCAGTTTCACCAGAGCCTGGAACCCGTTGCAGATACCGGCCATGAGACCATCCCGGTTTTCCAGGAGATCGCTGACGGCATCCGAGATCTCCTGATTGCGGAAGAAGGCGGTAATGAATTTTGCGCTTCCTTCCGGCTCATCACCGCCGGAGAAACCTCCCGGGATGAAGATGATCTGGGACTGCTTGATCTGCTTGGCGATATACTGAACCGATTCGGTAATATCGGCGGAAGTCATGTTGCGAATGACCACGATCTCCGGATCGGCACCTGCACGGGCAAAGGCTTTTGCGGAATCGTATTCACAGTTCGTTCCGGGGAAGACCGGGATCAGCACCTTGGGTTTTGCGGTTTTGACTGCAGGGGAGACCCGGCTCTCTGCAGAGAAGCTGTATGCGGGAACCTCTTCATCGGCCTGAGTATCCACATTCATGGGGTAGACCGACTCCAGTTTGTTCTCATATACCTCGGAGAGATGTTCCAGAGCAACGCAGGAGTCACCGCAGCAGAACACGGGATCTTCCGATGTGGTGCCGAGAAGAACTGCTCCGCAGGAGGAGAGATCTTCTTCGGATTCCACAACAAAGGAACCGTAACGGTATCCGAATATATCTTCCAGAGAACAGCCGCCGTCCAGCTTCACACCAATGCGGTTGCCGAAGCACATCTTCATCAGCGCTTCTGCCACACCGCCGTAACCCGGCGTATACGCGGTAAGAATCTTTCCTTCTTTGACCAGCGCATGTACGGTCTTCATAATATCCTTCAGCGAGTCCGCATCCGGCAGACCGTTTTCCAGATAGTCGGGTTTGAACCAGTACAGGGAATGTCCGGCACCCTTCAGTTCGTTGGATACGATGTTGTCCACACAGGTGGTGGTAATGGCAAAGGATACCAGCGTGGGAGGAACGGACATGTTTTCAAATGTTCCGGACATGGAGTCTTTTCCGCCAATGGCGGCGACACCAAAGTCTTTCTGCGCACGGAAAGCTCCGAGGAGCGCAGATACCGGCTGCCCCCATTTTTCCGGATCCTGACCCAGATGGGGGAAATATTCCTGGAAGGAAAGATAAATATCTTCATATCCGGCACCGGTGGCGATAAGTTTGGCAACCGATTCCACCACGGAAAGATAAGCCCCGTGGAAGGGGGAATTTTCCATGATAAAGGGGTTGAATCCCCAAGCCATCACGGAACAGGTGTCGGTATCCTCTTTTTCACAGGAAACTTTGTTGACCATGGCCTGGATCGGCGTGGTCTGCGTCTTGCCTCCGAACGGCATGAGCACCGTTCCGGCGCCGATCGTAGAGTCAAACCGTTCCGACAGCCCACGCTTGGAACACACATTCAGATCGTCAGCCAGAGAAAGCAGGCCTTCGTTGAATGAGGCGGGAATGGTCTTTGCCCACGATCTCGTTTTCGGGAGAGACGCGGACATATGCTTTTCCGCACCGTTGGTATCCAGAAAATCGCGGGAAATGTCCACGATAGTGGCACCGTTCCATTTCATTTTCAGTCTGCGGTCTTCAGTAACCTTTGCGATCACCGTGGATTCCAGATTCTCTTCTGCAGCCAGAGCACGGAACTTTTCGGCATCCTCTCCGGCAACGACCACGGCCATGCGCTCCTGTGATTCGGAGATCGCCAGCTCTGTGCCGTCCAGACCGTCATACTTCTTCGGAACGGTATTCAGATCAATATCCAGACCGTCTGCAAGTTCGCCGACTGCAACGGAAACACCGCCGGCACCAAAATCGTTGCAGCGTTTGATCATGCGGGACGCTTCCGGATTGCGGAACAGTCGCTGAAGCTTGCGTTCTTCGGGAGCATTGCCCTTCTGAACTTCTGCACCGCAGGTGTCCAGAGATTCTACCGTATGCGCTTTGGAGGAACCGGTAGCACCGCCGCAGCCGTCTCGTCCGGTACGTCCGCCGAGAAGAATGATGACATCTCCGCCGGAGGGACGTTCACGGCGAACATTTTCAGCGGGAGCAGCAGCAACAACAGCGCCGATCTCCATGCGTTTGGCAGCATAACCATCGTGATAGAGTTCGTCAACCTGCCCCGTAGCAAGACCGATCTGGTTGCCGTAGGAAGAGTAACCGGCGGCTGCAGTAGTGACAAGCTTTTTCTGAGGCAGTTTGCCTTTCAGAGTCTCGCTGACGCTTCGCAGCGGATTGGCAGCACCTGTAACACGCATTGCGGAATAAACGTAGCTGCGTCCGGAAAGCGGATCACGAATTGCACCGCCGATGCAGGTGGCAGCACCGCCAAAGGGTTCGATTTCCGTCGGGTGGTTGTGGGTTTCGTTTTTGAAAAGAAGGAGCCAGTCCTGGGCTTTTCCGTTGACATTAACCTTGATCTTTACGGTACAGGCATTGATCTCCTCGGATTCATCCAGCTTATCCAGCATGCCCACGGACTTCAGATAACGGGCACCGATGGTGCCCATATCCATCAGAGTAACGGGCTTTGTGCGGTGGAGCTCCTCGCGGGTGCGGATGTATTCATTATAGGCGTTCCGGAGCTCGGGATCATCGGTCTCAATGGAATCGATTACCGTGTTGAACGTGGTGTGACGGCAGTGATCGGACCAGTAGGTATCAATGACGCGGATCTCCGTGATGCTGGGATCCCGTCCTTCGGAACGGAAGTAGTCCCGGCAGCATACCAGATCGCCCAGATCCATGGCCAGGCCTTTTTCCCGGGCAAATGCCGCCAGCTGATTTTCGTCATAGGAAATAAAACCGTTCAGGATATCTACGGTCTCCGGAATCTCATACTGAACGGCCAGAGTCTCCACACGATCCAGAGAGGCTTCCCGGCTTTCCACCGGATTGATGACGTGCTTTTTTATTGCGGCAAGATCTTCTGCGGAAAGATCGCCATACAGAAGGTAGACCTTCGCCGTGTGAACCGCAGGGCGGTCGCCCTGGGAGATGATCTGAATACACTGCGCAGCGGAATCTGCCCGCTGATCGTACTGTCCGGGAAGAAACTCCACGGCAAATACCTGAGCATCGGTCTCCGGGAGATGCTCAAAGGTCTGATCCAGCTGAGGTTCGGAAAAGACGGTGCGAACCGCCTGATCAAAGAGATCCTTATCAATATTTTCCACATCATAACGGTTCAGGATACGGACTTTCTCCAGAGACTGGATTCCCAGAAAATCCCGTGCTTCACCGGCCAGTTCTCTTGCTTCGTTGGCAAGCTCTTCTTTTTTCTCAACATAAATACGGTATACCATGAGTTATCCCTCCTGCACAGCGCCTGCGTTCAGCGCGCGCTGCCCGATGTCTTTGCGATAATAAGCGTTGTCAAAATGTATCTTTTTCACCTGCTCATAAGCAAGGGCAATAGCATCTTTCAGTGTTTCCGCCTTGCAGGTCACACCCAGAACACGACCTCCGCTGGTAAGCAGTTTTTCGTTCTCCAGTTTTGCTCCGGCAACATAAACGTCAGCGGAAAGATCCGGATCAAAAGAGATAGCAAATCCTTTCTGGTAACTGGATGGATATCCGTCACTTGCCATGATGACACAGCACGCGCTGTCAGAGGAGAAGGAGACGTCCGTCTCCGCCAGCAATCCGTTGCGGCAGGCCTGCATGACAGTGAAAAGATCACTTTCCAGCAGGGGAAGCACAACCTGAGCTTCCGGGTCGCCGAAGCGACAGTTGTATTCAATAACTTTCGGTCCGTTTTTGGTGACCATCAGACCAAAGTACAGACAGCCGCGGAAGGGACGGCCTTCTTCAGCCATCGCACGGATGGTGGGAAGGAAGATCTGTTCCATGCAGGTGTCTGCCACAGATGGTGTGTAGTAGGGGTTGGGAGCGATGGTTCCCATTCCACCGGTATTCAGACCTTCATCATGATCTTTCGCTCGTTTGTGATCCATGGATGAGACCATGGGAACGACCGTCTTACCGTCGGTAAAGGCAAGAACGGACACTTCCGGGCCTTCCAGGAACTCCTCGACAACGATCTGATTACCGCTGGCACCGAATTTCTTGTCTTCCATAATGGTCTTGACAGCCTCGACTGCCTCCTGGCGGGTCTGTGCAATGAGAACGCCCTTTCCAAGAGCAAGACCATCTGCCTTAACGACCAGAGGAAGGGGAGCAGTTTCCACATAATCCAGCGCTTCGGAGGAAGAGGTAAACACTTCATAGGCAGCAGTTGGAATTCCGTATTTTTTCATCAGGTTTTTGGAAAAGACCTTGCTGCCTTCCAGAATTGCGGCATTTTTGTTCGGGCCGAAACAGGGGATCCCTGCCGCTTCCAGCAGATCAACAGCACCCATGACCAGGGGATCATCCGGGGTCACAACGGCAAAATCCACTGCATTTTCACATGCGTATTTCACAAGGCCGTCCAGATCCGTGGCACCGACGGGAACACAGGTAGCATCCGCTGCAATGCCGCCGTTCCCGGGGAGGGCAACGATCTCAGTGATCTCAGGATTCTTTTTCAGTGCTTTGATGACGGCATGTTCACGTCCGCCGCCACCTACGACCATGATCTTCATAACAGTATTCCTCTCCACACAAGATTATTAATGGCCAAATTCCGCGCTATTCAGCGCGGAATGTTGGATAGGATTCGATTAATGATGGAACAGACGGGAGCCCGTGAAGATCATGAGCATACCGTACTGATTGCAAGTATCGATAACATTGTCGTCCCGGATGCTTCCGCCGGGCTGAATTACGTAGTTCACACCGGATTTTCTTGCCCGCTCAATATTGTCACCGAAGGGGAAGAACGCATCGGAGCCGACAGTAAGTCCGGACTGTGTTGCAATCCAGGCTTTCTTTTCTTCCAGAGTCAGAGGCTCGGGACGAGTCTTGAAAGTCTCTTGCCACACACCGTCACGGAGGACGTCTTCATACTCGTCAGAAATATAGACATCGATGGCGTTGTCGCGGTTGGGGCGGCGGATTCCGTCGATGAAGTCCAGACCGAGCACTTTCGGATGCTGACGCAGCAGCCAGTTGTCGGCCTTGTTGCCAGCCAGTCTGGTGCAGTGGATACGGCTCTGCTGACCGGCGCCAACGCCGATGGCCTGACCATCTTTCACATAACAGACGGAGTTGGACTGGGTGTATTTCAGAGTGAGCAGCGCGATGGTCATGTCCCGACGCACTGCCTCGGTGAGGTCGGTGTTCGAGGTAACGATGTTGGCAAAGGTATCATCCGTGACAGCATAGTCATTGATGCCTTGCTCAAAGGTGATGCCGTAAATCTCACGATGCTCAATAGGATCGGGAACAAAAGAGGCATCAATTTTTACGATGTTGTAGTTGCCTTTTTTCTTGGTTTTCAGGATCTCCAGAGCTTCTTCGGTATAATCCGGAGCAATAATGCCATCGGAAACTTCATCCTTCAGATACAGAGCGGTAGTCTTGTCACAGGTGTCGGACAGCGCTGCCCAGTCTCCGTAAGAGCACAGACGATCCGTTCCGCGGGCGCGGATATAGGCGCTGGCAATGGGGGTGACGTCCAGATCCGGAGAGACAAAATACATCTGACGTTCCAGCTCCGAAAGCTCCTTCGCAACAGCTGCACCGGCAGGAGAGACGTGTTTGAAGGAAGCGGCGGCGGGAAGACCGGTGTTCTTCTTAAGTTCGCTGACCAGACGCCAGGAGTTGAGAGCGTCCATAAAATTGATATATCCGGGCCGGCCGTTCAGGACTTCCACGGGAAGATCCCGTCCGTCAGCCACATAGATGCTGGAGGGTTTCTGGTTGGGATTGCAACCGTATTTCAGTTCTATCTTTTTCATTTTGTTTTCCTCCGTTACTGATTCTTATTGCAAATGACGACACTGCGCTTGCCAGTGGAAAGCTCGGTGTAGCATACGTAAAGAGAGACCTTGTTGTCTTCGTTCAGGCTCTCCCAAAGGAGCTGTGCGAGGGACTGCGGGTCCGGGCAGTCGATGGAAACGTCCTCCGGTTCTCCGACGAAGGAGGGAAGCGGGCTGCCATCGCCCACGTAGGTGTGGATAAAATGTGCAAGGCCGGCCTGAGGTTTGTCATAATCAAAAGTGTAGCGGCAGCAGCAGGAAGGATCGCCGTAGAGTGATTTGAGAATAGACATCTCATAGCTTCCGTCTGCATGAATGACACCGGAGATTCTCGGGGTGTAGTTGGGCTGATCCGGCTCAAACTCGCGGCTCTTCAGAGCTTCGCTCATCGTCTTGCCTTCTGCCAGTCCGTCCCGAATAGTATCGGTCTGATCACCGTTGGTTACGATGAGCTGTCCCTTCAGCTCCCGAACCGGGTGGTAAATGATCAGGGAAGGGTCTTCCATTGCAGCGGGATCAAAAGCCTCTGTCTTGATGCCGTCTTCGGTTTCCGTGAAAATACGATTGCGGCTGTTGGCGCTGCGGCCCATGATGAAATATGCAGCAACGGCATACTTGTCATCGACGCTGCGGCCCAGGATGATCCCTCTGCCGGGATATGCATTGGTCTTCAGTAAAGTTGCAATATCATACTTAGCCATGATTTTCCTCCGATAATATTTTTTCACACACCAACTGAACGGCCTGGGGAAGAATGACCCATTCCGCTTCTTCCATTACGCGTTTCTGAAGAGTCTTGGGAGTGTCATCCTCCTGGATCTCTACGGCTTTCTGAAGAATGATCTTCCCGCCGTCGGGGATCTCGTTAACGTAATGAACCGTGGCTCCGGTGATTTTAACTCCGTAATTCAGGGCTGCCTCATGGACACGAAGTCCGTAAAAACCCTTTCCGCAAAAGGACGGGATCAATGCCGGGTGGACGTTGATGATCCGTTCCGGATAACGTTTCACAAAGTTTTCACTGAGAATGGTCATGTAACCGGCAAGAACGATCAGGGAGATCTGATGCTCATCCATGATGCGAATGAGTTCTTCCTCATCGTTGCATACGAGACCCTCGATCCCGTTCTGCTCCGCTCTTGTCAGGGCGTAGGCGGTCGGCGAACTGGAAACGACCAGGGTGATCTTTCCGTCCCGGATGACACCGCTCTTCTGAGCGTCGATCAGGGCCTGCAGATTAGTTCCTCCGCCGGATACCATAACAGCAATGTTCAGCACAGGATGACCCCCTCACTTCCTTCTACTACTTCGCCGATCACATAGGCGGCTTCGCCCTGTTTTTTCAGAACCGAAATGGCAGTATCCACATCATTTCGTTCAACGATCATACACATGCCAACACCCATGTTGAAGGTGTTGAACATATCTCTTTCCGGAATGTTGCCGGCCTCTGCAATAAGATCAAAAAGGACCGGAGTGCGAATGCTTGCCTTTTCGATCTTTGCGGTGTAGCCCGAAGGAATGCTGCGGGGGACATTCTCGTAAAAACCACCGCCGGTGATATGAGATACGCCTTTGATG
The DNA here is from genome assembly GCA_904501855.1 of Oscillospiraceae bacterium. Taxonomy (GTDB): domain Bacteria; phylum Bacillota; class Clostridia; order Oscillospirales; family Oscillospiraceae; genus UBA2922. The sequence continues at coordinate 35,520 of CAJGCI010000002.1, read as the reverse complement.
GTAACCGCTTCCTGTACCGCCAGCACCGGCTTTACATAGATCTTCGTGGGTGCCAGCAAAGCCTCTCCGATGGATTTTCCGCCGAGGCGCTCGTTGGGTGTTTTGATATCGCTGTTTTCAACATCAAAGACCTTGCGGACCAGAGAGAAGCCGTTGGAATGAACTCCGCTGGAAGGAAGGGCAATGATGACATCTCCAGCCCGAATAGCGGAATTGTCGATCATTTTTTTCTTGTCTACAATGCCGACAGCAAATCCGGCCAGATCATATTCATCCACAGGATAAAACCCGGGCATCTCGGCGGTCTCTCCTCCGATAAGCGCCGCGCCGGACTGAACACAGCCCTCTGCAACGCCGGAAACGATAGAAGCAATACGGTCGGGATAGTTCTTGCCGCAGGCGATATAGTCCAGGAAGAACAGCGGACGGGCGCCGCAGCATACGATGTCATTGACGCACATGGCAACACAGTCGATGCCGACGGTGTCATGTTTGTCCATCAGGAAAGCAATGCGCAACTTCGTGCCGACGCCGTCTGTGCCGGAGACCAGGATCGGTTCTTCCATCCCGGCCAGGTTGGGCTGAAACAGTCCGCCAAAGCCGCCGATTGATCCGATCACCCCGTCTGTGGTGGTTCTTGCAATATGGCTTTTCATTAATTCGACTGCTTTGTAGCCGGCGGTAATATCAACACCGGCGGAAGCGTAGCTGTCACTTTGACTTTTCATCAACCTTATTCCTTTCGCGTTGTTTGTTTTCAAACCGGTCGGTTCCGGTATGCTGTCATCTCAAAAATACAGAAACACAATTATCCGATAATGCGCTTCAGCATTTCATCGTAAGCATCTTCTACATTTCCGAGATCTCTGCGGAAACGGTCTTTATCCAGCTTTTCATGAGTTTCCGAATCCCAGAAACGGCAGGTGTCCGGACTGATCTCGTCTGCCAGAACGATAGTGCCGTCAGAGGTCTTGCCAAACTCCAGCTTGAAGTCAACCAGATCCACATTGCGCTGAGCAAAGAACTCTTTCATTACCGCATTGACCTTGAAAGCCATCTTCTTGATGGTGTCGACTTCTTCGGGAGTAGCAAGTTTCAGCGCCTGAATGTGATATTCGTTGATAAGAGGATCGTCCAGATCGTCGTTCTTGTAGGAAAATTCTATCGTGGGATTCTCAAACGGGATTCCTTCTTCCACACCGTAACGCTTGGCAAAGCTGCCGGCTGAAATGTTGCGGATAATCACTTCCAGAGGAACGATCTCCACTTTTTTCACTACGGTCTCACGGTCGTTCAGCTCTTCTACAAAATGAGTGGGAACACCCTGCTCTTCCAGCCGCTGCATCATGAAGTTGGTGACGCGGTTGTTGATGGCTCCCTTTCCGGTAATGGTGCCTTTTTTCTTTCCGTTGAAAGCAGTGGCGTCGTCCTTGTAAGAGACGATGAGAAGATCCGGATCTTCCGTAGCATAAACTTTCTTGGCTTTTCCTTCGTACAGCATTTCACGCATTTCCATGGTTTTGTTCCTCCTGAGAATTCCCTTAATGATTATATTTCTCTTCCACGGCGCTGTTCTTGTTCAGCGTCTTCTGGGTATCTGCTTTCCGATATTCTTCCAGCTTCTCTGCCAGCACATCGTCACTGATGGCCAGCATCTCCACACAAAGCAAAGCGGCGTTAGCAGCTCCGTTCACAGCAACAGTAGCCACGGGGATTCCTGTGGGCATCTGAACAGTGGAATACAGAGCGTCAACGCCGTTGAGAGATCCGGAACTGACGGGAATACCGACGACCGGCAGAGTTGTATTGGCCGCAAAGGCCCCGGCAAGATGCGCAGCCATGCCTGCAGCCGCGATGATGGCACCGAAACCGTTGGCCTTTGCATTCACAGCAAATTCCCGCGCCTGTTCCGGTGTACGATGTGCGGAATACACGTGAGCTTCATAGGGAACCTCAAACTGATCCAGCATTTTCATCGCTTTTTCTACGATGGGCAAGTCACTGTCACTTCCCATGATAATCGCAATTTTCTTCAATGCAGTTTCCTCCTAAAAAGTGAAAAAGACCGTCCTGTTTTTTCTTTATGCAGGACTGTCGTGGATGGTTTTTTTACTGCGGCAGAAACCATGAAAAATCAGGGCAAATCTGCGTCGTCTCAATACTCCTAAATCTTATCTTTTATATATAGTAAAGTCAATTATCGTATTATCCGAAATCAGAAGAGTAAATAAAGCCATATTTGGTATCAATTAGATAAAATCCAGCGGCGAAAAAGAGGTGCCGGAAAAAAGAGGAAAAAGGGCGGGGGATTATGTTGCCTTCCGCCTGATTTCCTGCGGAGTTATTGCCACTGTAATTGGGTCAGATCTTTTCCGGCACGAAGTCAGAACCATTCCATTCCCAAACGGCATCAAAACCGGCGGCAACCGCACATGCTTTTGCCTTGTCGCGCTGAAAACCCAGAGTATCCACGCTGTGGGAATCGGAGGAAAGGCATACTTTCCCGCCCATGGAAAACAGTTCCTTCAGAAGCGCATCCGAGGGATAGAAACTCGTTCGATAACCCCGACTGACCGCCCCGGTGTTGATCTCAAAGATCTTTCCGGCGTTGACGAGCCGCTCCATGGCAAAATGTGCAGCATCCCGATAGCGGCTGCTGTGCACATCATAGACACACTCCGGTTCGTCGAACTTGGTCAGAAGGTCAAAGTGTCCGACGATATCCACGGCGGCGAGTTCCGCCAGAGAACCAACGCGGGCGAAATAGTCCTCTGCCGCCTGATCCCTGTCGCCGCAATATACTGTTTCGATCATCCGCAGAGTTTCTTCCCGGGAGGCGTCATAGTACCACGGTCCGCCAGCGGCCTGAAGCACATGGACCGATCCGATGACATAATCAAACAGCGAAAGGTCACATTCGGAAACGGAATCGAATTCAATCCCGCAGTAGACAGGCATCTTTCCGCGGAGGGCATCCGCCGCCTCGTGAACATCGGATATGAACTGCCGGACACCGTCCTCTGTTGCACACCAGGACTCTCCCGGTATCGGACTGTGAACGCACAGCCCGATGGAAGAAAAGCCGGAGAGAAGGCCTTTCTCTGTCATTTCCCGTACGGAGTTTCCTCCGTCATCATAAGTTGTGTGTAAATGAAGATCCTGCATAATCAGACCATCTTTTCCTGCTTTACCTTGTGATCCACCACGTGCCGGGAGGACATCTCTTTACGAATGTCTTCCAGGCTGATCCCCATGTCAACCATCAGGACCATAGCGTGATACATAAGATCACAAAGCTCATAAACGGTATTGGGAAGATCTCTGTCCTTTGCGGCGATGACCACTTCGGTAGACTCTTCGCCGATCTTCTTTAAGATCTTGTCGTCACCCTTTTCGAACAGGTAGGACGTATAAGAACCTTCCTTCGGATTTTCTTTTCTGCCCTTCAGCATTTCCAGCAATGCCTCATAGGTAAAGCCCTGCGGTTCGGACCCTTCGAACAGCGGGTGATGGAAGCAGCTCTCTTCTCCCGTGTGGCATGCCGGACCGTCTTTGCGGACCTCCACGAGAAGAGTGTCATAATCGCAGTCTGCGGTGATGCTGACGATGTGCTGGTAATTGCCGGAGGTATCACCTTTCAGCCAGAGCTCCTGACGGCTACGGCTCCAGAAACATGCAAGGCCTTTTTCCATGGAGATCTTCAGGCTTTCTTCGTTCATATATGCCATCATGAGGACCTTGCCGGTTCCCGTCTCCGTGACGATGGCCGGGATCAGTCCATTCTGATCAAACTTGAGTTCGCTGATGTCTGTCATTGAAACGTCTCCTTATCGTCTTACGTTGATCCCTTCCTGCGCAAGCAGGGCTTTCAGGTCCTCGATGCGAACCTCACCGAAATGGAAAATGGATGCGGCGAGACCGGCGTCGACTTTCGGAAGAGTCTGAAACAGAGTGACAAAGTCCTGTGCGCAACCGGCTCCGCCGGAGGCGATCACGGGGACGTTTACCACATCGCTCACAGCCTTGAGCATTTCCAGATCAAAGCCGTTTTTCACACCATCCGTGTCGATGGAATTCAGAACGATCTCACCGGCACCGTTTTTTACGCCATTTCGAATCCATTCGATGGCATCCATTCCGGTGTCTTCACGGCCGCCTTTTGTAAACACATGAAACTGTCCGCCCACTCGTTTGGCGTCTACGGAAAGCACCACGCACTGATCGCCGTACCGCTGTGCGGCTTCGGGGATGAGGGAAGGATTCCGGATGGCACCGGAGTTTACGCTGACCTTGTCAGCACCGCATTTCAGAACACGGTCAAAGTCATCCAACGTGTTGATTCCGCCGCCAACAGTCAGCGGGATAAAGATGGTCTCCGCCACCCGTGTCAGGATTTCCGTAAACAGGCTGCGGCCTTCCACGGAGGCGGTAATATCATAAAAAACCAGTTCGTCGGCGCCGTGGTCGGAATAGTACTGACCAAGCGCAACGGGATCGTTGACATCATTGACGTTCAGGAAATTGACCCCCTTGACGACTCTGCCGTCTTTTACATCCAGACAGGGGATGATTCGTTTTGTGATCATACTTGTACCTTCTTTACTGCTTCTTCCAAATCTACTGCTCCGGTGTAATAGGCTTTCCCCAAAATCGCTCCGTACAGATCCAGCGAATTCAGCGCTTCCAGATCATCAAGACTGGAGACTCCGCCGGAGGCCGTGATATTGCCGGAGAAAGAACGCTTCAACTGACGATACAGTTCCAGATTCGGGCCCTGCATGGCGCCGTCTTTGGAGATATCTGTTGCGATGATGGTGGACACTCCGATCTCATCCAGCCGGTGGCAAAACTCGTCGGCGGTCACCGAACTTGTTTTGGTCCATCCATGGGTTGCAACCATGCCGCTGCGGGAGTCTACACCAACCGCGATGGAGGAGCCGTACTTTGCGACGACCTTCTGCAGAAAACCGGGGTCTCCCAGAGCCGCAGTGCCGAGAATCACTCGTGATACACCACAGTCCAGATAACGGAGGATCGTATCTTCGGATCGGATCCCCCCGCCGATTTCGACCTGAAGAGAGGTTTCTTTCGTAATGCTTGCAACAAGATCCGCATGGGGCGTGGTTCCGTCTTTTGCGCCCTGAAGATCCACAAGATGGACCCATTTTGCACCGGAACGCTCAAATCGTTTGGCGACGGAAAGAGGATCTTTGCTGTAGATTGTCATCTGCTGATAGTCACCTTTGAACAGACGAACGGCTTTATGGTCGAACATGTCGATGGCCGGAAATAAAAGCATGTCCGGTCACCTCATTTCACAGAAAGCTCGCAGAATGTTCAGGCCGATCCGTCCGCTTTTTTCCGGATGGAACTGACAGCCGACAGTCTGATCACGGGCAACACAGGCGGTCAGATCCGCACCGTACTCCGTCGTAGCCAGCGTATAATCCTCACAGCGCGTGGCGAAGTAAGTGTGGACGAAGTATACGAAGTCACCGTCTTTGATATACCGAAACAGGGGGTGGTCCGGCTGCTTCATGTTCAGCGCGTTCCAACCGATGTGCGGCACTTTCAGATCCTCCGGAATATGGGGCGTCATATCGACGACATCTCCCGGAATCAGGCCGAGCCCCTCGTGAGTACCGTATTCAAAACTGCGGTCAAACAGCATCTGCATTCCGAGACAGATGCCCATGGTGGGCTTTCCGTTTCGTGCCTCTTCTGCAACGACATCACCCAGCCCGCTCTCTTTGAGTTTTCGGGCGGCATCCTCAAAAGCACCCACTCCGGGAAGGATGATCTTGTCGGCGTTTCGAAGCTCGTTCTCGTCCGAGGTGACGACGGAAGGAACATCGATCATATTTAAAGAACTGTGAAGGGAAAACAGGTTTCCAACACCGTAATCTACGATAGCAAGCATTTACAGCACTCCTTTGGTTGACGGAACGGTATCCGGTCTTTTTTCATCAATGGCAGTGGCCTGGGCCAGAGCGCGGCCGAACCCCTTGAAAGAGGCTTCGATAATGTGATGCGAATTTTTGCCTTCAAACTGAAGCAGGTGCAGGGTCAGTTCTGCCTTTCTCACAAAGGCGGTGTAGAATTCTTCCACCAGTTCGGTATCAAAAGTACCGACTTTCTGCGCTGGAATACACAGGCGGTAGTCCAGATGGCTTCTGCCGGAGATGTCCACGGCACAGAGAACCAGCGCTTCATCCATGGGAAGCCACATGCTGCCGTACCGAATGATGCCCTTCCGTTCCCCAAGAGCCTGCCGGAAAGCATCCCCAAGAGCGATGCCGATATCTTCCGTGGTGTGGTGATCGTCCACCTGTGTGTCTCCATGACAAATCAGGCTGAGATCGTAGCCGCTGTGTGCGGCAAACAATGTGAGCATGTGATCAAGAAAGCCCACACCGGAATCGATATCGCTTTTTCCACTTCCGTCCAGATTCAGAGTGAGTTTGATCTGTGTTTCGGCGGTGTTGCGTTCTACAGAAGCTGTTCTCATAGTCCGCGCTCCTTTCGTATCGTGTCCACTGCATTCAGCAGCGTATCCATCTGCGCCCGTGTGCCGATGGTGATGCGGCACCAGTCCTGTATCCGGGGGGTCTTCCAGTACCGGATCAGAACGCCCAGCTCCCGCAGGGCGCCGTACAGGTCTTCCGCGGTTCCGAAATTCGATCGGACAAACAGGAAATTGGAGACCGAGGGAAGGACGGTAAAGCCACGCTGCTCCAGCTGGCCACGGGTGTATTCCCGCACACGCTGGATCTCTGCAATGTTTTTCCGGAAATACACGTCATCCTGAATGGCGGCGATCCCCGCGGCGGAAGTCATCCGGTTGACATTATACGGGTTGCAGGAATACTTCAGCGTGTTCAGATCCCGAATCAGATCCGGGTTGCCGATCCCGAATCCGAGTCGCCCTCCGGCCAGAGACCGCGATTTGGAAAAGGTCTGGGTCACCAGCAGGTTATCATACTCCCGGATCAGGGGAATACAGCTCTCCCCGCCGAAATCCACATACGCCTCGTCGATGATTACGATATGATCCCTGTTGGATTCCACGATGGAACGGATCTGAGGGATCGCGAGGGGAATTCCGGTGGGTGCGTTGGGATTGGGGATCACAATATTGCAGCCCACCCCGAAATAATCTTCTGCCCGGATGGTAAAATCTTCGTCCAGCGGGATCTTTCGATACGGGATCCCGTTGAGGTCTGCGATTACTTCATAAAAACCATAGGTGATATCCGGAAAGACAAATCCGCAGGCGGCATCCCCAAATGCCATGAAAGCAAAATTCAGGATCTCATCGGATCCATTGGTCATAAGCACTTCCTCCGGACGAACCCCGAAGTATCCGGCAACGGCCTGCGTCAGATCGGTGGAATCCGGATCGGAATACAGGCGGAGCGTTGCAGCAGCGTCCGATGCCGCTTTGACCACTTCGGGAGAAGGAGGGAAGGGGGATTCATTCGTGTTGAGTTTTACAAAGACCTGATCCCGGGGCTGCTCCCCGGGGGTATAGGGCGTCAGGTCATCAAATCTGGAAACAAAAAAGCGACTCATAAATCAGTCCTCGCGAAAACGGATGTCGATACTGTTGGCGTGTCCGTGCAGCCCTTCCTCTTCCGCAAACAGCATGATGCTGTCTTTGATCTCCTCCAGCGCCTCATGCGAGAAGTAGGTGTACTGGGATTTTTTTACGAAATCATCCACGGAAAGAGGGCTTCCGAATCGGGCGGTTCCCGTGGTGGGGAGCGTGTGATTCGGCCCGGCCATGTAGTCACCCAGCGCCTCCGGAGCATCTTTACCCAGGAAAATGGAACCGGCGTTCTTGATTTTTCCTAGATAGGAGAAGGGATCGTCCACGCTGATCTCCAGGTGTTCCGGAGCGATTTCATTGGCACACTCCACGGCTTCATCCAGTGAGGAGGCGATTACGATCTTGCCGTTGTTCTCAATCGACGGTCGGGCAATGTTTTCACGGGGGAGAACCGCCAGCTGCGTCTCCAGTTCCTGCGCCACCCGGTTTGCCAGCTCTTCCGAGTCTGTGACGAGGACCGAGGTGGCCATGACATCATGCTCCGCCTGCGCCAGCATATCAGCGGCGAGGATTCTGGGGTCGTTATTCTTGTCTGCGACGATAAGCACCTCGCTTGGGCCGGCAATCGTGTCGATTGCTACCTTGCCAAAGACCTGCTTTTTCGCTTCGGCGACATAAGCATTGCCCGGACCGACGATCTTGTCGACTTTGGGAACGCTCTCGGTTCCGAAAGCAAGTGCAGCAACCGCCTGCGCACCGCCTACTTTCACAATCTTGTCCACATTGCAGATCTTGGCGGCAGCCAGGATCGCGGAATTGACTTTTCCGTTGCGGTCCGGCGGTGTGACGATGATCAGTTCGGAGCAACCAGCCAGCTTGGCGGGAACGCAATTCATAATCAGCGAGGAAGGATAGGCTGCCGTCCCGTTGGGAACATAAAGACCGACCTTTTCGATGGGTGTGATCTTCTGGCCCAGAACAACTCCGTTTTCCCGCGTCATAACAAATCCGGGACGAATCTGGTGAGAGTGATACTCCGCAATGTTGTCCCATGCCTGCTGGAGCACCTTGCGGTACTCCTCGCTGGTGGAAGTAAACGCCTCTTCGATCTCTTCGTTGGATACGATGAGATCGGAAAGATCGGCGCCGTCAAACTTCCTGGTGTAGTATTTCAGAGCGGCATCTCCCTCTTCCTGAACTTTGTTCAGGATTTCAGTGACCACGGCTCCAACATCCTGAAACAGGGGAGAGCGGATAAACAGAGTCTCGTTAGGAACTTCTCCGTATTTATAGATCTTGATCATGTGTTACTCCTTGGTCTGACAGACTGCGGAAAGGGCCTGGCTCATCGCCGCGATCTCGTCATGTTTAAACTGAAAACTTGCTTTGTTGGCAATGAAACGGGCACTTATGGGAACGATAGTTTCCAGCGCATCCAGCCCGTTTTCTTTCAGTGTTTTTCCGGTCTCCACGATGTCTACGATCACATCGGAAAGACCGAGGATGGGTGCGATCTCTATGGAACCGTTCAGCTTGATTATGCTGATGTCACGGCCCTGTGATTCATAGTATCTTCTGGCAATATGCGGGAATTTGGTTGCGACTTTCAGCGTGCGCGACTCGTCATCCCGGAATGTTTTGGGGCCGGCCACACACATACGGCATTTTCCGATGCCGAGATCCAGCAGTTCATAGACGCGAGGCGAATGCTCCAGCAGGATGTCCTTGCCGGCAACTCCCACATCTGCGGCGCCCCGCTCCACATAAATGGGAACGTCCGATGGTTTTACCCAGAAGTATCGGACACCGCAGGCCTCGTTTTCAAAAGTCAGTTTCCGTTTCGGGTTCAGAACTTCCGGACATTCATAGCCGGCCTGTTCCATCATCCCGTAAACGATCTCGCCCAGACGTCCTTTGGGGAGGGCGACATTTATCATCTTTTTTTCTGTCATGATTCCACCGCCCCGTTTCTCACATCATATCTGGTCCGGAACGAGAAGCCCTTGGGTTCCGAGCATTGAACGCGGACGGTCTCTCCGGCTGCAATGCAGCGGTTGGCTTCCCGGATCGCAAGCGGCAGGTCCGATTCGGAGGGACAGACCAGAACGACATCAAAATCGAATTCCTTCTCCGTGAACCAAAGCGGCTCCAGTGTGTTGAAATAAACGGCAAAGCCCACAGCGCCACCGGACCTGTTCATGCGCGAAACCAGACGATCATACTTTCCTCCGGAGAGAACACTGGAGGAAATGCCTTCGATGAATCCTGCAAACACGATGCCGTTATAGTATTCGATATCATCCACAACGGAAAAATCCAGATGGATGCGGGACGGCCCGAATGCCTTGAGAAGAGCGTCAAGTTCCTTCAGCTCCTCCACTGCGCAACGGCTTTCCTCCGGAAGGGGAAGGGCGTTCAGCTGCGCCAGAACCTCCTCGGTCGGACCGTACAGTTCTGTTAACATCACGAGATTCGAAACGGCCTGAGATTCCATGTCAAAGCGACGGCACAGATCTGTCAGCGCAGGACCGTTTTTGGCACCGAGCACAGCAAAGAATTCGGGCTGATCTTCCGGTCGGATGCCGGCCTGATTCAGGATTCCGGAGACGACCCCGATGTGGGACAGGTTCAGGACATAGGAAGAATGGATGCTCTCCAGACTTCTGGCGGCAAGCATGACCACTTCGGCGGATTCATAAAGACCGATTTCGCCGATGCACTCCAGTCCCGTTTGGGGGATCTCGCTGAAGCCGTCACCGTCTTCCGGAACACGGTAGACATTCTCGTTGTAAAAGACCTTATGTACAGGACAGCGGTCCGAGGCGCTTTTGATAACCGACAGGGTCACGTCCGGTTTTAAGGCCATGAGACGTCCGTCGGTATCACTGAACGTGAGGATCTGCTTGCATGCAAGAAAATTCTTATACTGTGCATACAGGTCGTATTCCTCGAATTTATTTACTTTGTAGGGCAGATACCCGTAAGACTGATACAGCAGGATCAGCCGGGAACGGATCTGGTCTTCGCTGACAGTAGTATTCATACTCACGTTTCTTCCTTTGGTTCAAGTTTCGGCAGGCGGTCCAGGATCAGGGCATAGCCCTGCGCGCCGTATTCCAGACAGCGGTTCACACGGCTGATAGTGGCGGAACTGGCGCCGGTCTGATGTGCGGTCTCGTTATAGGAATCGCCTCTGGCCAGCCGGCGGGCTATGTCCAGCCGCTGCGCCAGATCCTGAGCTTCCTTGATGGTACAGAGGTCTTCAAAATAGCGGCGGCACTCGTCTTCGTTTTTCAGAGCCAGAATGGATTGAAACAGCATATGAAGCTGTTCGGTTTCTGGTAAACCCATGGGATCACCTCTCAGATGTTGTGTTACTTGATTAGCAGAGTAGCACATTAGCGCGCTAAAGTCAATGTACAAACCGTTGGAATTGATCGGCTACTGAAAATGCCGTGTTGTATATTGTGTCGGGACAAAAAAACTGCCGCAGAGAAGATGCTCTCTGCGGCAGATGGCTATGAGAAAACTTATTCCAGCGTCAGATCTCCTTCGCGGATCCAGCCGATCTTTCTTGCGATCTGCCCGAAAATCCAGGAGAGGATTGCAGGAAGAACGAAACAGATCAGGATCATACCGAGCCAGTTCATGGCGTTGGGCGTGATAGCGGAAGCGCCGTTGGCAATGGCGGCCTCACTGGGAGTGACCCAGCCGGTCCATACACCGATGGGGCCGACAAGTCCGCAGGTACCCATTCCGGAGGAAACCGGGGTGCCGTTCATTTCCATTTTGAACAGACAGGTGGCGATGGGTCCGGTGATCGCGGAGGCGATAATGGGCGGAATCCAGATCTTCGGATTGCGCACGATGTTGCCCATCTGAAGCATGGAGGTTCCCAGTCCCTGAGAGACCAGACCACCCCAGCGGTTTTCTTTAAAGGACATAACAGCAAATCCGATCATATTGGCACAGCACCCGGCAACCGCAGCGCCGCCGGCAAGACCGGTCAGGGAAAAAGCTGCGCAGATGGCGGCCGAGGAAATGGGGAGCGTCAGGACGATACCGACGACTACACTGACAATAACGCCCATGAGGAACGGCCGAAGCTCGGTTGCCCACATGATAAAGTAACCGATTGCCGTTGCCGCGCGTCCGATGGGAGCAGCGATCAGATAGGCAAGTCCGATTCCGACGAGAATCGTGACGATAGGAGTAACAAGGATATCGATCTTGGTTTCCTTGGATACCGCCTTACCGAATTCGGAAGCGATCAGTGCGACGAAATATACCGAAAGCGGCCCGCCTGCGCCGCCCAGTGCGTTGGTGGCAAATCCCACGGGGATCAGTGAAAACAGGACCATTGCCGGGGCATGCAGCGCGTAGCCGATGGCCACGGCCATACCGGGACCGACCATGGCAGAAGCAAGTCCACCGATGGTATATGTTGTGGCAGCATCCCCGCTGCCCATGGTAACGATGGGAGCATTTAAGAATCCGATGTGACACTGGGAACCGAGCGTGTTGAGGATGGTGCCCACCAGCAGGGTGCAGAACAGGCCCTGCGCCATGGCGCCCAATGCGTCGATTCCGTAGCGCTTCAGAGAGATCTCAATGTCCTTGCGCTTCATGAATGCTTTAACTTTGCTCATAGGATTATTCTCCATAAAACAATAAGATACACAGGTGTCAAGACATCTGTGTATCTCAATATAGATGGCAGGGTATTGTTTGTCAACGGTAATTAAAAGATTAACTATTCTCGTGGAAAAGCAGGCCTGCCTGCTTCAATTCTCTGCAGGTCCGGTCGTAGGTCTCCCTTCCGTCACAGGACAGGGTGTGAAGATGGATCCCGCCGGTAAGGGCAGACAGGGGCTGTGCCTGTTCCGAGCTGATCTTTTCCATAAAAACGGTAACGTCGTAGCGGGAAGAGATGTCCAGCGACCCGATGATCTGTCCGTAAACCGGGTGTTCCACGATGACATCCACAACGGTACATCCGTTGTCGACCATAATATTCAGTTCACGCCGCATGTCTTCCGGATCCTCGTGCACACAGGCGACAGATCCGAGATAACCTGCGGGACGACGGCTTTGGGCCATCGTGTATCCGCGAGGGGTTGCGATGATCTGTTCTCCTGCAGCACGCAGGAGAGCAATATCACCAACGATGATCTGCCGGCTGACATCAAACTGGGAAGCGAGCTTTGTGGCACTTACCGGGGAAGAGGAATCAAGAAGAATCTGCAGAAGCCGTTCTCTTCGCACCTTGGCTGTCATTGTTAGGAGTCCTTTCCCGAGCTTTCGTTAAGCATCTTGTCCTTCAGCGCCATCAGCTTTTCGGACAGATCGACATAGTAGTTATGCGGGTTGTCGAAGCGCTTGACTTCCGGCCAGAGTGTATCCACCTGTTCCTTGCAGTAGGCCTGGATTTCCTTGAGCGTCGGCATCTCGTAAACGAGCTCGCCGTTCTGGAAAATGGGAACCAGAAGTTCCTTGGCAACATAGTTGTCATAGGTCTTCTTTTTCCAGCGCGCCTCGGGGTCACAGATGGTGATGGGCTGAGAGTCGTCCACGGTCTCATCATGGAGGCAGATATAATCCGCTTCCGCCATGCCGGTCTCCTTGTCGTAAAACCGATAGGTGTGCTTGAATCCCGGGTTCGTGATCTTGGCGGTGTTTTCGCTGATCTTGATCTTGGGAATAATGGTACCGTCATCGTCTTCCACTGCGCACAGTTTGTATACACCGCCGAATACCGGAGAGGAACTGGAGGTAATAAGACGTTCGCCAACACCGAAGTTGTCGATGGCCGCGCCCTGATGCAGAAGTTCCGTGATCAGACGTTCATCCAGAGAGTTGGATACGGTGATCTTGCATTCCGGCCATCCGGCCTCATCCAGCATCTTGCGTGCTTTTACGGTGAGATAGGTCATGTCACCGGAATCGAATCGGATTCCGCATTTTGTGATGCCCAGCGGTTTCAGGACTTCATTGAACGCGCGGATCGCGTTGGGAACACCGGATTTCAGGGAATTATAGGTGTCCACCAGCAAAGTGGCGCTGTTGGGATAGCATTTGCAGTAAGCAACGAACGCCTCATATTCGGAGTCGAACATCTGGACCCAAGAGTGCGCCATGGTTCCCAGTGCGGGAACACCATAGATCTCATCAGAGACCGCACAGGCGGTTCCGATGCAGCCGCCGATATATGCGGCACGGGCACCGGTCACGGCAGCGGTAATACCCTGGGCGCGACGGGAGCCGAATTCCATCACGGCACGGCCCTTGGCTGCGCGGACGATGCGGTTTGCTTTTGTGGCGATGAGGCTCTGGTGATTCAGAGCCAGCAGAACATAAGTCTCGATGAGCTGAGCCTGGATCGAGGGAGCCTTTACCGTCATAAACGGTTCCATGGGGAAGATGGGAGTTCCTTCGGGGACCGCCCAGATATCTCCGGTAAACTTGAAGTTTGCCAGATACTCTAAAAACCCTTCGGAGAAGAGGTTGCGGCCGCGGAGATAAGCAATATCTTCCTCGTTGAAGTGAAGATCTTTTATGTAATCGATTACCTGCTCCAGCCCTGCAGCAATGGCAAAGCCTCCCTTGTCCGGGACGGAACGGTAGAACACATCAAAATAAGAGATCTCATTTCCCATGTTGTTCTGGAAATAGCCATTTCCCATGGTAAGCTCGTAGAAATCGAACAGCATTGATAAATTAATGTTACTTGTCTTGTCCATCAGGATACCTCCTTGAGGTTTGATGGTATCAATTATATCCTTTGCCGGAATGCAAAGCAATGAAAACGGCAGGGAAACATTGACAAAAATGAGATAATGTTAAGACACCTATCTAGACGGCTGACAGAATGCAAAAAAAGAACTCAAAATGAAGGAAAGAATTGTAAAATACCGTTCATTGACATTGTTTTATGGCAGTAATATGATTTATTCAGAGAAAAATACGACAGGATGGAAAACGAGAGATTCTAGCGTTTAAGGAAAGGAAAAAACGGTAAGAAATGAGTGATGTTTTCTTTGCTCCCGGACGCACGGAGCTGGCAGGAAATCATACCGACCATCAAAAGGGACGTGTCATTGCAGCTGCCGTAGATACCGGTCTTACAGCCCACTGCGTCAAGAACAATGACAATGTTATCCGGATTCGGTCCGAAGGTTTTGGAGAGGACGAGATCCGTCTGAGATATCTGGATGTCAAACCGGAGGAATTCGGCACAACCAGAGCCCTGGTTCGCGGTGTTGCCGCGGCAATGCAGGATTTCTGTCTGGATATCGGCGGGTTTGACGCGGTCGTGACCAGCAATCTGCCGGCGGGTTCGGGGCTTTCTTCCTCCGCGGCATTTGCGGTGCTGATGGGAAAGATTCTCAACGCTTACTACAACGACGGGAAACTGGAGCCCATCGTGATTGCACGGCTGGCACAGCAGGCGGAAAATCAGCACTTCGGCAAGCCGTGCGGACTGATGGATCAGCTGGCAAGCTCTCTGGGATCCTGTGTATACGTGGACTTCGCTACCGATGAGATCCTCCCCATTGAAACGAGATTCGATGAAATGGGCCTGACACTGTGCCTGACCAATACGGGAGGCAGTCACGCCGGGCTTGAGACCTCCTATGCGATGATCCCGTCCGATATGACCTACATCGCGAGTCTTTTTGACAAAGGCGTTCTTTCGGAGGTCGATCCGGCGGAGTTCCGATCCCGGGAATGGGATGTGTCCTACCGGCCGGTCCGCAGGGCAAAACACTTCTTCGATGAGAACGAGCGTGTTCCCAAAATGAGAGATGCCCTCCTCCGCAAAGACGGGGAAACGTACATGAAGCTTATGAATGCGTCGGGCAGATCTTCGGAGCAGTATCTGAATAATATCGTGACCAGCGCCACCGGAGATACCAAGCTGGAAGAAGGTCTGGAGCTGAGCGCAAAACTGCTGGAAGGGAAAGGCGCATGGCGCGTCCACGGAGGCGGATTTGCAGGATGTGTTCAGGCACTGATGCCCCACGAGTATTTCGAAGAATATAAAAAGGGCATGGAGGCGCGGTTCGGAGCCGGTTCCTGCCAGGTCCTGAAAATCTGAATAAAATAGGAGCTGCCTCTGTATCTGTTGTGGTACAGAGGCAGTTTTTTGCGCATTTTTGGCCTGTTACCGGGATCTCTGCGGAACAATATGTGCGAAAAAAGGATCAAATCGCGTTATTTGCCGGAAAACTGTGATAATAGCAACAAAGACAAAGTGGGCGAAAGTTACAGAATTCAGTTAATCTACTCGTTGAACTTGACCAAAAACGATGGTAGAATCGACAGTATCTCACAAAGAAAAGGTGAAATACTGTGTTGATAGATTCCTATTTCAATCGATTTGTTCTGCCGGAGGACCTGACCGACGCTGTGACAAACTGCCAGTGGCGCTGTTATCCGGAGACCAAAGAACAGCTGGAGGAACTGTGTTTCGGACCCACACACAGCTCCCGGTTCGATGTTACATATACCATTCCCGGCAAGGGAGTTTTTAAAGAAGCGGAGGTCGTACGATGCAAAAACGGCCCGGTTGTCAACTTTATGGAAGACTATATGCGCCGCCGCGATCCCGACTGCATGTGCATCGGAGATGATCTGCCGTCGGACAAGCCGTATTTTAAGGACCGTTACGGATATGAGTTTTCCAAACTGCGTAAAGAGACCATGGAGTGGTTTAAGGATCAGAGCGTGATCCTGCTGCCTTTCCGCGCCGGAGGAAAATACTACGGATATGATTCTCTGATGGTATGTCCTTCCAATGCGGCATTCTTCGCTCTTTCTCTTGCCAACATGCAGGGATTTGTGGGCATCCATGAGATCGGGGAGAACTACAAGCCACGCGCCATCATCTATGTGGCGCCGCCGTTCCGTGTCACACACTTTAAGGGAAAACAGGTAGTCGTCCATCAGCGCAGTGAGGATCTGCACGAAGTGTTTGCATACAATCTGTATCCCGGTCCGTCTGCGAAGAAGGGCGTTTTCTCCGTGCTGCTGGATATCGGCGAGCATGAAGGGTGGATCACCAACCACGCATCTGCGGCACTGCTGGAGACACCGTATGAGAATGAAGTCGTTTTCATGCATGAGGGCGCATCCGGCGGCGGCAAAAGCGAGATGCTGGAGGAGATCCATAAGGAGGAAAACGGACAGATCCTGGTGGGAACCCACACGGTCAGCGGCGAGAAACATTATCTGACCATCAGTGAGACCTGCAAGATCCATCCGATCGCAGATGATATGGTCCTTGCGCATAAGGACATGCAGAACGGATCCGGACATCTGGTCATTGCGGACGCGGAAGACGGCTGGTTTTTGCGGATGGACGGCGACAACTACTACGGCAACAGCCCCATGTATGAGCGGATCAGCATTCACCCGCCGGAACCGCTGGAATTCTTCAATATGGATGGTGTTCCAGGCGCGACATGTCTCATTTGGGAACATGTGGAAGAGTCCACCGGAAAGCCCTGTACGAATCCCCGGGTAATCATCCCCCGGGAGATGATCGACAACATCATCCCCGGCAATGAACCGGTGGAAGTCAATATCCGATCCTTCGGAGTCCGCATGCCGCCTTCCACGGTGGAAAATCCCAATTACGGAATTATGGGAATGGTTCAGTTCGTTCCCATCTCTCTGGCATGGCTGTGGCGGCTGGTGTGCCCCCGCGGATTCAAGAATCCTTCCATTGCCGATTCCAATGCGGGAAGCGGACTGAAGGCCGAGGGCGTCGGTTCCTACTGGCCCTTCGCCACAGGACAGAAGATCACCCAGGCAAACCTGCTCCTTCACCAGATGATGAACACGCAGGCGACGCTGAACGTGCTGATCCCCAACCAGTATATCGGTGCGTATCACATCGGTTTTGCCGGCGAGTGGCTGGTGAGAGAATATCTTGCCAGAAGAACGGGCAATGTCCGAATGAAGGACCTGGTGGAAGCACGCTGTCCGTTGTTCGGGTATTCCCTGGCCGACATGAAGATCGACGGACAGCATATCCGCAGAACGTTCCTTCGTCCGGAGCTGCAGTCCAAGGTCGGCTTTGACGGCTATGATGCCGGTGCGAAGATCCTAACCGACTTTATCAAAGAGCAGATTGCCCCGTTCAATACCAACGGGCTCAATCCCATCGGCCGCAACATCATTGAACTGGCACTGAATGATGCTCCTCTGGAGGAATATCTTGCCATCACACCGATGAATATTCGGTAAACCCCAAAAACAGAGCAAAGACCACTGACAGCCGGGCGGCTGACGGTGGTCTTTTTTAATATTGCATGGGAAAATATGGCAAACGCTTGTATCAGACAGAATAATTTGGTAAAAAGGAAAAAATGGGTTATTATTGCGTCTTTTAAAGATATAAAGAAAAACCTCGCACAGGAGAACCATATGAGGGAAGAAAAACAGATTGCGCGGATCATGAACAAAAAGATCCGGCACATGGAAAAAAGAGAGCTGGAGGGGATATCCAGCATCAACAATCTGGTCGCCTTGAAGCGCTGCGGAATCTACCATATCGATGTTGAGTTTGATGACGGAAAGACTGCGGAACTGCTGATGAAGATCAAATCCAACAACGTGGTGAAGAACGGCATCAATCTTGTAAGCGGCAAAGATTTCCGGCTGATGAAGGAGCTGCTGCTTCACAGGAAAGTACTGGGATATGACCAAAGCTATCTCCGGGAAGATGTTCTTTACCGGGGGATCGAACCGTCGCTGAAAAATGCCATGATCGATTATTACGGTTGTTACAACGATCACCGGAGCGGCACGAGAAATCTGCTGTTCAAGTACTATGTCTGGAAAGAGAAAGAGCTGAATGCAGGGGATCTTCAGGCGGTACTGGATCGGATCCTTCCGTTTCACATCTTCTATATGGGAAAGGAAGATGCGGCCGCAGAACTCCAGCTGAACAAATACAGCAGCAGAGACTATTACAAAGCAAGACCGTGCCTTCATATGATGTTTGATCTCCGGGAAGAAGAGAACAACCGCACATACGGAACGGAACGGATTCGAGAGATCCACGCCTTTATTGACAGGATCCATGAGGAAGAGGAACGCCACAGCGCGTTTAAAACGCTGACGCACAATGATTTCTCATCCCGCAACTTTTTTGTTCAGGGAGAGGAGGTCATGTTTTATGATTTTGAACTGGCCTGTTATCAGATTCCGGAGCACGACGTTGCGGAACTGCTTGTTTATGAGTGCGGGACCGTTTCGGATGAGGAGATCCGGGAGCTTCTTCACCGGTACTACTGCCGGCTGAGGGAAGAATCTCCGTATGATCTGACGGAACAGGAATACCTTGATCGGGTACTCTTCTGTATCAGGGAGTTCATCGTCAACAGACTGAGCCTGCTGAGGATCGTCTCCGAATCCATCGAAATTGATTTTATTGAACAGCTTCTCATCAACACAAATCGCCTGCTGGATCTTTTTCAGCAGAAGGAAGGAGAGAGAGGACTACTATGAATAAGGAACTGGCCATCCTGCAGCTTGCAGACTACAAGGAATACTTTGAGCAAGGAAGATCCTCCTGTTACCTGATCATTAACAACAAACTGGAAGAGTACCCATGCATGTTCGGATTTGCGGAATTTTCCGATGATCTGGAGGAAGTGAAAGAGCTGTTCCGAAAAGTGGAAGCGAGAGCCCGGGAACTGGGGCAGAAGCATCTGATCGGACCGGTGAATTATACGACGTGGATGAGCTATCGATGGGCGATCAGCCAGTATGATCAGAAATACTATCCCGACTGCGAGAACCCGCCGTACTATGTTGATTTTATCCGACAGCTGGGATACCGGGAGCTGTACACCTATCGAAGCGCTCACATCAACACAAACAATGTTCTGTTTGAGTCCGGCGAAGAGATCTTCCGGAAAAAGCAGAAGGAAGGATTTGACTTCAAACTCTACCGGGGAGAAGAATCCTATCAGATCGTAAAAGACATTTTTGATGTCTCCATCGATGCGTTTCAGGGAAGCCTTCTGTATTCGGAGATTCCCTTTGAGGTGTTTCAGGAAATCTATCTGGAATGGACCAAAAAGATTCCCGAGATCCATGTTTTTGCAGCTTTTAAAGACGGGAGAGCCGCCGGGTATGTGATGAGCTATGCAAACCCATACGATCCAGCTCAGTATATCTCGAAAACGGTAGGGGTGCGGAAAGAGTTTCAGAAGCAGAAACTGTACGTTGCACTGCTGTATTTCGGAACAAAATTTGTTCGAGAGCTGGGCTATGACCAGACCGTCTACCATTTCCAGTGTGAGCAGCGAAGCACATTCAAACGCTATGACAGCACTGTGGAAGATCAGGAAAAACGGTATGCGGTATTTGTAAAGGAGCTGACAGAATGAGATGTAAAAGATGTCTGAACGACGAGACTGTCCGCGGGATCTCGTTTGATTCCTCCGGTGTGTGCAACTTCTGTCGAAACTATGAGAAAATCGGAGCTCAACTGGAGGATGAAAATGCACTTCACCAGTTGTTTCAGGAACGTGTGGATGCAGTGCGCGGCAAGCACCGGTACGATGCAGCCCTGGGAATCTCCGGAGGAAAAGACAGCGAATTTGTCCTGCATGAGCTGGTCCGAAAACACGGTCTGCATGTCTGCACGTTTACACTGGATAACGGCTTTCTGTCCAAGGAGGCCAAAAAGAACATCGACAAGACGGTGCGGACATACGGAGTCGATCACGAGTACATCACTTTTGACCGGGCCATGCAGCAGAGGCAGTATCATTATTCCATGAAGCATTTCCTGGTTCCGTGTATCGCATGTTCCTATACGGGATATGCAGCGATGATCAACTATGCCGTAAAAGTGGATGCAGGTATGTGTGTTCACGGCAGATCTCCGGAACAGATGCTGCGAAGATACGGCAATGATGTCTTTACCAGATTCGTGGACATGGGATTGAAGAGCATCCACGAGATCGACATTGCGGAAAGCTATGCCGGTCTGCTGGAAAGCGTCCGGGAAAAAGTGGACGAAGGAATTTACAACGATATTCGGAGCATAGCGTTCGACGGGGTGGATGGAATTGAATTCCGGGAGTTCGTACCCTATTTTCTCTATTACCGATATGATGAAAAGGAGATCGTCCGGTTTCTGAAAGAGGAAACAGGATGGACGCCCCCCGAAGACTATAACCACTATGACTGCTCCATTCACAATGCCACAAAGTATATCTATCAGTGTGCAGAGGGCAGGCCTCACCGACTGCCGGAGATCAGCGTGCTGATACGGATGGGAATGATGTCCCGGGAGGAAGCGCTGGAGATGCTGGAGCAGGAACAGATGGTAGAAAAACCGAAAGAAGAACTGAAGGAACTGTGCAGGTACGCAAAGGTCAGCCCGACCATTCTCCTGGCAAAGGCGGAGCTCTATAAGAGAAAACGGAAATGACGAAGTACTTTCTGAACTACTGGGTGTACGGCATTGGGGCAGTCATCGCCGCAGGCCTCTACAGCATAGTCACGGGGCATTTCTGCTGGGAAATGCTCCCGGTTGCCCTGTGTACGTTCTATCTGGTACGCGCGGCAGATGACTATCTGGATTATGATACGGACAGAAAAGAAAAACCGCTGACCAGGCAGCAGCTGAGGAGCCTGATCATCGGACTTGCGGCGGTCTTTCTGCTGCTGCATCTTGTTTTTTTCCGGATTCCCGGACTGGCCAGCATTCTGCTGCTGGGATATCTGGCATGGATGAACCGGGTCGAGCCGCTGAAACTGCTGTTTCTGCCGCTTCTGACCTTTTACTATCTCAGTATGTATCTCGGATGGAAGGACCAACGGACGCTGATCACGGCGGGAGTGTGTCTGGTTCTCGCGGCAGGTTTTCACTTGTACAAACTGCGCCGTCGCAAAAATGAGGCGGAGCAATAGAAAACTATTTTCTATGAAGAACGAAAAACGGGAAGGAACGGACAAGGCATGTCAAGAAAGAACAACCATTCAGAAAAAACCGCAATTTGGAATGGCAGAGGCGAAGAATTATCCCGGCGGAAAGTAGGAGGAAAGGCCTATAATCTGGGACATCTGAACACCATTCCGGATATTTCCGTGCCTCGATGGATCTGTCTGACTACGGAGTTCTTTTATGAGTTTCTTGGAGACCACCGCGAGGAATACGAGGGGCTTCTGGCCGATTATCAGGAGGAATCCAGGGAGAAGATCCTCGCACTGCTAGACCGTTGCCGCTTTTCCGATGCGCAGAGGAATCTTCTTCAGGATGCCCTGACACAGGAACTAGCCGGTGCGGAGAAGGTCGCTGTGCGGTCCAGTGCCGTGGATGAGGACTCTGCAGATCAGTCTTTTGCCGGAATGATGGAGTCCACGCTCAATGTCAGCACGGAAGAAGAGATCGAAAAGGCGATCTGTGACTGCTACCGATCCTGTTTCTCTCCCCGTATCATGGCTTACAGGCAGCAGCATGGTCTGATCAACCGGGAGATCGCCGCTGCGGTGATCATCCAGGAGATGGTGGATGCGGATTATGCAGGGGTTCTGTTTACGGTCAACCCCAACACGAACAATCCCGATGAAACACTGATCAGCGTCGTGAAAGGCCTGGGCGAACAGCTGGTATCCGGCGAGAAAGACAGCATGGATTATGTTGTCGACCTGCAGGAACAGATCCTCAAAAACGGGGAAAGCGGGTTGTCGGAGGATGTAATCCGGACACTTGCCCGACAGGCAAGGATCATAGAGGACAGTTATGATCCGAAAGTGGGTCAGGACATGGAGTTTGCCATAAAGGATTCCGCGATATGGTTTCTGCAGT
Source organism: Oscillospiraceae bacterium (assembly GCA_904501855.1). Lineage (GTDB taxonomy): Bacteria > Bacillota > Clostridia > Oscillospirales > Oscillospiraceae > UBA2922. The sequence goes on along the minus strand of CAJGCI010000002.1, from coordinate 13,135 downwards.
GCCGTGCCATTACAGCATACAGCCATCTGGATCTTCGGAAGCCGCGCACGATCCTGGACAATTCCAATATCATTGAGAGCTATTCCGGTGTGACCACACCGCTGACATTTACCTTTGCAAAGGAAGTATACGGAAAGATCTATCACCAGACAGCCAGAAATTTTCTGGTCAGCGAGGATGTCCTTCGTGATGTGGATGATGATCTGAATAACATGCTGGTCTTTTTTGAAAACAAGGTCTACTACAAGCTGAACAGCTGGTATCGGATGACTTCTCTGTATCCGGGATACGATAAGAACAAGGGATACATGGAGAAGATGATGGGAGTTAAAGTCCCGCTGGTCGAAACCGAGGAACAGGCAAATGAACGAGCAGCAAGGATCCACCGGCAGTTTTTGAAGAAAATGATCCGGATGAAGAAAGACAGCGATGCGTTTCTCCGCCGGTTTGAAGAAGTGACAGGCCCATATCAGAATCAGAGATTTGAAGGCTTGAGCAGTCAGGATCTACTGGGAATCTACGGAGAACTGGAGGAAAAGATCCTGGACGAATTTACCACGCCCATTGGGAATGACATGGGCGCGATGGTGTTCTACGGAAAGCTGACGGACAGCCTGCAGCAGCACGGTGTCCCGGACAGTGAAGGCGCGCTGAGCAGCGTGCTCAGCCGTCAGGGAAATGTTGAGAGCGCAAAGCAGACGACAGATCTGCTGGATATCGTGGAAGAAATCCGCGGGGACAGCGATCTGAAACAGCGCGTTCTGAATGACGAGTTTTCTCTGGAGGACGGAAGCGAGATCGCGGAAAAGCTGAAGGACTATATCCGCCGATTCGGATCCCGCAGCATGGATGAGCTGAAACTTGAGACCATCACCATGACGGAGGATCCGGCATTTCTGTTCCAGACGATAAAAAACTATCTGGCAATGAATCCGGCAAAAAACCTCGGGCAGGAAAACACACCGGGTGAAGACCGGGAACAGCAGATCTATCAGTGTTACAAGCCGCTGGAACGGCCGAAAGTCCGGCTGCTCATCCGAATTACCAAATTCTTTATACGTAACCGGGAACGGCTTCGTCTGAGAAGGACCTATATCTATGACATCGTTCGAAATATCTTCCTCGGGATCGGAAGAAATTTTGAACAGGAAGGACGCATTGACCATTACCGGGATATCTTCTATCTGGAAAAGGATGAGATCACGGAAATAGTTCAGGGAACGCTGACCGACGATGTCCGTCAGCGGATTGAAGGAAGAAAAGAAGAATACCGCGAAAACAAGAAAAAAGAAACGTTTGAGCGGATGTATTTCTATGGAGATATCTGCAGAGAAAACATGATCCCGATATACAGCCAGCAGGAAACAGCACCGGAGGAAGGTGTGCTCCGGGGCGTTGCCGGAGGAGGAAAGGCCACAGAAGGTATCGTCTGTTATGTCGAGGATCCGGAAGATCCGTTCCTTCAAGGTCACATCCTGATGGCAAAGCGAACCGATCCGGGATGGACCATTCTGTTCCCCATGGCAGAGGCAATCATTATCGAACGGGGAAGCGTTCTGTCCCATTCCGCCGTAATCGCACGGGAGATGGGCATACCCCTTGTGGTGGGCGTCCGCGGCCTGACGGAGCAGATCCATGACGGAGACAAGGTGCGGGTAGACGGCATCAACGGAACCATCGAGATTTTGGAGAGGCATCAACATGGAAGCGAAATTTGATTTTATACGTTATTCGAACTGCTGGGAGGACTCGGAAAATCTGCTGAAATCACTGGAGATTCGGGGACGGAGAGGAGCGTCCATCCTTTCTGCAGGAGACAATACTCTCGCCATGCTGCTGGGAGACCCGGAATCGATAACGGCATTTGATATCAACCCGACCCAGATCCATCTTTTTTACCTGAAAAAAGCGGGATTTGAGATGCTCAGTCACAGAGATCTTCTGGCCCTCCTCGGAATCGGAGGGACAGAGCGGTCCTGGGCGCTGTTTCAGTCTCTGGAACCGGTGATGGATCCGGAAGCGTTCCGGTACTTTTACGAACATCCGGAATTCTTTGAAAAAGGGATCGTCCATATCGGAAAATTTGAACGATACTTTCAGATCTTCCGCGACCGGGTGGTTCCGCTGTTCACAACGAAAAGAAAAATGGCAAAACTGGCCGCATTTCATGATATCGAAGCACAGAAAAAGTATTATGACCGCTGGGTCAACAACCGGAGGATGAAAGCGATATTCAAGGTGTTCTTCGGCTTCCGCATGATGGGAAAACTGGGGCGCGACCGTGCATTTTACAATTATGTGGAGGACAAGGAGAACAGCGCATCCAACATCAAGAAGACAGCGGATTCCGGAATGGGAAGGATTCCAAACTGGAACAACCCCTACATGACCTATGTCCTGACCAATCAGTTTACCGAAGACGCGCTCCCGTATTATCTGCAGGAGCAGTTTCATGAAACGATACGCAGCCGGCTGGACCGCATCGAAGTGAAACGAGGCACCCTGCAGGAACTTGACGGCAGGTACGGATTCTTCAACCTTTCCGATATTTTCGAATATATGAGCGAGGAACAGTTTGAAGAGAACATTCAGAAACTCCGGGAGCTTTCTGTACCCGGTGCCCGCGTTGCCTATTACAACATGCAGAACCGCCGATATCTGCCGGGAACGGAGTTCCGTTATCTGAAAGAGCTGTCCGAACGGCAGACCATGGCAACAAAGTCTTATTTCTACCGTGATTTTGTGGTCTACGAAGTTGGGGAGAACAAATGAGCAGGATTGTACAGGAATTCTATAAATCGTGCGAGGAGAACAAAGAACGCACTGCGGTGTATTATCTCCGGAAAAACAGGCGGGAGAGCCGGACCTTTGCGGAACTGAGAAAAGAAGTCGAAGAAATGGTATCGGTACTGCATCATCACGGCGTACAGTCCGGAGACCGGGTCCTTACATTTACCAGTTCCGGCTACACGCTGTGTCTGTTCATGCTGGCGACTATGTGCATGGGTGTTTCCGTCATGTACGTGGACATCTATGCAAAACAGGAAAGTCTGCAGGAGATTTTTCAAAAGACCAGACCGCATCACATCCTGGTTTCCAACCACACAAAGCTGGCAAGGAATGCATTTCCGGCTTTCCGGGAGATCCGCAGCGTGATCAATATCGATCACGTTTACAGTGAGCGTCCGGAAAAGGAGTATGTTCCGGATGAGATCGAAGAAGACGCGGCCGGGCTGATAACAGTAACGACTGGATCGACCGGGACGCCGAAACTGTTTCTCCGGTCTCATGGCGATCTGTATGAGCAGCTTCGCCTGACGACCAGAAACAATGAAGCGAAAAAGAATGAGGATATCGTTCTTACGACGTCCTATATCTATATCTTTTCAAACCTTATCCAGGGCATGACGACTGCCATTCCCAACGTGAATCTGGGCAGGAAGAATACGGAAAAGATCATTCGCAAGCTGGAGAAGTTCCAGGATCTGGCCATCACCCGGATCATGACGTCCCCGGATTTCTGTCTGCGCACACCCAATATGTATCCGCACCTGGAACTGATGTATTTCGGCGGCGCGGTCCTGAACCTCCATGAGGCGGAGATCATAAAGGAAAAATATCCTGACTGCAGGATCATTTATATTTACGGCTCCACAGAGTGTAATCTCATAGCCATGAATACGCTGGATGAATTCATCCGCGACCTGAAAGAAGAAGGGATCTGTTCCCTGGGAAGAGTGTGTGACGGCGTTTCAGTCCGGATCGATGACAACGGGCATATCCTGGTACGAAGCGATGCGCTTCTCACGAAGTCCTTTGAGGACATCCGCCTGCAGGACGGATACTATGACACTCACGATGTGGGGATGCTGAAAGAAGAAAGGCTTCTGTATCGTGGAAAGCACGGATTTTATGTCCCCGTCGAGGGACAGCAGCTCTGTGCAAATGAGATCGAACAGCAGGTGATCCTTCAGTTCCCGGCGATCCCGAAATGTGCAGTTGTATACCAGAACGGAGAAACGGTCCTGTTTTATGAAAAGAGCAGCACAGAACCGGAGATGATCCGAAGCTTCCTCCGGGAGCACTACCGGCTGGAAGCCAAGGTGGTGTGCCTGGACCCCATTCCCAAAGACATCAAGCACCATACGAAGATCAATTATCTGAAGCTGAAAAAACTTGTAGAAAAGGAACAGAAACGTGGATGTCAATAAGCTGCTGAAAGAAGATTACCAGAAATGGAAAAACAACCAGTATATCTTCCAGAAGGTACAGGGACGATTTGAGGGAACGACGTTTGGTCAGTTCACCGAAGACACCTATCGCCTGGCGGAGTACCTGCTCCGGCTCGGGCTGGCGGATGAAAAGGTCATTATCTACGGGAGAAATTCCTATTCCCTGATGGTGGCGGATCTTGCCGTTACAGCATTTGTGGGAATCAGCGTTGTGGTAGCCAAAGATATGAAAGGGGAAAGCGTTCGGAAGCTCGCAGAAGCCATCGGCGCCAGAGCGATCCTGTATGCGTCGGAGAAGGAAGAGACCGTTCGGAAGATCCCGGAGACGATGAAGATCCGGACGCTCTGCTTTGATGAGATCCCGCACCTGCCGGAAAGTGAACAATTGTTCCATCTTTCATCCCGGGATCCGGATGTCTGCAGCAAAATCGTGTTCTCTTCCGGAACAACAGGGCCGTCCAAAGGCGTCCAGCTGTCACTGAGAAATATCTTTTTCGGCTATTCGGAGCTGTCCAAGAGAGTCCAGTATACGACGGAAGACAGGGTGTACCTGTTTCTTCCTCTGAATCATGTATACGCCAGCTGCTACTGTTATTATTTGTCTCTAATTGACGGGTACCAGATCTTCCTGGCATCGTCCACTTCAAAGATTGCGGAGGAACTGCTGGAGTCACAGCCCACCTTCTTCTGCGCGGTTCCGCTTGTGTATAAGAAACTGCTGGATCAGTACGGAGATCAGATCGGGCAGGCTTTTGGGTCAAGGATCCGCTTCCTTTTCTGCAGCGGGGCACCATGCCCGAAGGAACTTCGAAGAGCCTATCGCGGACTTCCCATGCTGCAGGCTTTCGGAATGTCCGAAACTGCCGCCTCTTTCTCCATCGATTATCCGGGAGATCAGGACGATGACAGCGCCGGTACGATCTTCTCCAACATTGATGCCAGAATCTTCGATCCGGATGAACAGGGCGTCGGGGAGATTATTGTAAAGGGAGAAAATGTCTTTCTCGGATACCTGGATGAACAGCTGACAGAAGAGTGTTTTGATGAAAACGGATACTTCCACACCGGAGATATCGGCAAGATCCGAAACGGCAAACTGATCGTGCTCCAGAGGAAGAAGAAAACGCTGGTGGGCTCCAACGGTGAGACCATGGATGTGACGGCATTGTCGGAAATGCTGTGTGCGCTTGATCCCAATATTCACCGCGCAGATCTGACCCTTGTCCGTGACCGGCTGTCGGCAGATCTTTATGTGAAAGATCCAGCCCGATCCGTTGAAGCCGCCGTTGAACAGTACAATCAGAAGGTGCTTCGGCATGAGCGCATCGAGCACGTAAACATCATTCCGGATTCACTGGATAAACGGCTGAAATAAAAAAGAAATACGCAGGACACGGTCAGAAACGGTCCTGCGTATTATTATTGATTATCAGTGTTCTGTCAGTCGGAATCCATATCTTCCAACGCATCCAGCCCATGTTTTGCTTCGGGTCTTGAGTCACCGTGTCGGACAAAGAGCATTGTGAAGAAGGCCAGTCCGGTAAAGATAGCAGCATATGGGAACAGAGACGTCATACCGAGCTTGTCCATAAGATAACCGGAAAAGACCGGTGTAACGACCTGTGCTGCCATGGAAGCAGAATAATAATAGCCGGTGTATTTGCCCACATCGCCGCCGGAACACATTTCCACGACCATGGGGAAGGAGTTGACGTTGATCGTTGCCCAAGCGATTCCTGCAAGAGCAAAAATGCAGTTCATGATCAGCGTCGGACTGTCAGCCCGCATGAAGATACCGGCGGTGAACGCTGTTGTCAGCATGATGACACCCGCGATAATGGTCTTCTTTCTGCCGATCTTGGAGGCAATGATGCCGACGGGCAGGTAGGAGATGATCGCTGCAGCCTGGGCAATGATCAGGGTGAAGTTATAATCCTTGTGGAGAATATTGCTGGCATAAACGGAATACTTGGAAGTGATTGCGTTGTATCCCATAAACCATAATACAATGGACGACAGGATCAGGAGCAGGGAAGTCCTTTCGCCGGGCCCCAGTTTTTTGTGTTCATGATCCTCTTCGGGATCGGCATCTTCCAGAAGACCGTAACGCTCGCTGTCCTTGTGCATTTCTGCCACAAATTTGGGTTCCCGGACGGTGAGGAGGAAGATTACCAGAGCAATGATCATGATCAGGGCAATGGTGGAGAAATATCCCACATAGCTCATCAGGGAGTTTCGAACAGCACTGGTGGCAAAGACCATTCCGAGGATCAGCACCAGAATTCCGCCGGCGCTTCCCATGAGATTAATGACGGCATTTGCCTTGGATCGGAGCGGCTTCATGGTGACGTCCGGCATCAGCGCCACAGCCGGAGATCGTGCGATGGCCATGGATACCAGAACTATCAGCAACAGAAGAATAAAGAATATCAGAGTGCTGGGAGATTCCGCCGTCGTCTGCCAGGCATACGCCTGACGTGCAGGGACGACATAATTGGTATAATCCGGGTTCGTAATGGTGGAATCGCCCTCAGTGATCTGACTCTGAATTGCCGTGAACTCCTCCGCGGTATACAGTTCGGAAAGCACGAAGGAATCACCTTCCGGAGTCAGAAGGGACTGATCCTGTTCTGCGGAATAAATGGTCTGCATGGCAACGGGATCATCGATGGCGGAGACCTCGGACAGATGCTTCAGCTGAGCGGCATCCACAAAGGAAAGTCCGACAAAGGCCACGACCGCTACCAGTGTGCCGGCGACGATAAACGGGGTGCGCCGTCCGAACCGGCTGGTGCTTCGGTCCGACAGAGAACCGAACAGAGGGAGCAGGAACAGGGCAAGGATATTGTCCAGCGCCATAATAAAACCGGACCAGGTCTGCTTCATGCCAAACTTGTTGGTCAGGATCAGCGGGATCGTATTATCATATGCTTGCCAGAATGCGCAGATCAGAAAAAAGGCAAAGCCCACACAGATCGTGCGTTTATAGTTCAGTTTCAAAGGAATCAGCTCCTATTTTGATGATAGTTCCATTGTACCCAATGCAGCAGGGAGAATCCATATGATTTTAAAAAAACTGTGAGTTTTTGTGGTTGAACTGTGTTATGGAGAAGATTATGATAAAACCATAAGAAGGTGATTAATGTGAGTTCGTTGAAAAACGTGAAACGGGATCTTCGAAAACTGGAACGTACATACAAGAAGAATGCCCGGCTGAAGAAGGTCAACAAGAAACTGAAAAAGGAAGTACAAAAGCTCTCCGCTCAGGGAAAGGTGATGTCCGGAGCTGCCGACGCAGGAAGAGTCGCGGCTGCCGTGCATACTGCCAGAACAGCTCTGAATGAAGAAGCAAAAAAGATACAGAAGATCAACCGGATCAATACGATCCGGCGGAAAGCCGTCCGCATCAACCGGGAATACCATATTACCCGCAATGCGGCGCTGATGGCTGGCTTCGCCGCGTTCCTGATCACACCGGGACAGGCGAGAAAAAAGGATAAGGCGAAGTTTAAAAATGTCAATTACGCCCACCGCGGGCTGCATACGAAGGACAAGAGCGTTCCGGAAAATTCCATGGAAGCATTCCGGCGGGCAGCGGAAGCCGGGTACGGCATCGAGCTGGATGTTCAGCTCTCCAAAGACGGTAAGGTCGTGGTGTTCCATGATAATACCCTGAAACGCGTCTGCGGAGTGAAGGGACGAGTGGATTCCAAGACATACGATGAACTTAAAAAGATCCACCTGTGCGGAACAGATCAGACCGTGCCGCTGTTTTCGGATGTGCTTGACTGTGTTGACGGACGGAGTACGCTGCTGGTGGAGCTGAAAAGCGGAAAGAAGAACCGGGAGTTATGCAGAAAGACGCTGAAACTGCTGAAAAGCTACAAAGGGGATTACTGCATTGAAAGTTTCGACCCCAGGATCGTTGCATGGTTCCGGTTCCATGCACCCCATGTGGTGCGCGGACAGCTGGCTAAACGGCCAAAAGACTTCAAAAAAGAGGAACTGCACCCGGTGGGAGCGTTCCTGGTGGGCAACGGGCTGCTCAATTTCATGAGCCGTCCGCAGTTTGTGGCATATAAGATCGGCAAGCAGCCGATGTCCGTGAAGATGTCGGAAAAGATGGGTGCGATGCGCTTCTGCTGGACGAGCCGGGAGGAAGGCAACGAGAAACATTACGATTCCGTGATCTTTGAGCATTACACTCCGGATCCGAAAATCCGCCGCAAATGGGTCCAGATATAACAGAAAAACCGAAAAAACAAAGTTCCTGAGATTTTGACGGTCTCAGGAACTCTTTTTTATCAACATCGTTTCAGGCACGCAGCCGGAGAATGGTATCCAGAATGCGGTGCGCAGCTTCTTCCTTGCTCATGAGAGGCAGTTCTTCCATCTGCTCCAGGGTGATCAGGGTAATGATGTTGGTGTCGGTACCAAATCCGGAACCTTCTTTCCGGAGACTGTTGGCACAGATCATATCGCAGTTTTTGGACTCCAGTTTCTTTCTGGAATTTTCCAGCAGATTTTCCGTTTCCATGGAGAAGCCGCAAAGGAACTGATCCTCCCGCTTCTGTGAACCCAGCTGCTTCAGGATATCCTTTGTGCGGACGAGTTCCACGGACAATTCTCCGTCTTTCTTCTTCATTTTCTCATCAGCAGTTACTGCAGGAGTGTAATCCGACACTGCGGCAGCTTTTATGATGATATCCATATCCGGCGCCAGCTGAGTGACTTCCCGGTACATGTCTTCCGCGGAAACAACGGGGATGGTATGAACGAACATGGGCGGGTCCACATCCGTATGCGCGGCAACCAGCGTGACCTCCGCCCCGCGCAGCATTGCTGCCCGGGCCAGGGCGACTCCCATTTTGCCAGAGGAGTGATTGGTAATAAAGCGCACCGGATCCATCGATTCCCGTGTGGCACCGGCCGTGATCAGGACACTGGTTCCCTGAAGGTCCTGTTCGTAAGCACAGGCCAGAAGAACGTATTCCAGCAGCACGGACTCTTCCGGCAGACGGCCGTCTCCCATGTCGCCGTTTGCCAGCATGCCGGACTCCGGCGGGATGATCTCGTAGCCGAAGCGGGCCAGCTTGTCCAGATTGTCCTGCACAATGGGATTGTGATACATGTTGTGATTCATTGCCGGAGCAATGATCTTCGGACATGTGCACGCCATGATAGTGGTAGTGAGCATATCATCGGCGATGCCGCTGGCAATCTTCCCGATCACATTGGCTGTTGCAGGGGCAACGAGAAAAGCATCCGCCTGCTTTGCCAGAGCGACGTGCTCCACGCTGTACTGAAAATTGCGGTCAAAAGTATCCACCAGACATTTGTTTCCGGTAAGGGATTCAAACGTGATAGGGGAGATAAAACGGGTGGCATTCTCCGTCATCAGAACATGGACCTGGCAGCCCATCTTCTTCAGTGATCTGACCACACCGGCCATTTTATATGCAGCGATGCTGCCGGTGACACCTAATAATACGGTTTTGTTTTTTAGCATCTTGCTCACGCTCCATTCGCCTTTGTTATATCATACCATGAAAGAAAAAGGAACGAAATCCGGGAAAGAGACGGAAAAGAAAATCTTTCCTTCCCGGATAATTATTCACAAAAACCCATTTACTTCCTTGGATCGGTCATGCTATTATAAGCGCGAAATTGTACTGCATCCTCTTTTGGGGAGCAATAACAAGGAGGAAAATTCAATATGGTCAAACGTAATCAGACCCGGGCGCTGGTAATTATGAGCCTCATGACGGCAATTCTTATCATTTTTTCCTTTACGCCCATCGGAACGATCCCCATCGGACCGTTATCCATCACACTGAACATCATTCCCGTTGCCATTGCGGCGATTGCCTTGGGACCCAAAGGCGGCCTTGCCATGGGATCTGTTTTCGGCATTCTGAGCTTTCTGCAGTGCATTGGGATCGGCGTGCCCAGCGGAATGGGAGCGATGCTGTTTTCCATTAATCCGTTCCTGGCATTCATTCAGCGTTTCGTGCCGCGGGCACTGGACGGTCTTCTGGTCGGATATCTGTTTCGGTTCTGTACGAAAAAAATGGCGCCGGAATCTGCGGTATTTATTGCTGGCTTTGCCAGTGCATTTCTCAATACGCTGCTGTTCATGAGCGCCTTGGTTATTCTGTTCGGCAATACCGAATATGTTCAGAGCCTGATGGCGGGCCGCAACGTACTGGTGTTTATCTGTGCATTTGTGGGAATCAATGCAGTTGTGGAAATGATTGCATCCACACTCGTGACCGGTGTGGTGGGAGCTGCACTTTACAAAGCAAAAACACTTCCGCTTTCCGAGCAGCGCTGATCAATGAAAGGAGAAAACCCAATGATTCTTGCAGTAGATATTGGAAACTCCAACATTGTTCTGGGTTGTTTTGACGAGAAGGAGATCCTGTTTGAAGACCGCCTGTCCACGGACCGGGACTCCACGGTGCTGGAGTATGCCGTCATCATCAAAACAAGTCTTGAGATGCACCATCTGGAATACGAACAGATCACCGGAGCCATTATCTCTTCCGTCGTTCCGTCGGTAACGGAAAACGTGCAGCAGGCGATCTTCCGTCTTACCGGACGGCAGGCGATGGTGGTCAGCTCCGGCATGAAGACCGGACTGAACATCCTTCTGGACGACCCCAAACAACTGGGCAGCGACCGTGTCGCGGACGCGGTGGGTGCCATTGGAGAGTATCCGTGCCCGCTGATCATCGTGGATATGGGGACGGCGACGACAATCTCCGTGATCGATGGTAAGAAGAACTTTATGGGCGGTATGATCATCCCCGGCCTCCAGGTATCTTTGGATTCTCTTGCAAACCGCACCTCACAATTGCCTCACATCAGTCTGGAAGCCCCGAAAAAGGTGATCGGAACCAACACGGTGGACTGCATGAAAAGCGGTATCATCTACAGCACGGCGGGAAGCATCGACGGCGCGATCGAGCGTATCGAAGAAGAATTGGGAGAGACCTGTACGGTGGTTTCCACCGGCGGACATGCCCGAAAGATTATCCCGTACTGTCATCATGAGATCCTCATCGATCCCCACCTGCTTCTGAAAGGCCTGATGACAATTTATAATAAGAACGTATAAAAAGAAAAAGTCCCGCTTCGAAGCGGGACTTTTTGTTATTAAATCATACATCTTCGGAGGAGAGGGAAGGGTCCTCGATAAGACCGGCACTTACCAGATCCTCCGGCAGGAAGGTCATGAGGTCCTCTTTCGAGGGGGATTCCATCTGCGCGATGCGGTCCGACTGACGGGAGACCATATCTTCAAATCGATTGCGGACATCGCGGCCGTTGCCGAAATTGTCCGAGCGCTCTTCATACATCTTGTTGAATGCTTCCTTCGCCAGCTTCTCGGCCTCTTCCGAGAGAGTATAACCGTTTTTCTTGCACTGCAGCTGGAAGATTCCCATCAGCTCTTCTCCGGTATAATCCGGGAAATAAAAGTACTTGTTAAAGCGGCTTTCCAGTCCGGGATTGGAAGAGAGGAAGGCTTCCATGGGTTCATCATAGCCGGCAACAATCACTACAAGTTCATCCCGGTGATCCTCCATGGCCTTCAGCAGAGTCTCGATGGCTTCCCGGCCGTAGTCGTTTTCTCCTCCGGAGGAGAGGGAATATGCTTCATCGATGAACAGTACTCCGCCAAGCGCAGATGCGATCACTTCCTGTGTCTTGATGGCGGTCTGTCCTACGTAACCGGCAACCAGTCCGGACCGATCCGTTTCGATCAGCTGTCCTTTTTCCAGCGCGCCGATGGCAGCATACAGCTGTCCCATAAGACGGGCGACCGTAGTCTTGCCGGTACCGGGATTTCCCATAAAGACCATATGCATGGACATCGGGGGAACAGGAAGCTCGTGGTCGGTTCGAAGCTTGCGGACCTTGATGAGGTTAATCAGACTCTTGACGTCTTTTTTTACTTCCTCCAGCCCAATCAGTGCATCCAGCTGTTCCAGCAGTTCTTCCTGGGAAGGAAGCGGTTTTTCTTCCTGTTCGGTTTCGGCTTTCCCTTCTGTCTTCGTCTCGCCCTGCTGGGCATTCTGCGTGTTCTGAGCACCGGCATTCTCCAGGAATCCGGGGGCGGCAGAGGTGACGAAATCAAAAGGATTCAGACCGCCGGACGAACGGGGAATGTCATGAGAATCGCACAGTGCAGAAAGCTTGTCGGTAATCTCCGTAATGGCAGTAGCCTCTGCATCCGTGATCTCATAGTCACATGCGGCCAAATATAACAGGATGTTTGTTGTAATCCTTACCAGGAGCCGGGAATTTTTGGTGTTGGAGCGGGCGTCTTCCTCTACAAGACTCCAGAAAAACAGAGGGGGAAGGAATTCCCCGGAACTGCAGACCTTCTCGGTCATGTTCCACAGCAGCCAGTTCGGTTTTTCCTGTCCTTTGGAATAGATTTCATTCGCCATATCCACCTTTTCCTGCGTGGTGCCGGTGGAGTGGCTCCAGATACGAAATGCACAGTCCGTGAAAAAGGCATCCACGTCCTTTTTCAAAGATTTCCCTGCTGAGCGGTAAAAAGATTCCGTGTTCTCCACATAGATTTTATGAAAATCTTCCGGTGCGCGGTTCCATGTGCTGGGCATTGTCAGTCCCTCCGTCAAAAATAGCGTGTCGTATCGCTTCAATATGTGCATATTTTATCACCTGTGATACGCCATTCCAAGTCTCTTTTTCTGTCCTCGCAGGGGACATTTTTGTTCTCCGAATAGGCGTGGGAAACGATTGAAAAACAAGCAATTCATGATATAATGAATATTCAGTCAATTTATATATTATTTTTGGAGGGGTTTATACCATGGCAAAAAAACAGTTCAAAGCAGAATCGAAGAGACTGCTGGATCTTATGATCAACT
>CAJGCI010000001.1 GCA_904501855.1 Oscillospiraceae bacterium | reverse complement strand
GGATTTGCAAAACAGGTACAGACCTACTGGAAGACAAAGACACTGACCGCCCACTCATAACGTATAGGAGAGTAATATGGAAAGAAACACAATGTCGTATAAGGCAAGACAGTTCTTAATGTTTGCCGGCCCGGCACTGATTCTCTTTTGTATGGTGATTATCATTCCCTTTGTATACGGTCTGTATCTCACCTTTACAAGTTGGGACGGTGTCTCTGCATCCAAACCTTTTGTTGGCATCGCAAACTATGTGTCTGCCTTTAAAGATTATTATTTCTGGTCCGCAATCGGAAGAACGCTGATCTACTCTGCTTTCGCAGTGATCTTCGTAAACATCGTTGCTTTTGTACTTGCTTATCTTGTAACCAGCGGTGTAAAAGGACAGAACTTCTTCCGTGCCGGATTCTTCATTCCGAACCTGATCGGCGGTATCGTTCTCGGTTATGTTTGGAAATTCGTGTTCAACCGTGCATTCGTTGCACTGGGTGAAGCAATTACCGCAGGAACAGTACCATCACTGTTGTCTACTACAGGAGGGGCGATGTTCTGTCTGATCCTGGTTTCGGTTTGGCAGTATGCGGGATACATGATGCTGATCTATGTGGCCGGCTTCATGAGCGTCCCCGACAGCCTTAAGGAAGCGGCAATGATCGACGGCTGCACTCCGAGCCAGGCGATGCGCAACGTTACGATCCCTCTGATGAGAAGCTCGTTTGTTACCTGCCTGTTCCTGAGCATCACCAGATGCTTCATGGTCTACGATGTCAACCTGTCCTTGACGAAAGGCGAACCGTTCAACTCATCCGTCATGGCAGCTATGCATGTGTATAACAAGGCATTCGTATACAAGGATTACGGAACCGGTCAGGCAGAGGCTTTGATCCTGTTCATCGTATGTGCCATTATTGGCATCACCCAGGTCTATGTAGGTAAGAAAGGGGAGGTGTCTGCATAATGACAGCAAATGAAAAAGCCGCAAGAAAGAAAAAAATCAATCATGCGATTACGATCATCGTACTGATCATTCTGTTCCTTCTCTTTATCGCACCGTTTATCCTGGTGGTAATCAACGTGTTTAAGGTGAAGGCAGATATCAATACAAATCCGCTTGCTTTGATTGGTGCACATGGTTTTACCTGGCAGAACTTCCCCGAAGCCATGAAGAAAATGGACTTCTGGAATGTGTTTAAAAACTCTGCCATCATCACAACCTGTGCCACCATCCTTACCATTCTTGTTTCTGCCATGGCATCCTTTGTCATCGTCAGAAACGGAAAATGGAAAGCATGCTCCATCCTTTTCGCCTTGATGATCGCATCAATGGTCATTCCGTTCCAGGTCCTGATGGTTCCCCTGGTATCCGTTTATGGCGGAATCTTCAAGATCCTCAACAGCAGACTGACCCTGATTCTGATGCATACTGGTTTCTCAGTGTCAATGGCAACGTTCATGTTCCACGGCGCGATCAATACCAACATCCCGCTGGAACTGGAAGAGGCAGCTCTTATCGACGGTTGTACACGCTGGCAGACGTTCTGGAAAATCGTTTTCCCGCTGCTAAAGCCGACAATCGCTACAGTGGCCATCATCGATGCTATGGCCTTCTGGAACGACTACCTGCTGCCCAGCCTTGTACTTGGTGAAAAGAATCTTTACACGATTCCTATTGCAACTCAGGCATTCTACGGCACATATTCCACCGACATCGGTCTGGTCATGGCCGCCCTGCTGCTTGCAATGTTACCAATCTTGATTTTGTATCTGTTCTTACAGAAATACATCGTCGCCGGTGTTACTTCCGGTGCAGTTAAAGGATAAAGGAAACTGAGATAATATGGACCGCTTCTTTGATGCGAATAATCCGCTGATGCGCTTTTTGTCCTGGCTGGTGGATCTGGTCATCATCAATGTACTTACCATTGTATGTGCCATTCCCATAGTGACAGCTGGAGCATCCTTTACAGCGATGAACTATGTTCTTCTGCATAAAGCGCGAGATAATGAGACCTATATCGGAAAGATGTTCTTTCATTCCTTCCGGGATAATCTGAAGCAGGGGATCCTGTGCGGACTCATCTATCTTGTCATCGGATTGATTGCCGGAGTGGATCTGTATGTGCTTCATATCTTTGATATGAAAGCGACAACCGCGTTAATGATCATCCTTTCCGTCGTATCATGTTTCATTTTTGTGACTGCAGTTTATGTTTTCGGTCTGCTTGCGCGTTATGAGAATACCGTATCCGGTACGTTTCGAAATGCGATACAGCTCACCATCGCACATCTGCCGCTGACCCTGGTCATGATCGTGATCTGGCTGGCTTGGCTGTTCGTGCTGTGGTATTTTCCGAAAACAACAGTTCTGCTGTTCCTGCTGTTCGGGTTCTCATTACCCGGTTTTCTGTGTGCTCTGCTTTATGATCCCATCTTTCGAAAGATGGAAGAAACCGAGTAACGGAATGAAGATAGCGGAGAATTGCGCATGAATGATTCATTAAGGAAAGCAAGAGAATATGAATCCGGTTCCCACAGGACTAACGCGTGTGAGCCCAGACCGCTGTTTCATCTTACCGCTCCGGTAGGATGGCTGAATGATCCCAATGGTTTCTCATGGTATCAGGGACAGTATCATCTGTTTTATCAGTATTATCCCTATGATACGAAATGGGGTCCCGTTCACTGGGGACACGCAGTAAGTACCGATCTGCTGCATTGGACGTATCTGCCCGCTGCACTGGCTCCCGGAGAGGAGTATGACCGGGACGGGTGTTTTTCCGGAAGCGCCATAACGCTGAAGGATGGAACACATCTGCTCATGTACACCGGTTATGTATATGACGAGGACGATCCGAAACACCGTGGTATCCAGACACAGAATATCGCTCTGGGAGACGGCCGGGAATATGTGAAGCATTCCGGCAACCCGGTGATCCGTAACGAGGATATTCCGGATGGCGGAGATCCGTATGACTTTCGTGATCCGAAGATCTGGATGGAAGAGGATGGAACACTTCGTGCAGTCATCGCTTCCGGCAGAGAGGATCTTGGGGCCAGAATCCTAGTCTTTCAAAGCCGTGATGGATTGAAATGGAGCTATTCTCATGTCCTTACGGAGAATCATCTCCGATTCGGCAGGATGTGGGAATGCCCGGATTATTTCGAACTGGACGGTCAGGAAGTCCTTCTTGTGAATGCCATGGACATGAACGGGGAGGGGACGGAATTTCACAGCGGAAATAACGGCCTGTACATCCTCGGACACTGGGACCCGGAAAAGAGATCCTTTCAGGAACAGTGTGTTCATACACTGGATCACGGTATGGATTTCTATGCGGGACAGACGCTGACCGCACCGGACGGAAGACGGATCCTCATCGGATGGATGCAGAACCCCTGTACAGCCTATGATCATGAGACGGATCGCTCCTATTTCGGACAGATGAGCATTCCGAGGGAACTACGGATATGCAACGGAAGACTCGTTCAGAGACCGGTCCGGGAGATCGAACGGTATCGCACAGATCCGGTGGAATACCGGAATGTGCAGCTGCAAACGGAGAGCATTCAACTCGACGGGATTTCCGGCAGATTTCTGGATATGGAACTGACAGTCCGGTCCGCTGATCCGAATCTGGATTTCGAGCGGTTTGAAATGCGGTTTGCTCAGAATTCGGATCAATACGCACAGTTCATATTCATTCCGAAAACGAAGACCGCATGCATCAGCAGAATTCATGCTTCTACCGCAAATGATTCACTGCCTCAGCGGCAGACCGAATTATTCGAATGGAACGGTAATCTGAGCCTCAGAATGATCCTGGATACCGGAAGCGCGGAGATCTTTATCAACGACGGAGAGACGGTATTCTCCATGACACTGGAAACAGCATCGGAAGCGAATGAGATAACATTTATCTCGGAAGGAAACCTTGTCCTTAATGTAAAAACGTGCAAACTAGATCCAACATTACGTTAAAGGCGAATACATACATGAATTAATAAAGGAGACATAGCATGGCAAGTTTATCTTTGAAAAATATACAAAAGATCTATCCAAACGGATATCATGCTGTTACGGATTTCAACCTGGAAGTTGAAGATAAAGAGTTTATCATCTTTGTCGGTCCTTCCGGATGCGGAAAATCCACAACGCTTCGCATGATCGCCGGTCTGGAAGATATTTCCGAAGGCGAATTCCGCATCGACGGCAAGCTGATGAATGATGTGGAGCCCAAGGACCGCGATATCGCAATGGTGTTCCAGAGTTATGCTCTGTACCCCCATATGACGGTATATGACAACATGGCCTTTGCACTGAAGCTGAGAAACGTTCCGAAGGAAGAGATCGATGTCAAAGTCCGCGAGGCAGCCAAGATCCTCGATCTGGAAAAGCTTCTGGACAGAAAACCCAGAGCTCTGTCCGGCGGCCAGCGCCAGCGTGTGGCTATGGGACGTGCCATCGTCCGCAGCCCGAAGGTGTTCCTCATGGACGAACCTCTGTCCAACTTGGACGCAAAACTCCGTGTCCAGATGCGTACTGAGATCTCCAAACTGCATGAGAAGCTGGGAACTACCATTATCTACGTCACCCATGACCAGACGGAAGCAATGACCCTGGGTACCAGAATCGTCGTCATGAAAGACGGTATTGTTCAGCAGATCGATACTCCCAATAACCTGTATAACAAGCCCTGCAATCTGTTCGTAGCAGGCTTCATCGGATCTCCTCAGATGAACTTCATGGATGCCAAAGTCGGTGTCAATGGAAAGGATGTCACCCTGAAGATCGGTGATCAGGATCTGAAAGTTCCCGATGACAAGAAACAGGCACTGATCGACGGCGGTTACGATGGAAAGACCGTGGTCCTCGGCATCCGTCCGGAGAACATTACGGACGACGCAGACTTCCTCGCAGCGCATCCTGACAGCATTATCAAATCCAAGATCAATGTTTACGAGATGCTCGGCGCTGAGGTGTTCCTGTACTTCGATGTGGAAGGCGCTCAGGTCACCGCCCGTGTCGATCCCAGCACTCCGCTGAAGATGGGCTCCGATGCGACCTTCGCACTGGATATGACCAAGATCCATCTGTTCGACAAAGAGACGGAAAAGAATATCCTTTTCGCGGAATAATTCAATGATCTGATCCGGGACCTGCTGCAGCAGGTTCCCGGAACGGATCACAAAAAAACACCCGGATGAAGCAGATCGATGCTTCATTCGGGTGTTTAATTATTAGGACAGATCCTCGATCAGTATGCACCAAGCGTTTTGAAAACAAGGATCCAGAGGAACATGGTCAGGATGCTTACGGCGGTGGTCGAAACGACAATGGATCCTGCAAGGTCTTCATTTCCGCCCATCTGCTGTGCCATCGTAAAGGAGTTGATGGCAGTTGGAGCAGCGTAGATTCCCATCAATGAGACAAAATCTGCTTGGCGGAATCCGAGGAGATAGGCTGCAGTCAGGAATACTGCCGGAAAGACGATCAGTTTGCCGGTGTTGACGGTGACCAGCTGACGGATGAATTTCTTCATCCCTCTGAAATCGAAGAACACGCCTAGCAGAAACAGCTGCAGAGGAGCGGCGATATCACCAAGACCGGAAACCATGGCATCCAGAGAATAGGGAAGTCGTACATTCAGAACAAGAAACAGGATACCGATGGCAGAACTGATGATCAGCGGGTTTTTTAGAATGGGGATAACGTGATCTTTCAGCGAGGTCTTTCTTCCGTTATAATGCTCCAGACAGATCACTGCCAGTACGTTGTAAAGGGGGACAACGATCCCCACCATGACGCTGACGGCTCCGATGTTTTCCTTGCCGAGAAGTGCAATGGCAATGGGGATCCCCATAATGACATAATTGGACCGGAAGATACCCTGGATGCTTACACTGCGAAGTCCGATATCCGGTTCCGTATGATTAATATAGAGCCAGGAGATCAGATAGATGGTCAATACGCTGAGTATGGCATAGGCCATCAGAGACGGACGGATGGATCCGGAGATATCGGACGTATAGATGCTGTAAAACAGCATGCAGGGGAGAAATACATGGAAGCTAACCTTATTGATTTTAAACACATCACTGCGGTCCATCAGGCCGGTACATTTGATCAGGTAACCGACCGCCATGATCAGAAACATGGGTAAAACCGCATGTGCAGACAGTACGAAATTATTCATGGTGATGCTCCGAACTAAAATCATCGGACAGAAATGCTCTGACCTGTGAGTATTATACATGAAAAGCAGTCGTTTTTGAATGCTGAAATCTGATTGTGGTAATGGCATAAAAACATCCTGGCCGGTTGCGGTTTCATGGAAAACATTGTACAATTCTGTTTTGTAAATCTCAGGACGATCATGATACGGATGTCCTTAAAAAGGTGTTATACATGTCAGATTATATTCGAACCTATACCGGGATCCGCTTCTATCCCATGGAACCGGAACCTGCACAGATAGAAATACGAGATATCGCCCATGCTCTGCCGATGATCTGCAGAGGAAATGGCCATGTGTCCGGTTTTTATTCAGTAGGGCAGCACTGCCTGAACTGTTCCAGAGAAGCGGAACTGAAGGGGCTGCCTGTCCGGATTCAGCTGGCCTGTCTTCTTCATGATGCCGGCGAATGCTATCTGTCGGATGTCCCCAGACCGTTTAAGAAACAGCTCCCATCCTACACCACATATGAAGAACGCATCCTATCCATGATCTATGTGAAGTATCTCGGTTCCGATCTCACTCCGGAGGAGAGAACACTGGTCAAGGATATCGATGACCGGATGCTTGCTTATGATCTGAAGATGCTGCTCCATGAAGATGTGGGAGAGCTTCCTGCGGTCAGCCTGAACCTGGATTACGAGTTTCCGGGATTTGATGTTGTGGAACGTGATTTCCTGAATCGTTTTCAACTTCTTATAAAACTGTTAAAAGAGAATTGATGAATCCGGCGGAATCAGTTATAATTTGGAAATAGTAAAATGTACTGCAAATGATTCATTTCATTTGCAGTTGATATTTGGAGGAAAGAAAATGAATCAAGAAAAGTTGCCTGAGATCAAACCGAAAGGATCGGCATTGATCCCGTTCCTGGTATTCATCATCATTTACCTGGGCGTCGGACTGATCCTGCAGAGTCAGGGCGTTGAGATGGCATTCTATCAGTTCCCCTCGGTTGCAGCGATGTTCATCGCACTGATTTTTGCCTTCTTCATGACCAAGGGGCCGTTCATCGAACGATTCAGAATCTTCAGCAGCGGTGCGGCAAAGACAGATATCATCATGATGCTCATGATCTACCTTCTGGCCGGAGCGTTCTCACAGGTCTCCGCTGTTATGGGCGGACGTGATGCAACCGTTAACCTGGGACTTTCTGTCGTTCCTGTTCCGTTTCTTGCAGCCGGTATCTTTGTGATCTCCGCATTCATGGGTACTGCTACGGGTACTTCCATGGGAACCATCGGTGCCATCGTGCCCATCGCGGTCGGCGTTGCGGATAAAAGCGGCGTGTCCCTGCCGCTGATCGTCGGCGCATGCGTTGGCGGAGCCATGTTCGGTGATAACCTTTCCATGATCTCCGATACGACCATTGCAGCAACCACCAGCCAGGGCTGTGAGATGAGAGACAAGTTCAAGATGAACTTCCTGATCGCAGTACCTGCAGCTCTGGTGACGATCGTGATCCTTCTGATCTTCGGCCGTCCCGAGACGGTTGCAGATATGGGAGATCTTTCGTTTAACTTCCTGAAGGTCGTACCGTATCTGGCGGTTCTGATTCTTGCACTGTGCGGCATCAACGTCTTTATCGTTCTCTCCGGCGGTATCTTCCTTTCCGGAATCATCGGTATCGCAACCGGAAGCATCAATGTTTTTGATTTTGCACAGGCGATATGGGACGGCTTTACTGGTATGAACGAAGTGTTCTTCCTGACCCTCTTCTGCGCCGGAATGGCGGAAATGATCACGTATAACGGCGGCCTTGCCTGGATTATCGAGAAACTGAGAAAGATGATGAAGGGCAAGAAATCGGCTCAGGTGGGTATTGCAGCACTGGTGTCTCTCACTGACCTTGCTACGGCCAATAACACCATTGCCATCGTTATAACCGGTAAGGTCGCGAAAGACGTCAGTACCGAGTTCGGTGTGGATCCCCGCAAATCCGCATCTCTCCTGGATATCTTCTCCTGTGTCGTACAGGGCGTTATTCCTTACGGTGCCCAGCTGCTCAGTGCCGCAGCACTGACCAATGCCGCGATCAAAGGCATCTCGGTATCCAGTCTGGACTTCGTACCTTATGTCTGGTATGTCTGGGTCCTTCTGGTATTTGCAGTGATCGATATCTTTGTCCCGTATGCGGATAAAGCTAGAAAGGCCAAATAAGCAAATAATCATTCCCGTAATCTCCCGGCAGTTCTGCCGGGAGATTATTTGCTTTTAAGGTATAGAACTGTGTGCTTGGTGACAAATGCTTGATTTTATCTCAGAATCAGCAGTAAATTCTTAACTATTGTTCAAACGAATGGGTATTCCACAACGATTTAAATTATGGTAATATGTAAAATACGCAATTAATTTAGAAAGAGTTTTATTAAGTGGGTGATTGAAACATGAATGGTGCACAGGCCATGATCAAATGTCTGGAAGCAGAAGGGATTGAACTGATCTTCGGTTATCCCGGAGTTGCCATTGCTCCTTTTTATGACGCAATGTACGATTCCAGCATCAAACATGTACTGACACGACAGGAACAGGCAGCCGGTCATGCAGCCAGCGGATATGCCCGTATATCCAGAAAGCCTGCGGTTTGTGTTACATCTTCCGGTCCGGGAGCAACGAACATCATTACTTCTCTTGCGACCGCATATGCCGACAGTATCCCTGTTATTGTTATCACCGGACAGGTGAACAGTGAACTGCTGGGGCGGGATGTGTTTCAGGAAGCTGATATGCGCGGAGCGACCCAGTCCTTTGTTAAATACAGTTACCTTGTCAAAAATGTTGATGATATTCCCAGAATCTTTAAGGAAGCATTCTTTATCGCCAATACCGGACGTAAGGGACCGGTCCTTATTGATATCCCGGTGGACGTGCAGATGAAGGAACTGTCCAAGGAGTTCAAGTATCCGGATTCCGTGGATATCCGGGGATACAAGCCCAATACAAAAGGCAACCCGCAGCAGATGACAAAGGTCATCGCGGCCATCAACAGCGCGGAACGTCCGCTGATCTGTGCCGGCGGCGGAGTTATCCTCGGCAACGGGGAGACCACGGTCCGTGAATTCTGCGAAAAGTATCAGATCCCTCTGGTACATACCATGATGGGAATCGGTGTGATGGCGAAGGCTCATCCCATGTATTACGGAATGCTGGGAAACAACGGCAAGCCCTATGCCAATAATGCCGTAGCCAACTGTGATCTTCTGATCATTGTTGGTGCTCGTGTGGCAGACCGTGCCATTCC
Organism: Oscillospiraceae bacterium; assembly: GCA_904501855.1. Classification (GTDB taxonomy): domain Bacteria; phylum Bacillota; class Clostridia; order Oscillospirales; family Oscillospiraceae; genus UBA2922. The sequence goes on along the minus strand of CAJGCI010000001.1, from coordinate 93,017 downwards.
CAGACCCAAAAATCTGGAAAAGAAACTTACAGTCATTCATATCGACATTGACACCGCTGAGATCGGAAAGGTCCTTGGACCTACTATTCCGCTGGTGGGTGATGTGAACAATATTTTCCGTACTCTGATCGAATCTGACATCCATGTGGATACAGCACAGTGGATCCGTGAACTGGAGGCCTTCAAAAAATCCACCGTGGATCACCGTGTGTGGAGCGATGAGCTGGTCAACCCCATGACGCTCGTTCAGACTCTATCCGATAAGATGGATGATGACGCAATCTATGTTGCGGACGTGGGACAGAATCAGCTCTGGTCCGCGGACAACTATGTCATGAAACACGGCCGGTATATGACTACCGGCGGCATGGGATGCATGGGCTATTCCATTCCGGCTGCCATGGGCGCCAAGTTCTGTGAACCGGACAAACAGGTCGTGGCGGTATGCGGTGACGGATCCTTCCAGATGTCCATGTATGAACTGGGCACGCTGGCCGTGAACAAGATCCCGCTTAAGATCCTTGTGATGAAAAACCGTTATCTCGGTCTTGTGCGTGAGTATCAGCATTACAACTATCAGGATCGTTATTCCGGAGTCCGTCTTCATGATTATCCCTATTATGACAAGATCGCCGAGGCGTATGACATGAAGTACTTTGAGGCCAGTGACAATGAATCCATGCCCGGGATCATTGATGAATTCCTCGCCAGTGAGGGTTCTGCGATCATGGTCTGCAATATCGACAGCCAGGATATTACGAAATAAGAACGGAGGTGCTGACATATGAGAGGTATATTTTCTGTTTTGGTTGAAAACAAAGATGGTGTCTTGAGTCAGATCTCCGGATTGTTCGCACGAAGAGGTTTTAACATCGACAGCCTGGCAGTGGGTGAGACGGAGCGGCATGATATCTCCAGCATGACCATCGTATCCACCGGTGATAACCGCACTATCGACCAGATCGAAAAACAGCTTAACAAGAAAGTTGACGTGATCAAGGTCCGCCGTCTGGATGAAACGAAATGCATCGAGATGGAGATGATGCTGATCAAGGTCTCCTATAATGCCACGAACCGTTCTTCTCTGATCGAGATCTGCAGCGTCATGGGTGCAAAGATCCTGCATGTTTCCAATAAGCATCTTCTGATCGAGATCCATGATTCTCCGGAAGTGGTGGAAAACTTTATCAACCTGGTACGGCCATTCGGCATCGTTGAAGTACAGAGGACCGGAACCGTTGCCATGAGCAAAAACTGAATGGATTTTTATTAAAGCGCCGTCTTCCTTTGGGAAGTCGGCGCTTTTCACATCATGAGTTAAGTCATAATGGGTATATTTATTAGTTTGTATACTTGAATTTTTATTCAGCCTTTTTTATAATAACTTTAACACATAAAATCGGTTGAAAGACCGGATGGAGAGGTATGATTATGAGAAACAAAAAACTGTTAAGCATACTGTTATGCTTAGCCCTCGTTGTCTCTCTGGCACCTGCAGTTTTTGCAGCTGACAGCGGCAACGTGATCTCTGGTGAGTATACCTACTGCCCGTCCATGGGCATTATAGGTGTTCCGAACCAGACAGGTACATTCACTTACAGTGATGACTACTTCAGCGGAAATGGTTATGACGTGACGAAGGATCTGACCGTTATCTCCATGAACTTCACACAGGCTTCCTTCGGTAAGCAGGGTGTTGCTCACGAGAATCAGAGCGATAACCAGAGAGATTTCCTTGAGAAATGCGGATTCACCGGTTATCAGTGCAATGATTTCTTCAAGAGCGCAACCACCTTCGATTCTCTGGCCGTTGGCGGCGCCAACAAGAAGCTTGCGGATGGAACCACGCTGGTTGCTATCGGTGCCCGCGGACACAACTACTTCAAAGAGTGGGCCGGCGATGTGAGAGCCGGTCTGGACGGCAACTGGGAAGGCTTCCAGCTTGCAGCAGATCAGATCCTTGACTTTGTGAAGACCTATATTAAGGATCAGGGCATCACTGGTACCATCAAACTATGGATGATCGGCTACAGCCGTTCTGCTATCGCAGCCAACATCGCAGCTGCCGCCATTGACGACGGCGCGAAAATCGGCAATGTCAACCTTCCCCGTGAGAACATGTTTATCTATACTTATGAGGCTCCGGAAGGTGTTGTTGATCCCAACTGCAGAGCTGCAAAATACAACAACATTCACAATATCATCAATCCCAACGACCTCGTACCGCATATTCCTCTGACTGCATGGGGATTTGACCGTTACGGTGAGGATCTGTTTGTACCGCAGGCTCACACGGACTCCAATTATCCTGCGTTGAGAGATGCAATGCTTGTTGAACTGAACAAGGTTCCTCTGGGTCAGCCGTATCTTCATGATCTGTTCCAGATGGTTTCCCTCGATCCTTCCAAGATGCAGCTTGCCGGTGACGGCAAGATCACTCAGATCGAATACTACGCAATGCTGGAAGAAGCCTTGGCCAAGGTCATTCCCGACCGGCAGACCTTCTACAAATATCAGGATGATATGATGGAACTCATGGGAACCCTGCTGGGCAACGAGAACTCCCAGTTCGTGGATGCCGTTATGATCTTCATCAATAAGCTTCCCACCGCTGCCAATGTAATCGTTTCCGCTGGATTAGCAGGGGAAGAGCCTCTTGTCGACGTGGTTGCAAACCTTCTGTTCGACAGCCTGAGAGAAGCCGGAGTTTCCAATTATAACTTCGCACAGATCAGAGCAATGCTTGCCAATACTGCTCCGCTGCTGGTTGGCCTGATCACAACTGCTCCCACAGAAGTTATTACTCTTCTGGTCAATGTCCTGACCATTCTGACCGCTCACTTCTCTGAGATCGGTATTGCATGGCTGAGAGCTCTGCCCGATGATTATCTGGCAAATCAGTCCCACGGAAGCGGCAAACCTTCCTATCTGGCACCGTTTGTTGATGTGCCTGCAAATGCATGGTGCGCAGCTCCCATTAAGAACGTCTATGAAAAAGGCATCATGGCCGGTACTTCCGCCACTACCTTTGAGCCCAACAGCACTGTGACCCGCGGCATGATCGCACAGATCCTGTATGCGGAAGCTGGCAAACCCGCTGTCTCCGGAAGCAATCCGTTCAGCGATGTCAAGAAGGGCGACTGGTACTATGATGCAGTCCTCTGGGCAAACGCCAATAAAGTTGCAGTCGGATTTGATGACGGAACCTTCAAACCCAACGCAGCTGTGACCCGTGAGCAGATCGCTGTCATCCTGTGCGCATGCGCAGGCGGCGGTGCCACCGCAGATCTGTCCAAGTACAGTGATGCTTCCGAGATCAGCTCCTGGGCTAAGACTGGCATGCAGTATGCTGTCGGCGCTGGACTGATCGCCGGTCGCGGCAACAACAAACTTGCTCCTAAAGCAACTGCTACCAGAGCGGAAGTTGCTCAGATCATGACGAACTTCATCAAATAAGAATAAGCTCGATCATAAATCTGCAGAGCCGGGAATATCCCGGCTCTGTTTTTTTGGAAAATTAACAGTAAGACAATACTTTTCGTGCAGATTGTGCTATGATTAGCGAGATAAAAAGATGCGGAGTATTATTGTGAGTAATTTTGTTTTCAGTCTGAATACCACCATGCCGGTGTTTCTGATGATGGTCCTGGGTTATATCCTGCGCAGGATCGGTCTCATCGATGATGGTTTCGCCTCTAAACTGAATAAACTTGTGTTCAATATCACTCTTCCGTTGCTTTTGCTTCATCAGCTTGGGAGTACGGATTTTGTCGATGCCTGGGACAGCAGGTTCGTTCTTTTCTGCTTTCTCGTCACAGCGGTCACAATCGCGCTGGTCTGGTTTTTATCTTCCTGGATAAAGTCCCTGCCGGAACGCGGAGAATTCGTTCAGGCGGCTTATCGGAGCAGTGCGGCGATTCTGGGAATCGCATATATGCAGAACATGTACGGGGACGCTTCCATGGCGCCGCTCATGATCATCGGCAGCGTTCCTCTATACAATGTTCTTGCGGTGATTGTGCTTACTCTTACTGCGGAAACGGTGGAACAGGCAAGTAAAGATCAGCTTTTCCGAAAGACCTTTGTAAGTATTCTGAAAAATCCGATCATTCTCGGCGTCGTATTCGGTCTGCTCTGGTCACTGTCCGGTTTGACGTTTCCTCACATTCTGGATAAGACTCTGCAGGATATCGGCGGCGTATCCACCCCCCTCGGACTTCTTGCTATGGGCGCCAGCGTGGAACCGGAAAAGGTGAGCGGAGCAATGAAAAGCTCTCTGATCGCTGTGTTTATCAAACTGTTTGGCTGCTGCATCCTGTTTCTGCCTTTAGCTGTATGGATGGGATTCCGCGATGCACAGCTGGTGGCGATCCTGATCATGCTCGGGTCACCGACGACCGTCAGTTCCTATATAATGGCCAGAAACATGGGACATGAGGGCGTGATTACGTCCAACAGCGTGATCTTGGCGACGGTGCTCAGTTCATTTTCCCTTACCATGTGGATATGGCTTCTCCGATCCATGGGATATCTATAAAAATTTATTTGTAAGTTTCACAGGAGGTTATTTCATGTTAAATATCAGGAATCTTACAAAAAGCTATGGCAATGTGAAAGCGGTAGATGATCTTTCCCTGGAGATCAGACCGGGAGAGATCTGCGGTTTTATCGGACATAACGGAGCCGGAAAGACCACAACGATCAAATGCGTCTGCGGGATCCTTCCGTTTGAGAAAGGGGAGATCCATGTAAACGGGATCTCAGTGAGGGAAGATCCGCTTGCCTGCAAAAAGATCATCTCCTATATTCCCGACAATCCGGATATCTACGAATTCATGACCGGGATCCAGTTCCTCAATTTCATCGCGGATGTTTATGGAGTTGACAGCTCTGTCCGGCAGGAGCGTATCCACAGTATTGCCGATCAGCTGGATCTGACCAAGGATCTGAATCAGTCGGTGGGAGCGTATTCCCACGGCATGAAACAGAAACTCGTCATTATTTCCGCGCTGATCCATGACCCGAAACTGATCATTATGGACGAACCGTTTGTGGGGCTGGACCCCACGGCGTCCTATCAGCTGAAACAGCTGATGCGCAATCACTGCAGTCAGGGCGGTTCCATCTTCTTTTCCACCCATGTCCTGGATGTTGCGGAAAAACTGTGTGACCAGGTCGCGATCATAAAACAGGGCAAACTGATCCGCAGCGGAACCATGGAGGATGTCCGCGGAGATTCTTCTCTGGAGAGCGTATTCCTCGAGCTGGAGGAACAGTAAGATGGTTAAAGCATTGTTCCGAAAGCAGATGCTGGAAATATTTGATGTGATGTTCCGTCACGGCCGCAATCAGAAGCAGCGGACCTATGTTGGGACTGCTGTCAGTGTTGCAGCACTTGTATTCGTTCTTTATATTCTTGGAAGACTGCTGTATAACATTGCAGATCTTACGTGTGAATTATTTGTACCAACGGAATACGGATGGTGTTATTTCGCCGTTGTCGGGATCCTTGCTACGGTTCTTGGCGTCTTAAGCAGCGTGTTTACGGTTCACTCTACGGTTTATCAGGCAAAGGATAACGAACTTCTGCTGTCGATGCCCATCCCGTCCGGCCTGATCCTGGGCATGCGTCTTTTCAGCAGCTATGTGATCTGTTTCGTGTTCGAAGCTGTATCGATCCTTCCGTTCTATCTTGTTTACTGGAAGACCTATCATCCGGGCGCTGTCCCGATCCTGCTGGATCTTCTGACGCTGATCGTATTTCCGTTGCTGGCACTGGTCATCAGCTGTGTACTTGGATGGTTTCTGGCTCTGCTGAATACCAGACTGCCGAAGCGGATCCGCAACATCATTAATTTTGCGGTATCCTTCCTGTTCGTCGTTTATTTTCTGAATATCTGTATTCGTGCTTCCAGTTATATGCAGATGCTTCAGAATGGGGCGTCGAAAGGGAATGTCGGGATGCTGATCATTACCTATCCTTTCGTCTGTATGGGAAAGGCTGCGCTCGGCTCCACGGGATCATTCCTTATACTTGTCCTGATACTGGTAATTCTGGCTTCTGTCGTTTACCTGCTGCTCGGTAAAAGCTTCCGCAGTCTATCCAGCACGAAGAATCAGGGGAGAACAAGAGCATATCATGAGAAGACACTGAAAGCTTCTTCGCTGAATGCCGCTCTGCTGAGAAAGGAGTTTCGGCGGTATCTGAGCAACAGTTCCTATTTCATGAACAGCAGCATCGGTTCCATTCTGCTCCTGCTCAGCTTTGTGCTGATGATCTGGAACTATGATCAGCTCCAGAACCGCATTGTGCAGGTCCAGATGTTCAGCACCTCGATTCCGGCGGTGGTCGGTATCATCGCCATGTGTATTATGATCGGGATCAATACGATCTCTGCATCGTCCATTTCCGTGGAAGGAAAGAATCTCTGGCTGATGAGATCGCTTCCGGTATCGGAAGGCGCTTTGATCAACAGCAAGATCCTGCTTCACCTGATAATCACCGTCATTCCCCAGCTGATGTGTTCTGTCGTGCTGGCCATTATGGTAAATAGCGATCCGAAACACAGTGTTCTGGTGCTTCTTGTCCCGTTTCTGTTTGTTTTGTTTACATCGGAACTGGGAATGATGCTGAACATCCTGTTTCCGAAGCTTGACTGGGTAAGCGAGAGCAATGCGGTAAGACGAAACACTTCCACTCGTCTGGCCGTGCTGATCAGCTGGGCGTCTGTTCTGGTGGCAGCCGTTGTATTCCGGCGGCTTCCGGAGAATACGGATCTCATTTTATATCTGTATCTTGTTTCGGGACTGCTTCTTATGCTGACCATCGGTCTTTATGTATGGATTCATCGAAAGGGAGAATCCATGATTACCGCTTTATAAAAAAATCCTCAGATCAAATGAATGATCTGAGGATTTTTTCTGTTATTTATTCAGGACCAGAGCTCATGATAGATGCTGCGAATGGCTTTTTCATAATCATTGTCGTTCACACCGAGGATGATATTCAGCTCGCTGGAACCCTGATCCAGCATCCGGATATTGATATCGGCATCCGATATCGCCTTCAGGGTACGTGCGGCAACACCTTTGGTACGGATCATCCCAAGTCCGACTACCGCGATCAGTGAGATCCCGTTTTCCACAAACAGCGTATCCGGTTCCAGCTCAGTGAAGATCTCATGAATGACTTCACGTTTTACCGGCTGAAGCGTGTCCGTGTCAACGACGACGGAAACGGTGTCGATGCCGGTGGGAACATGATCAAAGGAGATCTCGTATTTAGCCAGGATCCCGAGAAGCTTGGCCACATAGCCGATCTCGTTATTCATAAGAGCTTTCTCGATCTGAATGATGCTGAAGCCCTTTTTTCCCGCGATTCCGGTAACGGTATTGCGGGACATTTCCGGTTTGAGCTTCGCCATGATCATGGTACCGGGATCCTCCGGACGGTTGGTATTCCGGATGTTGATCGGAATACCGGATTCACGGACAGGGAAGACCGCATCTTCATGAAGCACGGATGCTCCCATATAGGACAGCTCCCGCAGTTCCTGATAACTGATGTACTCGATAGGAGCGGGATCCTCAACGATGCGGGGATCTGCTGCCAGCATACCGGATACATCGGTCCAGTTTTCATAAATGTCTGCCTTCACGCTCATGGCCACAAGCGAGCCGGTGATATCGGATCCGCCGCGTGAGAAGGTTTTGACCGTGCCGTCATAATAGGAACCGTAGAAACCCGCAACGACAGCCCGTTCCACTTCGCTCAGTCTGCTGCCAAGTTTATTTCGTGTGGCAGTGCTGTCCAGATTGCCGTTGTCATCAAAGAGGATCAGTCCTGCTGGATCCACAAAAGTATACCCCAGAAATCTTGCAAGGATTTTGGAGTTCAGATATTCACCACGGCTGGCAAGATAATCGGCATTAGGGGAAGTCCCCAGATGTGCCGCAATGATCTCAATCTCCTCATCGAGAGGGAAGTCTAAGATCTCCAATTCCGTCAGGATGTCGAAGAATCGATCATGGATCTTCTGAAGGACCGGATGAAAGTCTTCCCCGGATGCGGCCAGGCGGAAGCTGCTGTTCAGCAGATCCGTGACCTTGATATCTTCGGAAAAGCGCTTGCCCGGTGCCGATGCGACCACATAACGGCGGTCCGGATGACTCATGATGATATCTTTTACTTTGCGGAATTGTTCAGCGGAGGCAAGGGAAGTACCGCCGAATTTCGTTACACGTATGCTCACAGTGAATAAGGCTCCTTTGCAGTTGATGTTGATTACAGCGTTCTAAGTGCGTCGATAAGGGCGGTCTTCTGAGTGGTTTTCTCGTCCTTCATCTTGATAATCTTGGCGGGACATCCTGCGACAACAGCATTGTCGGGGACATCTTCCAGTACTACGGCACCGGCTGCGATCACCGCATTTCTGCCGACATGGACACCTTCGATAATCACGGCATTGGCGCCGACCATGACATCATCTTCAACGATGACCGGTGTCGCGGATGCCGGTTCTACCACGCCGGCAAGAACGGCGTTGGCACCGATGTGGCAGTGGTTTTTGACTATGGCTCTTCCACCGAGAAGTGCGCCCATGTCGATCATGGTTCCTTCTCCGATGACAGCACCGATATTGATCACGGCGCCCATCATGATCACGGCGTTGTTTCCGATCTCCACGTTGTCACGGATAATGGCGCCCGGCTCGATACGGGCATTGATGTTCTTGAGATCCAGCATGGGAATGGCGCTGTTGCGGCAGTTGTTCTCAATGACGATATCATCGATCTTATCCGCATTTGCCTCCAGGATCGGTTTCAGCTCGTTCCATTCGCCGAATACGACTTTGTCCCCGGCGCCGAATACTTTGGAGCTGCCGTAGTCAACGGCTTCCTTTTCCCTGATATAGCATTTGACCGGAGTCTTTTTTTCCGATGTCGCGATAATATTTATAATTTCCTGTGCATCCATGATGTTTCTCCTTTAAACCATATCATCCATGTTGTAAAAACCGGGTTCTTTTCCTTCCAGGAAGGATGCGGCTTTTAATGCTCCCTGTGCAAACAGTGCACGGTTTTCCGCTTCATGCTTCAGAGTGATGGTCTCATTTCCGTTTCCAAAGAGTATTTCGTGCGTGCCGACTTCGTTTCCGATACGGATGGCGTGGATACCGATATCCTCCGGCGTGCGTTTGGCATGACCGCTGCGGCCTTCCACGAATACTGCGTTCTCACGGACTTCCGCGATGCTGTCTGCCAGAAGAAGGGCAGTGCCGCTGGGAGCATCCAGCTTGCGGTTATGATGTTTTTCCACGATCTCGATGTCAGCATCCGGGAACATGGCAGCCGTCTGTTTGGCAAGCTTGCGGAGAAGTGCGATACCCACTGACATGTTGGCGGACTGGAACAGGGGAATCTTCTTGGAAGCTTCCTGGATCAGTGCCATCTCCTCTTCGGTGAAGCCGGTAGTGCCGATCACGGCGGGAAGATTACGGCGGACGCAGTAATCAAGGATCTCGCCAATGGCTTCATGATTGGAAAAATCAACGAGGCAGTCGGCTTCTCCGTCAAAATCATTCACATTTCTGTAGCAGCGATCCACACCGTTTTCCTCACACTGACGGCTGGTTTTAGCGGCCAGTGAATGGTTCTCAAAACCCTGCTCGATCAGATCACAGACAATAGCACCCATATGCCCGGTGCAGGCGGTCACGATCAGTCTCATAATTCGTTCTCCTCTTTGATTGTTATAACGTTATGAACAGTCCATGCCGGAATCAAAAATCCCGGCATGGACAGTAAGATGATTCTTTTTAAGATAATATCACTGAAGGATACCCATGTCACGCATGATCTGAAGCATTGCGTTCTCATTTGCTTCGGACATGGTGCACAGAGGCATACGAAGATAGTTTTCACAGAATCCCATTGCTGCCATGGCGGCTTTCACAGGGATCGGATTCACTTCGCAGAACAGGGCGCGGATCAGAGGAAACAGTTCACACTGGATCTCAGCGGCTCCGGCAACATCGCCGGCGAAGTAACGATCGCACATCTCTACGGTGCGGCGGGGTGCCACATTGGAGACCACGGAGATCACTCCGGTGCCGCCCATGGACAGGATGGGAACGACCTGATCGTCATTACCGGAATACATGTCCAGCTGATCGCCGATAACACCGGCGGCTTCCACGATCTTGGAGATGTTGCCGTTTGCTTCCTTGATGGCAGCGATATTCGGATATCCGGCCAGAGCGGCATAGGTGGACGGTTCAATGTTTACGCCGGTACGGGAAGGAACATTGTACATGATAATGGGTTTTGTAGATGCATCGGCGATGGCCTTGTACATGGCAATCAGACCGTTCTGAGTTGCTTTGTTATAATAGGGGGTAACTACGAGACATGCATCGACGCCGTCTTCGCAGGCACTTTTGGTCAGTTCGATAGCAGTGGCAGTATCATTGGATCCGGTTCCTCCGATCACGGGGATGCGGTGATTAACGCGCTGTACGGAAAAACGGATCACTTCCTTGTGCTCTTCCACGGAAAGGGTAGAGCCTTCTCCAGTGGTGCCGGCAATGACCAGGGCGTTGATGCCTTCTTCGATCTGCCAGTCGATAAGGCGTCCGAGAGCCTCATAATCGACTCCGTCAGCGGTGGTGGGTGTGACCAGTGCGGTTGCTACGCCGCGGAAAATGGGATTGGTTGTCATGGGTTTTTCCTCCAAATAATGATTTTCAACTACTGCAATCTACAGATATGAAAAAACCGATGCAGCGGCATCGGCAAGACATAACAATTCGTTGTTTACAGAATTATCAATTAATTATAGCTCTCCGCCAATGCGACAGTCAGCCGGATCTTATCCGACTGCCCAGCAAAAGATTCGCTTGTCCTTCACTTCGGCAACAGCCCCTTTCATATGACCAACGCTCTGCGAAAGCTTTCCGATCATATTACTGATGACAATTGCGCCTCTATCTTTTAATTGCAATATTCAGTTGATTGTTTGTTATGATAACACCCCTTCGGAGATGGGTCAAGGTGGATTATAGACAAATAAGGGGAGATTCACGGTAAAAATATTCAATAATTTACCAAATTAAAGTGGCAAACAGGTTACAACCGGGGTTTTAGCGCGAATACTGATAATTATTCCACAATATTTTGCGTGATTGAAACCGCGGAACAACAGGATGTCGTGGATAGAGATAGTCTAAAGCGCCAAATAATCGGATTCGTTTTCGCCGAAAGCTTGGGAATGTTGTCGAATTCCATTTGTTATAGATTTGAGTATAATATAATAAGAATAAAACAGAGTTTTAGCGGATAGGACCCTGAGGAATAGAAAGGTAACTGCAGATGAAATATCTCGTTGCTGGCGTTTTTCTGCCGGATTCCGAATTTCACAAAAAGACAAATGTTCTGATTGAGGACGGAGTCGTTGTTTCTCTTTCCGCCAATATGGAAGATCACATGGATGCCAGAGTTATTTCTCTGGATGATTGTTGTTTGTTTCCCGGTTTCACTGATGTACATGTACATTTTCGTGAGCCGGGTTTTTCTTATAAGGAGACGATCTTTTCCGGTTCCAGATCCGGCGCCAGAGGCGGCTATACAACGGTATGTACCATGCCGAATCTGAATCCTGTTCCGGACAGCGCGGAACATCTGGAGGAACAGTGGAATATCATCCGGAAGGATGCCTGTATCCAGGTCCTGCCCTATGGAAGTATTACAGTGGATGAAAAGGGCGAGCAGCTGGCGGATCTGGATGGAATGGCATCCGGCGTCGTTGCATTTTCCGATGACGGACACGGCGTCCAGAGCGACGGGATGATGAAACAGGCCATGACCAGAGCCCGCGGACTGAATAAACTGATCGTCGCGCACTGCGAAGACAACACTCTGCTTCGAGGCGGATATATCCATGACGGGAAATACGCAAGGGAACATGGACACCGGGGGATCTGCTCGGAGAGCGAATGGAAACAGATCGAACGGGATATCGAGCTCGTTCGCCAGACTGGCTGCGGGTATCATGTCTGTCATATCTCCACCAAGGAGAGCGTGGAACTGATCCGCAAAGCAAAGTCGGAGGGCCTGAATATCTCCTGTGAGACCGCGCCTCATTATCTTGTCCTGACCGAGGACGATCTGCAGGAAGACGGAAGATTTAAAATGAATCCTCCCATCCGGTCTTCAGAAGACCGCGAGGCTCTTCGCAGAGGATTGAAAGACGGGACCATTGAGATGATCGCGACAGATCATGCGCCTCATTCCGCGGAGGAAAAATCCAGAGGTCTGGAGAAGAGCGCGATGGGTGTCGTGGGTCTGGAAACAGCATTTCCTGTTCTGTACACGGAACTTGTAAGATCCGGTCTGTTCCGTCTGGAAGAGATCCTGAACCCGCTGACTGTCAATCCGCAGAAACGGTTTGGAATCAAGAAGTCCTTCGAGATTGGAAAACCTGCGGACTTCACGGTGTATGACCTGAACCAGGAGTATGTGATAGATCCCGAAGAATTCCTGACCAAGGGAAGAAGCACGCCCTTTGCCGGAAGAAAAGTCTGTGGACGCTGCAAACTAACGTTTGCCGGCGGAAATCTCGTATGGGAAGATCAGTAATAAGGATTTGAATGAATGAGACAGGATCAGTATACAATCATCGATAACCGCAGAGTGTCACCGGACACCTTTGTTCTAACGCTGTCCGGCAATACGACCGCATTCCGGACTCCGGGACAGTTCGTCAATGTGTCCGTTCCCGGATACTTTCTGCGCCGTCCTTTTTCCGTCATGACCTGGAATTCTGAAGAATTTCGTATCATGTACAAGAACGCCGGGCACGGAACGGAAGCCATGACCGGACTGAAACAGGGGGATTCTCTGGATGTCCTCACCGGTCTCGGAAACGGGTTTGATATGAATGCTGCAGGCAGTCATCCGCTGCTTGTTGCCGGAGGAAGCGGGGTTTCTCCCATGTACTGTCTGGCGGAACACCTGGTACAGAAAGGGATTCTTCCCACTGTCATAATGGGGTTTGTCAATGCAGATCATGTCGTAATGGCGGATGAACTTCAGTCCATGGGCTGCAACGTGATCATCACGACGGAAGACGGCTCCCGCGGGATCCCTGGTCTCGTGACGGATGCTCTCGAGATTCCGGAAAAATACAGTTTCGTCTACTGCTGCGGCCCGGTTCCCATGATGAAGGCAGTCAGTGAGAAGATCACTGCCGACGGACAGTTTTCCTTTGAGGCCCGCATGGGCTGCGGTTTCGGTGCCTGCATGGGGTGCTCCATCATGACGAACAAAGGCACGAAACGGGTCTGCAAGGACGGACCGGTATTCGGAATGGAGGATCTGGTATGGTAAATACGAGAGTCAGACTGGGTAATATCGAACTGGACAATCCTGTGATCCCCGCCAGCGGTACATTTGCCTTCGGCTATGAGTTTGCCGATTTTTACGATATCAATATGCTGGGAGCGGTGGTGATCAAGGGACTTACCCGTGAGGAACGGTACGGAAACCCTCAGCCGCGTATCGCGGAGTGCCCGGCTGGCATGCTCAATGCCGTGGGGCTGCAGAATCCCGGTGTGGACAAGGTGATCCATGAGGAGATCCCGAAACTGAGGCAGTGCTTCCGGAAACCGATCATCGCGAATGTAAGCGGTTTTTCCGTTGATGAGTATGTGGAATGCTGTGATAAGCTGGAGCGTGAGCCAGAGGTCTCCATACTGGAGATCAATATCAGCTGCCCAAACGTAAAGCATGGCGGCATGTCCTTCGGAACGGATCCCGACTGTGCATCGGAAGTGGTCCGGGCGGTGAAACAGGTAACGACAAAACCGGTCTTTATCAAACTGACCCCGAACATCACGGACATCTCTTCCATGGCAATAGCCTGTGAGGATGCCGGTGCGGACGGACTGACCCTGATCAATACTCTGATGGGCATGCGAATCGATCTCAACAGCAGAAAACCTCTGCTGGCCAATAAGACCGGAGGCTATTCCGGAAAAGGAATCTTTCCGGTTGCCGTCCGTATGGTGTATCAGGTGTATGAAGCCGTTCAGATCCCCGTGATCGGTGTTGGAGGGATCAGCTCTGCGGAAGATGTACTGGAAATGATGTTTGCCGGGGCAAGTGCCGTGGAGATCGGTGCTGCAAATCTGGTATCTCCATATGCCTGCAGAGATATCGTGCAGGAACTGCCCAGGACCATGGAGCAGTACGGTATCACGGAACTGCAATCTGTAATAGGGGAGGCTCATCATGGCTAAAGATGTAATAATTGCCTGTGATTTTGCGGACGGAAAGACCTGTCTTGAATTTCTGGATCAGTTTACCGGCAGAAAACCCTACGTAAAAATCGGCATGGAACTGTATTACGCGGAAGGTCCGCAGATGGTTCGAAAACTCAAGGAGAGAGGCCATTCGGTCTTTCTGGATCTCAAACTGCATGACATTCCCAATACGGTAATGAAATCCATGAAGGTGCTTTCCTCGCTGAATGTGGATATGTGCAATGTCCATGCTGCCGGAACGATCCCCATGATGGAAGCAGCACTAAAGGGCCTTACGAGAGAGGATGGTTCCAGACCGCTTCTTATTGCGGTAACGCAGCTTACCAGCACCAGTGAGGAGATCATGAATCGTGATCTCCTGATCCGTGAACCGCTGCAGGATGTAGTCCGTCATTATGCGGAAAATGCAAGATCTGCCGGCCTCGACGGCGTGGTATGCTCTCCGCTGGAAGCTGGATTCGTCAAGGAACACTGCGGAAGAGATTTCATAACTGTTACTCCGGGTGTCCGTTTTGCGGACGGGGAGAAAGGAGATCAGGTCCGTGTTACGACTCCCGCAAAGGCAAGGGAACTGGGATCGGATTACATCGTGGTAGGCCGGCCCATAACACAGGCGGATAATCCTGTCGCTGCCTACAGCCGTTGCTGTGCGGAGTTTCTGAACATCAATTGATCTGAACTTGAGATATATGGAGGTAATAAAATGAGTGTTTCCGAAAAAGTAGCGGAAGGCCTGCTGTCCATCGGAGCGGTTTTCCTTCGCCCCAAGGATCCGTTTACCTGGGCAAGCGGAATCAAAAGCCCTATCTACTGTGATAACCGCCTGATCCTGACCGCCCCCGAGGTCAGAGATGTTGTGGAGCAGGCCATTGCGGATACCGTCATGAGTGAGTATCCGGAATGTGAAGTGCTGATGGGTACGAGCACTGCCGGTATTGCACATGCGGCGATCGCCGGACATCTTCTTCATATGCCCATGGGCTATGTGCGTTCCGGAAACAAGGATCACGGGCGCCAGAACCGTATCGAAGGCCGGCTTCCGGAAAATGCGAAAGTCGTCGTGGTGGAAGATCTGATCTCCACCGGCGGGAGCGCCATTGAAGTCGTTAATGCGCTGAGAGAAGCAGGAGCGGATGTCCTCGGAATCGTGAGTATTTTCACCTACGGCATGCAGAAGGGGCTGGATCGCCTGAAAGAAGCCGATGTGAAGAATATCAGCATTACGAATTTTGATACTGTGATTGATGTGGCGGTAAAAACCGGTTATATCGAAGAGAATGACCGAGATGCGCTTCTTCGTTTCCGGTCGAATCCGTCGGATGAAAGCTGGATAGGAGAAGTGAAATGAGAAGTTTGATTGACATTCTGGATCTTTCCAAGGAAGAGATCGATGATCTGATCGGCACTGCATGTGACATCATGGATCATCCGGAAAAGTACAGTGAGATCTGTAAAGGCAAGAAACTGGCGACACTGTTCTATGAGCCCTCCACCCGTACCCGCCTTTCCTTTGAAGCAGCGATGTATGAGCTGGGAGGAAACTGCCTCGGATTCTCTGAGGCAAACAGTTCTTCCGCAGCAAAAGGGGAGAGCGTATCCGATACGGCAATCATCGTCAGCAACTATGCGGATATCATTGCCATGCGGCATCCGAAAGAAGGTGCCCCTCTGGTCGCGTCCATGAAAGCCTCGGTCCCCATTATCAATGCCGGTGACGGCGGACATAATCATCCGACGCAGACACTGACGGATCTTCTGACGATTTACAAGGAATGCGGAACCTTTGATAATCTCACCGTTGGCCTCTGCGGTGACCTGAAGTTCGGACGCACTGTCCATTCTCTTATTGCCGCGCTTTCCCGTTATACTAATGTGAAGTTCATTCTGATCTCTCCGGATGAACTTAAAGTTCCCGACTATGTGAAAGATCAGTATCTGGATCCCAAGAATATCGAATACATGGAAACGGAAGATCTGGAATCGGTGATTCCGGAACTGGATATTCTGTATATGACCCGAGTTCAGAGAGAACGTTTCTTTAACGAAGCCGATTATATCCGACTGAAAAACCGCTACATCCTGACTCCGCAGAAACTGGTTACCGCAAAGAAGACGATGAAGATCCTTCATCCGCTTCCCCGTGTTAATGAGATCTCCGTTTCTGTGGATAGTGATCCCCGTGCGGTTTATTTCCGACAGACATTATACGGTAAGTTCATTCGTATGGCTCTGATCCTGAAATTGCTGGAGGTGCAGTAAGATGATTATAGGTACCATAGTAAACGGTGTTGTGATCGATCATATTCCTGCAGGCCGCGGGATGGAATTGTACAGCAAGATGAAACTGGACCGCCTGGAGTGTGAAGTGGCGCTCATCAAAAACGCTCCCAGCGGAAAGTGCGGAAAAAAGGACATCCTGAAAGTAAACGAGGAGATCAAGATCAATTATGAGATCCTTGGCTATATCGATCCGAGGATCACGGTGAATATCATCAAGGACGGGCAACGTGTCAAAAAGATGCATCCTGCTCTTCCGGAGACACTGATCGATGTGATCTTCTGCCGCAATCCGCGATGCATCACTTCTGTGGAACAGGAGATCTCCCATGTGTTCCGTCTGACAGACCGGGAACACGGCATATACCGCTGCGTCTACTGTGATGCACAAGCGGATAAGAAAGAAAAATGATTTGACAGGCATTCATCGTGATGATAATTATATTATAGGTTGAATGCATTACATCGACGGGACGGGTCCTTTTCGTTCCGTCGTTCAATTTGATGGTAGCTTATGGAATATATCACTTCAAGAAGAAATCCAATAATTCAAAATCTCAGACTGCTGTCCAGAGATTCTTCCGCCCGCAAGGAACAGGGGGTATTTCTCTGTGACGGCATCAAACTGCTGCGGGAGGCTCTGGAAGCAGGGCGGACGGTGACATCTGTGTTCTGGAAGGAAACTCCGGAATCCGGTTTTGAAGATCTCCCGGACCAGACGATATTGCCCGGGGATCTGTTTGATTATGTTTCTCCGCTGAAAAACAGCCCCGGCCCGCTGTTTTCGGTCCGGATCCCTTCTGCAGCGGACGGGACGGTCCGCCGTGCGGTAATCCTGGAGAATGTTCAGGATCCCGGGAATGTGGGAACGATCATTCGCTGCGCCAATGCCATGATGATCCCTGCCGTGATCCTGTGTGGGGACTGTGCGGATCTGTACCATCCCCGTACGGTGCGGGCTACCATGGGTGCGATCTTCCGTCAGAATGTCATTACGGTTAAAGATACAGAGGAGCTTTCCCTTGTCGTGGAAAGACCGGTGTTCGGCGCTGCTCTTACGGACGATTCCGAAGATATTCGCAAACTGGACCTGAAGGATTCTTCCATCGTCATCGGCAGTGAAGGGCACGGCATTTCGGAATCGATGCTTCGTTTCTGTGACAAAACGGTGATCATTCCCATGAATCCGGAATCGGAGTCTCTGAATGCTGCTTCTGCCGCGTCTATATTAATGTGGGAGATGTCGCGTTCCGTATTATGATACGGAAAAAGCGTTTCTTTGCAAAAAAAAGTTGACAACAAAAATCTTACCAATTATATTTTGTGACTGAAAGTACTGATGGACACCTACATTTTGTGGGGCCTGTTTTATCGAATACACAGAAGAGAGGATCATTCATGGCAAAAGCCGGTAGCAAGCTGGTAATTGTGGAATCACCAGCAAAAGCAAAAACCATAGAGCGTTATCTTGGAAGTGATTATAAGGTAGTCGCTTCCATGGGACACCTTCGTGATCTGCCTAAGAGCAAGCTGGGTGTGGATATTGAGAATAATTTCGAGCCGCATTATATTCCGGTCAAGGGAAGAGCGGATGTGATCTCCGACCTTCGTAAACGGTCGAAAAATGCTGACATCGTATATCTCGCAACCGACCCGGACCGGGAAGGCGAAGCGATTTCCTGGCATCTTAAGGAGCTTCTCAATCTGGAAGATGAGAAAGCAAAGCGAGTCACTTTCAATGAGATCACGAAGAAAGTCGTTACCGACAGCATTGATAAGCCCCGTGATATCGATATCGATCTTGTGAATGCACAGCAGACCCGTCGTATTTTGGACCGGATCGTGGGCTATAAAGTATCTCCGCTCCTCTGGAAGACGATCCGCCGCGGACTGTCCGCCGGTCGTGTTCAGTCCGTCGCCACAAAGATGGTCGTGGAACGGGAGAAAGAGATCAATGATTTTGTTCCGCAGGAATACTGGAATCTGGATGCCGCTCTCAATTGCGGTTCTCCGGAAACCGCTTTTACTGCGCGTTATTACGGTACCAACGGCAAAAAGAAGGAGCTTCATTCGGAAGAGGAAGTCAATCATGTCCTTTCCGAGATCAAGGGACAGCCGTTCCTGGTGGAAAGCCAGAAACGCAGTGTAAAGAAGAGAAGCCCGGCCCCGCCGTTCATTACTTCCACTTTGCAGCAGGAGGCATCCCGCAGACTGGGCATGACGCCCCGCCGCACGATGTCCATTGCGCAGCAGCTGTATGAGGGCGTTGCCGTCAGCGGCAGGGGGACTACCGGTCTTATTACCTATATGAGAACCGATTCTCTCCGCCTTTCGCAGGATGCACTGAATGCCGCGGCTGCGTTCATTCATCAGAGATACGGGGATGATTACTACTCCGGTCCGAGGACCTACAAGTCCAAAGCCGGTGCACAGGATGCGCATGAGGCCATTCGTCCAACGGACGTATTCCTGACGCCGGAGGAGGCAAAAAAGGATCTGAATAATGATCAGTACCGTCTTTACCGTCTGATCTGGGAACGGTTCACCGCTTCTCAGATGGCAAATGCCACGTATGACAATGTGGCCACGGATATCATCTCGGCCGGTCATCTTTTCAAATCCAGTTATTCGGAACTGAAGTTCCCCGGTTATACTGTTCTGTCCGCGGATTCCAGAGAGGAAGACGAAAATGCACCGAAGTATCCTCTTCCGAAACTCACCAAGGGACAGGAAGTGTTCCTGGACCGCATGATCCCGGATCAGCAGTTCACTCAGCCACCTTCCCGCTATACCGAAGCATCTCTTATCCGGGCGCTGGAAGAGAACGGCATCGGAAGACCGTCGACTTATGCTCCGATTATTTCCAACATCACCACGAAGGAGTATGTGGAGAAGGACGGAAAGTATCTGAAGCCGACAAATCTCGGCGTGGTAGTGACTGAACTCATGGATGAGCGTTTCTCGGATATCGTGGATCTGAAATTCACCGCTCATATGGAAGAGAATCTGGACGAGATCGAAAACGGCACGAAAGAATGGCATGAAGTCCTCACGGAATTCTATGACGAATTCGACCGTGAACTGAAGTCCGCGGAAGAGGCGATGCAGGGCGAACGAATCAAGGTGCCCGATGAAGTCACAGAGGAAAAATGTGAGATCTGCGGCTCCAATCTCGTTATCAAAAACGGTAAATTCGGAAAATTCCTGGCTTGTCCCAATTATCCCACCTGTACGTTTACCAAGCCTCTGGTGGTAGAGACACCGGGAAAATGTCCGAAATGCGACAGCCGTATCCTGAAGAAGAAATCACGCAACGGATACACCTATTACGGATGTGAACGGGGACAGGATTGCGGTTTCATGACCTGGGACGTTCCCACGGCGGAAGTATGTCCGGACTGCGGCAAGACGCTGTTCAAGAAAAACGGACGCGGGCGCAGAAAACCGATGTGCGAAAATGAATTATGCCCCAGCTTTGTTCCTATGGAAGACCGTGCTTTCAAAAGAAGAAAAAGCGCATCTTCCTCCAAGACCGAAACTAAGAGGCGTTCCTCTGGAACCAGAAAGGGCAGCAAGTAACAAATAACAGGGCGGCAGCCATGCCGCCCTATGGACATTTCTGGAGAACTATTCAGAATTATGACAAATGACACCATCATCATAGGGGCTGGCCTGGCCGGATCCGAATGTGCCTGGCAGCTTGCCCGGCGTCATATTCCGGTAACACTGGTCGATATGAAACCGGATCATTATACACAGGCACACCAGTCCCCGCTATTTGCGGAACTGGTTTGCTCCAATTCTCTTCGTTCC
This sequence comes from Oscillospiraceae bacterium, assembly GCA_904501855.1. Taxonomy (GTDB): domain Bacteria; phylum Bacillota; class Clostridia; order Oscillospirales; family Oscillospiraceae; genus UBA2922. Next base: position 72,606 of record CAJGCI010000001.1, on the reverse strand, counting down.
AATGAACTGAGCAATGCAGTCGGACTGCTGAAGGAAGAGATGCGCCAGTTGGGTTCTCTGATCATGGAGAGCGCGGACGCGACAAAAGTGCCCGCAGGCGGTGCTCTTGCTGTAGACCGGGAAAGATTTTCACGTTATATCACGGAACATCTGGAGAACGATCCGTATATCACAGTGGAACATCGTGAGATGACCGAGATCCCGGAGGGGAATGTCATTATTGCCTCCGGCCCTCTGACCAGTGATCCGCTGGCTGAGAAGATACAGGATCTCTGTCCGGAATTCTCCCTTCACTTTTTCGATGCGGTTGCACCCATCGTTTCGGCGGAATCCATTGACATGACTTCGGCATTTCTGGCTTCCCGCTATGACAAGGGGACACCGGACTATATCAACTGTCCGATGAACGAACAGGAATACAAGGAATTCATCCGGGAACTTGTCAGTGCCAAAGAGGCAGAGACCCACGGTTTTGAAGACAGCAAGGTCTTTGAAGGCTGCATGCCCGTGGAAGTAATGGCGCGAAGAGGGGAAGACACACTTCGGTTCGGTCCGATGAAACCGGTTGGACTGACAGATCCGCATACCGGAAAGGAAGCATACGCCATAGTACAGCTTCGAAAGGATAATCTTTCCGGGACACTGTACAATCTTGTCGGCTTTCAGACTCATCTGACCTGGCCGGAACAGAAAAGGATCTTTTCCATGATCCCGGCGCTGAAAAATGCCGAGTTTGTCCGATACGGTGTAATGCACCGCAATACTTATCTCGATTCTCCGGGTCATCTGGATCGGTATTACCGTCTGATCATCGACCCGCGGATACGTTTTGCCGGACAGATGACCGGCGTGGAAGGATACATCGAATCTGCCGCATCCGGAATGCTGACAGGAATCGAGACTGCTGCGGATATACTGGGACTGGAACCGGCGGATTTTCCGTCCTCGACCGCGATCGGTGCTCTGGCAGCTTATATCTCCGACGGAAGTATCGGACCCTTTCAGCCGATGAATATCAATTTTGGTATCATAGATCCCCTCGGTTACCGTGTTAAGGGGAAAAGAAATAAAAATCTGGAATTATCCAAACGCGCGCTTGAAACAATCAGCTCGATTAAAAACAAGGAGGTTTTTCGGATATGCGAGTAATTATTGACGCAATGGGTGGCGATAACGCACCGGAAGAGATCGTAAAAGGTGCGGTACGGGCATCGAAAGAACTGGATGTCGATGTGGTACTGGTAGGAAAAAAAGAGGAAGTGCAGCGCTGTCTTGCAGCGGAAGGAGCAACGGATCTTAAGGTGGTCGATGCCCGTGAGGTGATCACCATGGAAGATGATCCCAGCACTGCGACACGACGCAAAAAGGACGCATCCATGACCGTGGCGCTGAATCTTCTCCGCGATGGCGAAGGAGATGCCGTCGTTTCTGCCGGAAGCACCGGCGCACTTCTTACCGGCGCGACTCTGATCGTCAAGCGTATCCGCGGTATCCGCAGAGCTGCCATGGCTCCGGCTCTTCCCGTAGGGGAAAAAGGCACCCTGCTCATCGACTGCGGGGCCAATGTGGAATGCACACCCGAATATCTCCTCCAGTTTGCCTATATGGGCAGCTTCTATGCCAAGAAGATCCTTCATATCGACAACCCCCGAATCGGTCTTCTGAACGTCGGTACGGAAGATTCCAAAGGGGATGCTCTTCGCCATGAGACTTTCGCTCTGCTGAAAGAGGCCGGAGATGCCGGACGGATCAATTTCGTCGGTAATGTGGAAGCTTCCGGCGTGTACAAGGATATGGTGGACGTGGTCGTGACGGACGGGTTTACCGGCAACATTCTTCTGAAGACAACGGAAGGCGTCGCGAAAATGATGTCCGGCATGATCAAGAAATCCCTGATGAAGAGTCTGAAGACGAAGATCGGGGCACTGCTTGTAAAAGACGGACTGAAAGAGATGAAGAAAGCCATGGATGCCGATGAGATCGGCGGCACTGCTTTCCTCGGAATTTCCAAACCGGTCATCAAGGCGCACGGTTCTTCCAAGGCGAACGCCATCTTTGCCGCGATCCGTCAGGCAAAGGTATTTTCGGAGTCCGGTTTCACAGATGCGGTTAAAGAAAACATCGATCTGCTGAAGATCGACAGTGCTGAGGGCTGATATGCAGGATCTACAGGAACGTCTCGGGTATCAATTCAGAGATCAGAAACTGCTGGAACACGCGCTGACTCACAGTTCCTTCGCCAACGAGAACAGAAAACTCGGCCTTGGAGACAATGAACGTCTCGAATTTCTGGGCGATTCCATTCTGGGCCAGGTCACGGCAGAGTATCTGTACAACAAGCGACCGGAGATCCCGGAAGGCAATATGTCTAAATTCCGGTCGGAACTTGTCTGCGAGACGGCATTATATGAAGTGGCAAAAAAACTGGATCTCGGTTCCTATATCCGCCTGGGAAAAGGGGAGGAATCCACCGGAGGCCGTGATCGCCCATCCATCCTTTCGGATGCTGTGGAGGCATTGATCGCAGCCATCTATCTTGACGGAGGATATGCTCCGGCAAAATCTTTCATTTCGGATTTCGTGCTTACCAGCGAGATCGATTATACGGCACCGACAGGAGACTGGAAAACTCTCCTGCAGGAGCAAGTACAGAAGACTCCGGGCAAGACCATCGAATACCGGCAGGTCTCCGAATCCGGTCCCGATCATAACAAGCGGTTTACGTTTTGCGTGCTCATCGACGGAAAAGTGTACGGTGAGGGTACCGGCAGAACGAAGAAAGAAGCGGAACAGCTTGCCGCCAGAGACGCCATGGAACGGGTGCAGTCATGATTCCTCGAAAAAGGATCCTCCCGGTCTTCATTCCTCATCTAGGATGTCCTCATCACTGTGTGTTCTGCAATCAGAATGCCATCACCGGTCAGGATTATTCCGTGACTGTGGAGATGGTGAAGGATGAGCTGGAAAGTGCGGGCTGCCGCACGGATATGAACTGTGATTCCGACCCCTATGAACTTGCATTTTACGGAGGAAGTTTCACGGCGATCCCGGAGAATGTCCAGAGAGAACTTCTTTCCGTCGTTCAGCCATACAGAAAATCCGGATGGATCCGTTCCATAAGGTGTTCCACCAGACCGGATGCGATCTTTTCGGACAACCTGCAGACGCTGCGGGAGTTTGGCGTTGATACGATCGAACTGGGGTGTCAGTCCATGGAGGATGATGTCCTGCAACGTTCCGGAAGAGGACATACTTCAGAAGATGTCGCCGAAGCCGTACGTCGGATCCGGGAACATGGGTTTCGGTTTATTCTTCAGATGATGACCGGTCTTCCGGGATCGGACCCGGAAAAAGATCTTATGACAGCCGTCAAACTTGCGGATCTTGAACCGGATGGCGTGCGGATCTATCCCACTGTGATCATCCGGGATACTCCTCTGTATGATCTTTGGCAGGCAGGGAAGTATAACGAACATACGGTGGAGGATGCTGTAAGCTTATGTAGCCGGATCGTACCATTATTTCAGGAAAAACAGATCCCCATCATCCGACTGGGTCTTAATCCCAGTGATGATCTGTCCGGCGGCATTGCCGCGGGAGGGGCGTATCACCCTTCTTTTGGTGAACTGGTCTATTCCCGGATCATGAGGAACAGAGCGGAAACGATCCTTCGAAACAGCGGTCTGTCCGACCATGTGGAACTTCATGTCGCATCTTCTTTTGTATCAAAGATGACTGGCAACCGCAGATGCAATCTGGAGTATCTGGAACGATCTTTTCCTGATACGGTTTTCCGTGTTGTTCCGGATGATCAGGTTTCGGAATGGGATGTGGTCGTTCCGTTGCAAAAAGGATGAAAAAATAGTATATTTAATTAATTAAACATTTTATTTAGAGGAGCTTTTACATTTGTATCTGAAAGCATTGGAAATTCAGGGATTCAAATCATTTCCTGAAAAAACTACTTTGACATTTGAGAATAATATTACCGGTATTGTCGGACCGAACGGTTCCGGAAAATCCAATATTTCCGATGCAATATTATGGGTAATGGGTGAACAGCGTACGAAGACTCTGCGCGGGTCCAAAATGGAAGACGTCATTTTTGGAGGCACGGAGAAACGTACGCCATTGAGCTATGCCCAGGTTACTCTGCTGCTGGATAATTCCGATCATCTGTTCGATCTGGATACCACCGAAGTTTCCATTTCCAGACGATACTACCGAAGCGGTGACAGCGAATACTACATCAACAAGGAACAGGTGCGTTTAAAGGACGTCAACTCACTGCTGATGGATACCGGTCTCGGACGAGACGGATATTCCGTTATCGGCCAGGGCAGGATCAGCGAGATCATTTCCAACAAATCCGCAGACCGCCGTGAGGTGATGGAGGAAGCTGCCGGGATCTCCCGGTTCCGCTACCGCAAGGAAGACGCAGAGAGAAAACTGCAGAAGACTGAGGAGAATCTGGTTCGTGTCAACGATAAGATCGAAGAGCTTGAACTTCAGGTTGAGCCGCTGAGACGTCAGTCGGAAGTTGCAAAAAAATATCTTCAGATCCATGATGTGCTGCGCGTCAAGGAGATCTCTGCATGGATGGCATCTCTGGATAAACTGCGTGACAACAGCGACGCAGTCAACAGCAGTTACGAGGAAGCCAAGGAGAAACTGGCTCAGGCTCACGCGGAACTGGATGCTCTGTATGCCTCTTCGGACAGCCTTCTGGAACGTATGCATCAGAAGGATGTGGAAGCTGATGATGCGCGCGAGAAGCTTTCTCAGGTCCAGAATGATATCTCCGCCAATGATGCGGAACGGGCTGTTATCGACACGAATATCCGTAATGCCTTTGCCAGCATTGAGCGGATGAAAGGCGATATCTCCAATTCCGAACAGCGTGCAACGGAGATCTGCGAGCAGATCGACAACAATGAAAAGCTGATCCGTGATCTTGAAGCGGAGAATATCGGGAATCAGGAAAAACTGGATTCCGCGAATAATATCATCCGCGGATGTGATATGAAGATCCAGTCCCGGCAGGCAACGGTAGATTCACTCCAGAAGAAACAGACTTCTCTTCAAGTGGAATCCCGCAGCATGGATTCCCGGATCCAGCTCCTTTCCGCCATGGAGAAGGAATTTCAGGGCTACTCCAATGCCGTACGTACGGTTATGAAGGAGGCATCCCATAAGGTCCTGAAGGGCATTCACGGACCGGTGGCCAGCCTGATCAAGGCAGAGGACCAGTATGCTCTTGCCATTGAAACCGCCATGGGCGGTGCGATGCAGAATATCGTTGTCAGCACACAGAATGACGGACGAAGTGCCATTGAGCTTCTGAAAAGAGAAGATGCCGGTCGCGCCACGTTCCTTCCCATCGATGTGATCCGCGGCAACGTTCTGAAGGATCTTCCGACGGAGGAAAAGGGATTTGTGGGACTGGCATATGATCTGGTCTCTTTTGACAAACAGTATGACGGGATCATTGCAAATCTGCTCGGACGTACCGTCGTTGCACAGACTCTTGCGGATGCGATCCGCATGTCCAAAAACAACAGCAACCGTCTGCGCATCGTTACACTGGATGGTCAGCTGATCAATGCTGGCGGCTCCATGACCGGCGGAAGCTACGTCCGGAATGCCGGCATGCTCTCCAGAGCCAATGAGCTGGAGAGACTGAAACAGGACAAGGTCGTTATCGAGAACAGTATCCTCAAGAATACAAAGGAACTGGATGAAGCCACTTCGGAGCTTCAGTCCGTGCAGTATCAACGTTCCATGGCGGTGGAAGATCAGATCAGCATACAGAATATGATCACTTCCAACGTTTCAAAGTCCAGTGCAACATCATCCGCTATCAGTCAGCTGAAAGCTCTTCTGCAGGCGATTACGGGAGACAGTGAGTCCCGCCGCAACGCCATTGAGAACGAGGAGCTGAGAGTGGCCGGCATGAAACAGCAGCTGGATTCGCTGGAGAAGAAAAACAGCACTTTGCAGCAGCGTCTGGATCACTGGAAGGACGAGATCAAGAAGATCGTCGATACCAAGATGGATCTGGAGGGCAAAAGGAACCAGACGGACCGCAACGTTCAGGATTCCAATAAGGAACTGCTGAATCTGGAGCGTTCGGTTGCGAAACTGGAACAGAAAAAGATTGCGGCGGACATGGAGGAAAAACAGCTGCTCGACAAGCTCTGGGACAACTATGAACTCAGCTATACTTCCGCGCAGGAGATCCGTCAGCCGCTGGAAAGCCTTCAGAAGACCAATAAGGAGATCGCAGATCTTCGCCGTCAGCTGGGCGCACTGGGAACTCCGAACCTTGGCGCTATTGAAGAATATGAACGTGTCAGTGAGCGATATAATTTCCTGACTTCTCAGCGGGACGATATCGACAGCTCCAAGAAGGAACTTCTTGTGATCATTCAGGATATCACTTCCGAGATGGTCACCGTTTTCATTGATAAATTCAATCAGATCAACAAGGCATTTCAGGAGACGTTCCTGGAACTGTTCGGCGGCGGTAAAGCGGCACTGGTCCTGGAAGATGAGGACAATGTACTGGACTGCGGCATCGAGATCCAGGTCCAGCCTCCCGGAAAGGCACTGAGCAGCATCAGTCTGCTCAGCGGCGGCGAGATGGCGTTTGTTGCTATCGCCCTGTATTTTGCCATCATCAAGGTTCGCCCCACACCGTTCTGTGTCATGGACGAGATCGAAGCGGCACTGGATGAATCCAACGTTCTCCGGTATGCCGACTATATGCGCAAGTATTCGCAGCATACACAGTTTATTGTCATCACGCACCGCCGTGGCACGATGGAGAACACCGATTTCCTTTATGGTGTCACGATGCAGGAAAAGGGTGTTTCCAAGGTTCTTGCTCTGAGCATGGAGGAAACGGAAAAGACGATCAGGGCAGCGAAGCGTTAATACGAGGATATATAATGGGTATTTTTGATAAAATGTTCTCCGGTCTGACAAAGACCAGAAACAACATGGAAGAACTGGAAGAACTCTTTCGGGAGTTCAAACCGGATTCGGAAGAATTCTACGATGATCTGGAAGAACTTCTGATCATGTCCGACTGCGGAGCTGCAACTGCGGAAAAGGTCGTTTATGAAATGAAAAAAATGACCTGGGAAAGACGGTTCCGCAAAGGATACGAGGCAAAGGAAGGTCTGTGCGAGATCCTTGCCAAGATGCTGAATGTGGGAGATCCCAAGATCAAGACGGATACGGTGCCCTCCGTGATCCTCATGGTGGGCGTCAATGGCGTCGGCAAAACCACCACCATCGGAAAACTGGCTGCCCAGTATGGCAATGAGGGCAAAAAGGTGCTCTTGTGCGCCGGTGATACTTTCCGTGCCGCCGCTGCAGAACAGCTTACGGTGTGGGCGGAACGTGCCGGTGCGGATATCATCAAGCACAACGAGGGGAGCGATCCCGCTTCCGTTGTCTTTGACGGAATCAATGCCGCGCGTGCCAGACAGTCGGATATCGTGATCATCGATACAGCAGGAAGACTGCACAACAAGCAGAACCTGATGAATGAGCTGAACAAGATGACGCGTATTGTGGAACGGGAGCTGCCGGAAGCCGATGTGGAGATTCTGATGGTCCTGGATGCCACCACCGGACAGAACGGTCTGAATCAGGCAAAACAGTTTCTTGATTTTGCCGGCATTACCGGTATCGTCCTTACTAAACTGGACGGCACCGCGAAAGGCGGCGTCGTGTTCGGAATTGCCAACGAATTGAATATCCCCGTGAAACTGGTTGGCGTTGGAGAGCAGATCGATGATCTGATTCCCTTTGATGCACAGTCTTATGTGCGGGCTCTGTTTGAGGAATGAACTTATGAAATTAGTCATCGCATCCAATAACAAGGGAAAGATCGCAGAGATGAGCGATCTTCTGGCGGATCTGGGTGTTGAGATCGTCAGTCAGAAAGAAGCGGGATTTAATGAGGACGTGGATGAGACCGGGACTACATTTATGGAAAATGCCCGTCTGAAGGCAACTGCTGCATCCAGAGCGCTGGGCTGCGCGGTCATTGCAGATGATTCCGGTCTGGTGGTGGATGCGCTCAACGGAGAACCTGGCGTTTACTCCGCCCGTTATACCGGCAATCATGATGACAGCGATGAAGATCGCTACATGTATCTTCTGAAAAAGATGGAAGGCATCACCGATCGATCCGCCCGTTTTATCTGTTCGATCTGCTGTATCCTGGAAGACGGAACCGAGATCAGCGCGGACGGCACCTGTGAGGGAACCATCCTTGAAGCTCCCAGAGGGCATAACGGGTTTGGATATGATCCTGTATTCCAGCCGGTTGGATACGAAGAATCCATGGCGGAACTGGGGGCTGTGAAACAGCAGATCTCTCATCGCGCTCATGCACTGACTGTATTTAAATCAAAACTGGAGGATTATTTTAATGGCATTGACCAGTAAACAGAGAGCCATGCTCAGAGGACTGGCCTCCAAGGAAAATGTGATCGTTACTGTGGGAAAAGGCGGTATTACGGAAAATACCGTGTCCGAAATGAATAATGCTCTGAAGGCAAGAGAACTGGTCAAGGGAAGGGTCCTGGAGACCTCACTGCTCACGGCGCGTGAAGCTTCGGATACTCTGTGCGATCTCTGCGCTGCGGAATCGGTACAGGTTATCGGCAATGTATTTGTTCTGTTTCGCAGAAATCCTCAGAATCCCAAGATCGATTTCAAGAAAGAAAGAAAAGTATGAAGATCGCAGTGTTTGGCGGAAGCTTCAATCCGCCGCATCTGGGCCATCGAAGCGTTGTGAATATGGTATCGGAACACGTTCATCCGGACCTGTTTCTGATCATTCCGGATAACGTTCCTCCTCATAAGGAACTGGAAGAGGGAAGTCCGGATTCCGCCACCCGTCTTCGGATGTGCATTGATAACTTTGCGGATCTTCCCGGTGTGCAGGTCTCGGATATGGAGATACGTCGGGAAGGACGCAGTTATACGGCAGATACCGTCACGGCACTGCGGAAAATGTATCCGTCGGATACTCTGATGTTCGTGATGGGTACGGATATGCTGCTCTCTTTTGAAGAGTGGTATCGCTTTGAATATCTGTTGAAGGAACTGGAACTGATCGTTCTGTCCCGATTTGATAACGATGATGAACAGATTCTCGGTCATGCGGAATCATTGAGAAAAAAATATGGCGCGGTCATTCATTTTATCGACGTACCGCCGCTCCCCATGTCGTCCTCTCTGATCCGTGCTCTGCTGAAGAAACGGCAGGGAAATGACCTTCTGATGGATTCTGTCTACAGCGATATCATCCGTAACCGTCTGTATTCGTCACAGATGAACCTGAAGTGGCTGGAAGAAACGATCATACCGCTTCACAAACCCAAAAGGCTCAGCCATGTTTATGGTGTGAGGGATGAAGCTTCCAGACTAGCTGAACGATGGGGCTTGGATCCTCAGGAAGCGGAAGAAGCCGGACTTCTCCATGATGTGACGAAAAAGCTTGACCTTGACGGTCAATTGCTATTGATCGACAAGTATGGTATCATTATCACCGATTCTGAACGGGAAAACCCGAAACTTCTGCACGCAATCACCGGTTCAGAATATGCTCGAAGAGAATTTGGAGTCTCACAGGCGATCTACGATGCGATCCGATGGCATACCACCGGGCGCCCGGAGATGTCCATGTTGGAAAAAGTCATTTATCTGGCAGACTGCATCGAACCGAACCGCTCCTATCCCGGCGTTGAGGATTTGAGGGCAGCATGTTATGACGATATAGATAAAGCAATGTGTATTGCTCTGAAGATGAGCATCGATGTAGTACGTGAACGTGGGGATGTTCTGCATGCTGCAACATTGGAAGCGTATGAATGGTATCGTCGGAAGGGTCTCAATTAATGCGTAAAAATAACCGGCAAACAATGTACGAGGACCGTCAGGACCTCTATATGGAAGAACCGGATGATATTCCGGTCAAAAAGAAAAAAAGCAAGTTTCCCGTCGTTCTGCTGATACTTCTGTTTCTTGTTTTAGGTGCTATTGTTGCTCAGAATGCGCTGTTTCGTCCTCCTGAGATCGTGGAACAGCAGATGGTTGAAGCCGACAGTCCCAAAACATCATCCAAGCCGCTGGCGTCCAATTCCAAACGCAAAGACGGTGTCTATACCTTTATGATCATTGGAATGGATAAAGTGGCACTCAATACGGATACGATCATGGTAGGGCGGATGGATACGATCAACCACTCCGTGGAAATCGTTAATATTCCGCGCGATACCTATGTCAATGTCCGTACAAAGATAAAGAAGATCAACAGCATCTATCCCTTGTCCGTGACCAAGGGGGAAAACGGCGTTAAAAATCTGCGCCGCGGAATAGAGAAGCTGGTGGGATTTCCCATTGACAGTTATGCCTTTGTGGATATCGTGGCAGCGGCCAAGATCGTTGATACCATCGGCGGCGTTGATTTTGATGTTCCTGTGAATATGCATTATGATGATCCGGGTCAGGATCTTCATATCGATATCGATAAGGGAATGCAGCATCTGAACGGTGAGGACTTCGTCAAGGTCATGCGGTTCCGCAATACGTATCAGCAGGGAGATCTCGACCGAATCAAAGTCCAGCAGGATCTGCTGAGTGCTCTGTCGGATGAGCTGCTCACTGCAGGCAATATCAGAAATATCGATGAGCTTCTCAACATCTACAACAAATATGTGGAAACCAATCTGACGAAGAACAATCTGTATTTTTATCTGCAGCAGTTTCTGCTGATGAAAAAGGAGTCGGTTCATTTTCAGATGATGCCGAATACTCCGGCCATGGTGGATGAACTGAGCTATGTGTTCATCAATGAAGAAGAATGGATCGAAATGATCAATGAAAAGCTGAATCCTTACAAGGCAACCATCACGCTGTCCAATCTGGATATTATCAGCGCTGAGGACCGCGGAATCGAGGTCGTTCCTTCGAAAGAGGCGGATTCGGACCTGACCGTCAAGGATGAGGAAGATGCAAAACCAGGCGAGAACGATATCTTGCCATCCGATGTTACTGAAGATGAAAAATCCGGGGATCTTGTAGTGGATTCCCAGAATGAATAAAGGAGCACTATACTATGATGGAACCTTTTGAACTGGCTCAGTTGGCAGTGAAGGCTTTGGATGATAAGAAAGCCCGTAATATAAAGGTACTGAAAACAGATAAACAGACGGTACTTGCGGATTACTTCGTGATCTGCAACGGTACTTCATCCACGCACATCAAGGCTTTGACGGAGACCGTGGATGAGGTCCTTTCACAGGCAGGAGAACCGCCTCTCCGCAGAGAGGGACATCGTTCCGGCACATGGGTGCTTCTGGATTTTGCCGCTGTTGTCGTCCATATATTTACGGAAGAAGCTCGGGAATTCTATGATCTGGAAAGACTGTGGAGCGACTCGGAAGAAATTGAACTGAGTGAATTTTTGACCGAAGATCATGCTTGATATATAAGATTGGTTTGGAGGAATACATTATGGCGGATTATGAATTTAATCGAATTGAAAAGAAATGGCAGAAGCGCTGGCTGGATGAGAAGACCTATGCCGCTGTGACCGGAGACACTACCAGAGAAAAGTTTTACGCTCTGGTTGAATTTCCGTACCCTTCCGGACAGGGACTTCACGTCGGACATCCCAGACCTTATACGGCAATGGACATCATCGCCAGAAAAAGGAGAATGCAGGGATATAATGTCCTGTTTCCCATCGGCTTTGACGCATTCGGCCTTCCGACTGAAAACTACGCCATTAAGACCCATATCCATCCCCGCGAGGTAACCAAACAGAATATCGCCACCTTTACAAGCCAGCTCCAGATGCTCGGTTACAGCTTTGACTGGGATCGAGCGGTGGATACAACGGATCCCGACTATTACAAATGGACCCAGTGGATCTTCCTCCAGATGTATAAGCACGGTCTTGCCTATAAAGCTAGTATGCCGGTTAACTGGTGCACTTCCTGTAAAGTCGTTCTGGCCAACGAAGAGGTGGTCGACGGTGTCTGCGAGCGCTGCGGTGCTCCGGTCATCCGCAAGGAGAAGAGCCAGTGGATGCTGAAGATCACCGAATATGCTGAGCGTCTTATTGATGATCTGGATGATCTTGATTTTATCGAGCGCGTAAAGATCCAGCAGAAAAACTGGATCGGACGTTCCACCGGTGCAAATGTGAAGTTTGCCACCACCGCCGGTGACGACATGATGGTATTCACCACCCGTCCCGATACGCTGTTTGGCGCCACCTATATGGTAATGAGCCCGGAACATGCATACCTGGAAAAATGGGCAAATGTCATCTCCAATATGGATGAGGTTCGTCAGTATCAGGTGGAAGCAGGTAAGAAGTCCGACTTTGAACGTACGGAACTTGCCAAGGAAAAGACCGGCGTAAAACTGGAAGGCGTGGAAGCCATCAATCCGGTCAACGGTAAAAAGATCCCCATCTTCATCTCCGATTACGTGCTTGCTACTTACGGAACCGGTGCCATCATGGCTGTTCCGGCACATGATACCCGCGACTGGGAGTTTGCCAAGAAATTTGATCTGGAGATCATCGAGGTCGTGGAAGGCGGAAATGTGGATGAGGAAGCATTTACCGTAAAAGATGATTCCGGTATCATGATCAATTCCGATTTTCTTAACGGAATGACCGCAAAAGAAGCCATTCCGGCCATGATCCAGTGGCTGGAGGAGCACGATGTCGGCTCCAAACAGGTCAACTACAAGCTCCGTGACTGGGTATTCTCCAGACAGAGATACTGGGGTGAGCCCATTCCCATGGTGCACTGCGATAAATGCGGATGGGTGCCGATTCCGGAAAGCGAGCTGCCGCTCCTTCTTCCGGATGTGGAAGATTATGAACCTACCGATAACGGCGAATCTCCCATTGCAAAGATGACGGACTGGGTCAATACCACCTGCCCGCACTGCGGAGGTCCCGCACAGCGTGAGACGGATACGATGCCAAACTGGGCCGGTTCCAGCTGGTATTTCCTCCGTTATATGGATCCCAACAATGATGAAGCCCTTGTCGGCAAGGATGCCGTGGAATACTGGAATCAGATCGACTGGTACAACGGCGGTATGGAACACACGACGCTCCATCTTCTGTATTCCCGTTTCTGGCACAAGTTCCTTTATGATATCGGAGTCGTTCCCACTAAAGAGCCTTACGCCAAGAGGACCAGCCATGGCATGATCCTGGGCGAAGGCGGGGAGAAGATGTCCAAATCCCGCGGGAATGTTGTGAATCCCAATGATGTTGTCAATGAATTCGGTGCTGATACGCTTCGTCTCTATATCATGTTCATCGGCGATTTTGAGAAAGCCGCTCCCTGGAATCCCACTGCGGTAAAGGGCTGCAAGAAATTCCTCGATCGTGTCTGGAAGCTCGGATGTGAGAAACTGGAAGGTGACCTCAGTTATTCTGCCGCAAATGAAAAGGAGATCCACAAGACCATTAAGAAGGTCGGCGAAGATATCGATAAGATGAAATTCAACACCGCGATCGCACAGCTGATGACACTGGTCAACCAGTTCAATCAGAATAAACCCAGCCGCGGCGACATGAAGGTCCTTCTTGAAATGCTCAGCCCGTTTGCACCTCATATTGCTGAGGAGCTGTGGGAGATCCAGCAGTTTGATGACAAGATGGCCTGCCAGCAGCCGTGGCCGGAGTACGACGAGGAAAAGACCGTGGATTCCAGCGTCGAGATCGCAGTACAGATCAATGGCAAGGTTAAGAGCAAGCTCACCATTCCGATGGACGCGGATGAAGACTCTGTATTTGAAGCGGTTATGGCCGATGAGAAGATTCAGAAGGCCACAGACGGAATGAATATCATTAAACGGATCTATATCAAGAATCGCCTGATGAATATCATTGTGAAGCCGTAATAAATTTATTGACTTTGTTAAACTGAGCCATTATACTATTAATGCTAAAAAGCCAATTAGTTTTTGGCCCTTTAAGCGTGAAAGCGCATTTGGAGGGAGGGATATAGATGTCTGAGATTTACGTCAAAGAGAATGAGTCTTTGGATAGCGCTCTGAAGAGATTCAAACGCAGCTGTGCAAAGGACGGTGTTATGGCTGACTTGCGTAAACGTGAGTATTATCAGAGCCCGAGCGTTAAAAGACGCAAAAAATCTGAAGCAGCCCGTAAGAACAAAAATAAACGCTATTATTAATCACAGAAAAAGCACTCGATATATTCGAGTGCTTTTTTATTCATCATCAAACGTCCAGGGGAGTTCAACATATTGAAATGACCGATCTATACCGGGAAGAAAACGATGGATCAGATCATCGTAGCGGATCTTCAGCGTGGAAGTGTTCTTGCAGGGATGGAAACCGATATCTTCATCATTTTTCAGATCCTCATCAATAAGAAGACTTACTGCCTTGTCCTTGTCGTTCATCAGTCCGAAAACACTGACGGATCCCGGTGCGATATTAAGAAGTTTCATCATTTTATCGGCGGACCCGAAGGAGAGCCGGGAAGAGTTGATCTGTTTGGAAAGATACTTCGTCTTGAATGGTTTGTCGCCCGGGATCAGCAGAAGATAGAACACGGTTTGCTGACGGTTGGCAAGAAACAGATTCTTGCAGATCTTTGTGCCAAGGTTCTTTTCGATGGGATGACAGATTTCAATGGTGTCTGCCGGTTCATGATCGATTCTTGTAAATGGAATCTGAAGCTGTTCCAGGCAGTCGTAACAGCGGTTTTCCACATCCGATACGGAGGACGGATCCGGACGATGGTCAAATAGTTCAAATTGCATAGTTCAGTACACCTTGTCTTTCATGTAGTCATAATGCTTTTGAATTATCGCATTTTTCTCAGCAATATTCAAGTTGAAGTGATTTGCCTTATCTGCTATATTTCTTCGAAAATAAATGGAAATCACTGGAAAACTCGGGATTCCATGCCTGCAACGTACAATTAGCCTATGAAAGATTGTTTCATAGGTTTTATTTTTAGTTGTTTTCCTTAGTTGACTTCATTCCTTATTCTGATAAAATAATTCTAATTATATCTAACCAAACATATAAAAAAGGAGTGGTATTGCATGTCGATGGATAAAGAATACATTAATCGATTTGTAGGTGAAGGTCTCACTTTTGATGATGTGCTTCTGGTGCCGGCTAAAAGTGACGTACTTCCTGCAGATGTGAGTTTGGCAACGAAACTTACGAAAAAGATCTCTCTGAATGTTCCCGTCATGAGCGCAGCCATGGATACCGTTACGGAATACCGTATGGCCATTGCGGTTGCAAGAGAAGGCGGAATCGGCGTTATTCATAAAAACATGACCATCGACCAGCAGGCTGAACAGGTTGACATGGTAAAACGTTCCGAGAACGGCGTTATCAACAATCCGTTTTCCCTTACTGCGGAGCATACCCTTGCAGATGCGGAAGCACTGATGGGAAAATTCCGGATCTCCGGTGTTCCTGTGGTGGATGACGAGGAGCATCTGATCGGAATTATCACGAACCGCGACCTTAAGTTTGAGGAAGATATGTCTCAGCGTATCGCGGATGTCATGACGAAGGATAATCTTATTACTGGTTTGGTTGGAACTACTCTCGATGAAGCTAAGACCATCCTTCGCAAGAATAAGATTGAAAAGCTTCCTCTGGTGGATAACGACAGACATCTTAAAGGCCTGATCACCATCAAGGATATTGAAAAGGTGATGAAATATCCCAACTCGGCAAAGGACTCTTCCGGCCGGCTCCTTTGCGCTGCGGCGCTCGGAGTCACGAAGGATGTTCTGGACCGTGCCGGTGCACTGATTGATGTCGGTGTCGATGCCTTCGTTCTTGACAGCGCACACGGCCACTCCGAAAACATCATGAATTCCATCGAGAAGATCAAAAACAAATATCCTGAGGTGCAGCTGATTGCAGGCAACGTTGCAACTGCTGAAGCGACCCGTGCACTGATCGAACGTGGTGTCGACTGTGTAAAAGTCGGTATCGGCCCCGGTTCCATCTGTACGACCCGTGTCGTTGCAGGTATCGGCGTTCCTCAGATCACGGCGATCCTCGACTGCGCGGAAACCGCTGCCAAATATGATATTCCCATTATCGCCGACGGTGGTATCAAGTACTCCGGTGATATTGTGAAGGCGATCGCGTCCGGCGCTCATGTCGTTATGATGGGTTCTCTGTTTGCCGGTTGCGAAGAAGCTCCCGGAGACATGGAGATCTATCAGGGCAGACAGTTCAAGGTGTATCGCGGCATGGGCTCTATCGGTGCCATGCAGAGCGGTTCCAAGGACCGTTATTTCCAGACTAATAACAAAAAACTCGTTCCGGAAGGCGTCGAGGGACGTGTTCCTTACCGCGGACCGGTTGCAGAAACCATCTATCAGATGATGGGCGGTCTTCGTTCCGGTATGGGTTATGTCGGAGCACACGACATTGAAGAGCTTCGCACCAATTCCAAGTTTGTACGTATCACCGGCGCTGGCCTGAAAGAAAGCCATCCGCATGATATCTATATTACGAAGGAAGCTCCCAACTATACGATGAATCCGCAGGGTTAATATGCTTTTAAAGGGCTGCTTTTGCAGCCCTTTTTTTGGAGGAATAATGCAGGACTACAAATTGATTGCCTGTGATATGGATGAGACTGCGCTGACCAGTGATCTCAGACTCACAGAACGTACCATCAATGCGATGGAAAAGGCAGTTTCAGCCGGGAAGCACGTGGTGTTTACCACAGGCAGGAGCTATCGGCTGACAAAACCTTATATCGATATGGTCCGCGGGATGCGTTACGCACTCATCGGAACCGGTGCCACCGGTCTGGACCTTACAGAAGGAAAGACCCTGTTTCGGCATGATATCGATGAAGAGACCATCAAATGGATTCTGGCCGCTTCCGCTGGGTATGATATTCTTCCGCTGATCTTTATCCGGAATGATGTCCTTTGTCCCTCCTGGATCGCGGAACGGGCGGAGGAGTTCCATGTGGGAAAGTATGCGGAATCCTACCGGAGATATCTGGATCCGGTCGAGAATCCTTTTCCCGTTTTCATGGAAAATCCGCAGCCGGTAGAGAAGATCCTTTTACTGTTTACCAACTCCATGGAGAAGGAAATGATCTACGGTGAGATCCAGAATCTCCCGGTCAGCTTTACGTCTGTTTCGGATTATTCTCTGGAGATCAACGCCAATGGTGTGAGCAAGGCAAGGGGACTGAAGCTTCTCTGCAGTCATCTCGGTATTTCTCTGTCTGAATGCATTGCTGTGGGAGACGCCCAGAATGATATGGAACTGATTCGGAATGCCGGTCTTGGACTTGCCGTAGCGAATTCCAAGAAGGCACTGCTGGACATCGCTGATCAGGTGGTTCCTTCCAACGATGAGGATGGAGTAGCGGTGGCGATTGAACAGTATCTTCTTTGATCTGTTGGAAGCATTATCGGTCAGTGCTTGTCATAATATGAGGATTGAAGTATAATATTTAGCAGTTTTTGGAGGGATTATCATGAATGAAAGTATCCAGAAATTGAAGGATTGGATCCAGGAAAGCGACAATATCGTTTTCTTCGGAGGTGCCGGTGTCTCCACAGAAAGCGGAATTCCGGATTTCCGGAGCGTGGACGGACTCTATAATCAGAAATGGGACTATCCTCCCGAGACGATCCTCAGTCATTCCTTTTTCAACCGTTATCCGGATGAGTATTATCGGTTTCATCGTGAGAAACTCGTCATTGAGGGTGTGAAGCCGAACCGTGCCCATATCCGTCTTGCGGAACTGGAAGAGGAAGGGAAGCTTCGAGCTGTCATCACGCAGAATATCGATGGACTTCATCAGGCTGCGGGAAGTAAAAACGTCCTGGAACTGCATGGCAGCATTCTCCGTGCTTACTGTTCCAGATGCGGCAGAAAGTATCCTGCGGATATGATGAATTACGGTACGGATGTTCCAAAATGCTCATGCGGCGGAGTTATCCGTCCTGACATCGTTCTTTATGAGGAACCGCTGAATGACGGGATCATGACCAGTGCGATCCAGTACATCCGCAATGCGGATATTCTGATCATCGGAGGAACCTCACTTAATGTGTACCCGGCCGCCGGGCTGATCAATTACTACAATGGCAACAAACTGGTGCTGGTGAATCTTTCGGAAACGCCGTATGATCGGTATGCCAATCTGGTGATTCACGAGAAAATCGGGGAGGTCTTTGGGCAGATTTGAGTAATCAGAGAATTGACGTTCTCGGTGTGAAATTTGACAGCATTTCTCTGGAAGAAGCTGTACAGCAGGGGCTGGCGCTGGTGGAACAGCATAACGCGGCCTATGTGGTCACACCGAATCCTGAAATCGTTCTGGAAGCAGAACATAATACGGATCTTCAATATGCACTCAGCGCAGCCAGTATCGTTTTACCGGACGGCATCGGCGTGATCTACAGTGCCAGGATTCTCGGCACTCCGCTGGAAGGCAGAGTGACGGGCATCGATTTTGCTACCAGGATGCTGGAGGAGCTTGCCAAAAGAAACGGCAGTGTATTTCTGCTTGGAGCTAAACCCGGCATTGCGGAAAAAGCAGGCGTGAACATGGAAGAAATGTTCCCTGGCCTTCGAGTGGTAGGTACTCATGACGGGTATTTCAAAGAGGAAGATCCGGTCATCGAGGAAATCAATGCCGTAAAACCGGATTTTCTGTTTGTGTGCCTGGGATTTCCAAAACAGGAAATCTTCATGCACGAGAATACTTCCCGTCTGGATGTGGGCATCATGGCCGGTCTTGGAGGCTGTCTGGATGTTTTTTCCGGCGAAGTGGAACGCGCTCCGGATGCATTTCAGAAGGCAGGGCTTGAATGGCTTTATCGACTGTACAAGGAACCGTCCCGGTTTCGCAGAATGGCAAAGCTTCCCAAGGTCCTGTTCAAATCAGCCGGCCGACGCCTGAAAGGACCGAAGGATGAGTAAAGGCAAACTAATCGTACTGGAAGGCATTGACGGCAGCGGCAAAAGCACGAACTATAAACTGCTTTGTGACCGTCTTACGGAAAATGGTGTGGACTATCACAGTATCGTCTTCCCGCGATATGATCAGGAAAGTTCCGCACTGATCCGCATGTATCTGAACGGTGAGTTCGGATCTAAACCGGATGATGTTAATGCATATACTGCTTCTACATTCTTCTCCGTAGATCGTTTTGCTTCTTATAAAAGCGACTGGGGCACGATGTATGAGCAGGGGGCCCTAATCATGGCGGACCGTTATACGACTTCCAATGCGGTCCATCAGGGCGCGAAAATGGACAAAGATGAGCTGTCGGAGTATTTCGACTGGCTCTATGATCTGGAATTTGATAAAATGAAACTGCCGAAACCGGATCTTGTGCTCTATCTGGATGTGGATATTGACATATCCCTGTCCCGCATGAGAAAACGGGAGGCTCAGACAAATACCAATGCCGATATCCACGAGAAGGATATCAACTATCTGAAACGCTGTCTCGAAACAGCGCAGATCGCCTGTGATCATTTCGGATGGACCAGGATCCCGTGCAGAGATACGGAAGGACGGGAAAGAACGGTCCAGGAGATCCATGAGGATATTTACCGATATGTACGGGAAATCATTTAAATAGGAGAACAGTATGGCAGAAGAGAAGTTTACGTTTCAGTCTTTTTCCAAAAATGAAGAGAATAAAAACGTATCGGAACAAGTGGATCAGGATTTTACCGATTTCCGGGAGGATTCTGAACGTGATTACCGTCCCATTCGTCAAAACCGTCAGGGCCGAACCGGATGCATGGGCGGTATCATGTATTTCCTTTTCGTCGTCAGCATCAGTGTGATCATTGCCTGCCTGACATGGATGGCAGCCTCGGATGTTCTGGCTCTGAACAAGGATGATAAAACAGCTGTTGTTACACTTCCGACGGATATCTTTGAAAAGACTACGGATGAGGACGGAAATAACGTTTCCAAATGTGACATCAATTATGTTGCCAAAGAATTGAAAAATGAAGGCATCATCGAGTATAAGGGCCTGTTTAAGCTGTTCTGCAGTTTTTCACATGCAGCTACGAAACTGGATCCCGGTTCTTACGAGATGAAAACGACCTATGATTACCGTGCTATTGTCAAGAAAATGCAGACCGGCTCCAATGCCATGCTGACTACGGAAGTGACGATACCGGAAGGTTATACCATGGCACAGATGTTCAAGACCCTGGAAGAGAACGATGTCTGTGATTTTGATTCACTCATGGATGCTGCGGCGAACGTTGATTTTCAGTATGATTTCGTTGATCCCAACAAGAAGGGCGATCCAACACGACTGGAAGGCTATCTGTTTCCGGATACCTATCAGTTCTATACGGGAATGGAACCGGCCAGCGCAGTGGATGTTTTCCTTTCCAATTTCCGTGAGCGCATGACAGCGGAGATCCTTCAGAAGGCAGATGAGAGCGGCTATGCTCTTGCCGGAATCATTAAAGTGGCTTCCATGATCGAAAAAGAAGCTGCAAATGACAATGAACGTGCCATCATCGCATCGGTCATCTACAACCGTATCAATGCCGGCATGCCGATTCAGATTGACTCTACGATCCTCTATCTGTATCAGGATCATGAAGGTGCTCCGACGCAGGACATGCTTGACTCCGACAGTCCGTATAACACGCGCCTTCAGACGGGACTGCCGCCTACGGCAATCTGCAATCCCGGTATGGCTTCGATCCGTGCGGCACTGAATCCCTCGGATACGGACTACTATTTCTATGCATTGGATACCGAGACCGGTACACATCGCTTCTTTACTACAGCAAGCGAATTCAATGCCTTCGTTGCAACACAGCAGTATTAATCAAAACATCAGAAAGAGCCGGGGAATTCCCCGGCTTTTTCGTTGGAAGTATGAAAGAGTGTTCTTATGTCTCAAAAACTGGAATTGCTGGCTCCGGCAGGAAATATGGAACGACTGGAAATGGTCCTGCATTATGGAGCGGATGCCGTATACCTGGCGGGAGAAGAATTTGGGATGCGCGCGGCTGCGGGCAATTTTGATTCCAAAGCACTGCCTAAGGCCGTTCAGATGGCACATGAAAAAAATGTCGATGTGCATGTGACGGTCAATACCATCCCCCATGAAGGTGAAGTGGATCTTCTGCCGGACTATCTTTCCTTTCTGCAGGAATCCGGTGTGGATGCACTGATCGTTGCAGATCTCGGAGTAATGGCTCTGGCAAAAAAGTATGCTCCCACTGTCTCTCTTCATATCAGCACTCAGCTTGGAGTTCTCAACAGTGAAACGGCAAATGTATTGTATGATATGGGCGCCAAACGCGTCGTTCTTGCCCGTGAAACTACCATGGAAGAGATCCGCCGGATCCGTCGGAATATTCCGGATGATCTTGAGATGGAAGCATTTGTTCATGGAGCCATGTGCGTCTCTTTTTCCGGGCGCTGCCTTCTTTCCAATTATCTGACTGGACGGGATGCAAACCGCGGCGCCTGCGCGCAGCCGTGCCGATGGAAATATCATCTGGTGGAGGAGCAGAGACCCGGTGAGTATTTCGAGATCACGGAAGATGGAGGAACACATATCATGAACTCACATGATATGTGCATGATCGAGCACCTGGATGAGCTGGCGGATGCCGGGATTTCCAGTTTTAAAATTGAAGGCCGGATGAAATCCGCCTATTATGCTGCTGCGGTTACCAACGCATACCGCCATGCTCTCGACAGTGTGAAAGAGGGGAAACAACCTGCTGAATGCTGGATCCGCGAAATGGAGATGATCAGTCACCGGCCATACTGCACCGGTTTCTATTACGGTGATCCCGGACAGCATTACGAGGAGGCATCCTATTTCTCAGATGCGGATGTGTGTGCCGTGGTGCTGGAATGTGATCCGGAGGGAAATGCCGTGCTTTCTCAGAGAAATAAGTTTTCACTTGGGGATCAGGTGGATCTTCTCACAAAGGATCACGAACCGTTTACTTTCACAGTGGATCATATGGAAGACAGTGAGGGAGAGGCGATCGAAAGCGCTCCCCATGCGACGATGACGCTGCGAATGAAACTGCCGTTTTACTGTGAGCCGTTATCTCTTCTTCGAAAAATGAAGTAATATTGACAAACAATGATTTTATGCTAAAATCTCACTATATTTGTTAAAAGCAATGACGGAACGAAGAAATGTGAAAGATCACAGCGAGGAAGAACGGTGAGAGCTTCCATCGGAAACATTTTTGGCCACTCCTGAGCTTCATTCAGCACTTGACGGTTTGCCTCCGTTAAAGGGCACTGGAGATGTTCCGAATGGAACAATCAGGGTGGTACCGCGAGTAGATTATGCTTCGCCCCTGTCAGGGGGCGGAGTTTTTGTTTTTTTGGAGGTTATGATGGCACACAAAGAGTATGGATTGAACGAATTGAGGGAAATGTTCCTCAGATTTTTTGAGTCGAAGGATCATCTGCGGCTACCCAGCTTTTCACTGGTTCCGCAGAACGACAAGAGCATCCTTCTGATCAACGCCGGTATGACACCGATGAAGACATGGTTCACCAACGAAGAAGAACCTCCCAGACGCCGCGTCTGCACCTGTCAGAAGTGTATCCGCACTCCGGATATCGATAACATCGGCAAGACCGACCGTCACGGAACCTATTTTGAGATGCTCGGCAATTTTTCCTTCGGTGACTACTTTAAATCCGAAGCCATTGCATGGACCTGGGAATTTCTCACCAGTCCGGAATGGGTTGGACTGGAACCGGACCGTCTCTATCCTTCTGTTTATCTGGATGATGATGAAGCATGGAATATCTGGCATGATGAGATCGGAATCGATGCTGACCGTATTTTCCGTTTTGGAAAAGAAGACAACTTCTGGGAACACGGATCCGGCCCGTGCGGCCCCTGTAGCGAAGTGTATTATGATCGCGGACCGGAACATGGCTGCGGTAAACCGGACTGCACGGTGGGATGTGACTGTGACCGGTATATCGAAGTCTGGAATATTGTTTTCTCCCAGTTCTATAATGACGGCAAGGGAAACTACTCTGATCTTGCTCAAAAGAATATCGATACCGGTATGGGACTGGAGCGTCTTGCCTGCGTCAGCCAGAACGTCGGCTCTCTGTTCGATGTGGATACCGTCCGCAATATCACCGGCCGTGTTTCGGAACTGACCGGCGTGCATTACCATGAAAACGATGATGCTGATGTTTCTCTTCGTATCATTGTCGATCATACCAGATCTGCCACCATGATGATCAGTGACGGCATCCTGCCGTCTAACGAGGGGAGAGGTTATGTGCTGCGCCGGATCCTGCGTCGTGCCTCCCGTCATGGAAAACTGTTGGGAATGAACGAGCCATTCCTTTATAAGATCGTTGAGACCATTGTAAAGGAAAATGAATGTGCCTATCCCGAACTGCGGGAGAGACAGGACTTCATCCTGCGAGTGATCAAAACCGAGGAAGAGACTTTTGAGAGAACTCTGGATTCCGGTATTAAGATCTTTGAAGAAATGTTGGCGGAAGACAAGAAGTCCGGATCAAATGTGTTCTCGGGAGAAAATGCATTTAAACTGTATGATACCTATGGATTCCCCGTGGATCTGACCAACGAGATGGCCGGAGAGCAGGGAATGGACGTGGATACGGAAACCTTTGATGCTCTGATGAAAGAGCAGAAAAAACAGGCCAGAGAAGCCAGAAAGAAGCTTGGCGACCTTGCCTGGGCAGGCATCGATCTCGGCTTGGACAATACACCGACGGAATTTACCGGTTATGGAAAACTGGTGGATGAAGGAACGATTCTTGCACTGGTTCGCGGGGATGAGATCACAGGAACCATCTCGGACCAGGATGAGGGCATCATTGTACTGGACAAGACTCCGTTCTATGCGGAGATGGGCGGTCAGAGCGCGGATAACGGTGTGATTAAGCTGGGTGACAGCCTTTTTATCGTGGAAAATGTACAGAAGGACAAAGCAGGAAAATTCCTTCATCACGGTCATATGGAGAAAGGATCTTTCCATGTGGATGACACGGTGGAGGCATGCGTCAATTCCGACAGACGCAAATCCATCATGAGAGCCCATTCCGCCACGCATCTGATGCATGCTGCGCTCCGTGAAGTGCTGGGCAATCATGTTCAGCAGGCCGGCTCCTATGTCTCCGAGGATTATCTCCGCTTTGACTTTACTCATTTTGAGGCGGTAAGCAGCGAAGATCTGAATCAGGTCATTTCGAAAGTCAATAATGTGATTCTGGACGGTTATGATGTCGTTACGGAGGAAATGAGCATTGATGACGCAAAGAAAAAAGGTGCCATGGCTCTGTTCGGCGAAAAATACAGCCAGAATGTTCGCGTTGTCAGTATGGGCGACTACTCCATGGAACTGTGCGGCGGAACTCATGTTGACAATACCGCCAAGATCGGATCGTTCCGGATCATTTCTGAAAGTTCCGTTGCATCCGGTGTTCGCCGTATCGAAGCGATTACGGGAAAACGTTTCCTGAAGGAAGCGGAACAGGTATATCAGGTTACCATGACCGTCGCTGAGATCATGAAGACAAAACCTGCGGATCTGCTTGCAAGAGCTCACAGTATCGTTGATGAAATGAAGACTATGAGTCAGCAGGTCGATCAGATGAAGGACAAAATGATGTCCGGTGATACAGAACGTGTTCTATTTGCTGCGAAGAATATCGGCGGGATCAAGGTCATTACGATCACCAATTCGGACCTGACACCCAATGATCTTCGTCGTATGGGTGATATGATTCGCGACCGTGAGCCGGATGCGGTTGCCGTTCTTGCAACGATCCAGGGCGAGAAAGTTTCCTTTGTGGCTGTCTGCGGCAAAGAAGCGGTAGCAAAAGGGATTAAAGCCGGTGAACTGGTGAAATCTGTTTCCGCTGTGGCCGGAGGAAAAGGCGGCGGACGTCCGGATTCCGCGATGGGCGGCGGCACCGATGTGCTGAAGACCGATGACGCACTTGCCACGGTCGACGATTTCGTAGCTGAAAAACTGGGAATAAACAAATAATCGGAAGGAGTTTCATTCATGGATAATTGCCTGTTTTGTAAAATCATCGACGGTGAGATCCCGTCAACCAAGGTGTATGAGGATGACTATGTGTTTGCCTTTCGTGACATCAATCCTCAGATGCCTACTCATATCCTAGTCGTCCCCAAAGAGCATATCGCATCCGTAGCAGAACTGAATTCAGACAATTCCGTATATGCGGCAAAGTGTCTTGAAGCAGTTGCCAAAATTGCGAAACAGGAGAGACTAGATAACGGATACCGCGTCGTTTCCAATATAGGTGATGATGCCGGACAGACCGTACATCATCTTCACTTCCATATTCTTGGCGGTGGACGGATGGCCGATAAGATGTCCTGATATGCTTAAGTCCGCTGACTTTAATCAGCGGACTTTTTTTCGTTTGAAAATAATGATAAACTGTGTACATATCAAGTAACTGAGGTTTGTTTCATGGCGAAGGATAAAACACCGTTTCAGTACGGTGATGTTGAAAAAAAGCTGAAAGAGAACGGACTCGGAAGACTCTATCTTTTATGGGGCGAAGAGGACTATCTGAAAGAGCAGTATATCGAATCGATCATGAAGATGGCATTTCCCAACGGGGAGCGCGAGTTTAATTATCATCTGATTGACAGCGGGAAAGAGCTGGATATTGATGCAATATCCAGTGCGGTGGATGCCATGCCTTTTATGTCGGATCATTCGGTTGTGATGGTGCGCGATGCAGATCTCAACAATGTAATAGAAACGGACTATGAAAAGCTCAACAGTGTGCTCTGCGATCTTCCTGATTACTGCACGCTGATCTTTAATCAGCATCCGGAATTCACTCCCGACAACAGACTGAAGACGATCAGATCCATTAAAAAGAACGGAGAGGAGATCCAGTTCTACGCCTCCGGACATGATAAGCTTATCAAATGGATTCAGATGCATTTTAAGGCACATGACAAAATAATCAGCGGAAAAACAGCGGAGTATCTTATCTTCAACAGCGGAGACCTGATGAACCGGCTTCTTCCGGAGATTGAGAAAGTTGCTGCATACTCTTCAAAAGATGAGATCACGACACAGGATATCGATGCCGTAGCAACACGGATACCGGAAGCATCGGTATTTTTGATCACCGACTATATCTCGGAAAGAAAGAATAATGAGGCAGCAGCTGTCCTCTCTGATCTGCTTGCCAGCAAAGAAAATGATCCTATTAAGCTTCTGGCATTGATCGGCAATCAGATCCGTCGCCTTTACGGAGCAAAACTTGCTGTGGAACACCGTCTGGGAAAAGCATACGTGGAAGAGGTGTGCGGTGCCAGAGGATGGATCGGGGAACGTCTTATGAAGTCTTCCGCCAGATTCCGGCTGGATGCTCTGCGTCATTATGTTTCGCTGTGTGCAGAGGCGGATTACAAGATGAAAAGCACATCCATCGATGACCGCGAGATCCTGATGGAGCTTCTGATGCAGATATGCTCCGGTGAGATTGTATGATCAGAGTTCAGGAAGTAATCGTCGTTGAAGGACGATATGACAAAAATGTGCTGCGGCAGATCGTGGATGCCATGATCGTGGAAACATCAGGCTTCGGAGTCTTTCATGATGAAGATAAAAGAAGTATGATCCGAAATCTTGCAGTAAAAAACGGATTGATCATCCTTACGGATTCCGATGGTGCCGGACTCGTAATCCGGAATTACCTGAAGAGCTTCATTCCGTCTGACAGGATAAAAAATGCATATATACCGGAGATTTCCGGAAAAGAAAAAAGAAAGAACGAACCGTCAAAAGAAGGGTTGCTTGGAGTGGAGGGTATGTCACCGCAGATCCTGGAAGACTGCCTGCGACGGGCAGGCGCAACTATTCTGGATGAAGAACTTGTTTCAAAGACGGAATCGTTCACCAAAACAGACCTCTACTTCTGGGGACTGTTTGGCAGACCGGAAAGCGGGCAAAAGAGAAAATTGCTGCAGTCCAGACTGGGGATTCCGACCAATCTGTCGTCCAATTCATTGTTGGAATATCTGAATCGGACGGTCACAAGAACAGAGCTTGAGAGAATAATGGATGAACTCAAATGAAGAGTTCATCCATTTCTTTTAAATAATTATGTTAACTTTTGTTTCTTTTGAACATTGGCATTTCTATTATGCTATAATTTGACATAATATTACCATGAAATAATTATGAGAACATTCAGCCCGGAAGGAGTATATATATGAAATGTCCTTATTGCAGTTATCTGGAAAGTAAAGTCATCGATTCAAGACCGGCAGAAGAGGGAACATCGATCCGCAGGCGCAGAGAGTGTCTGTCCTGCCAGAAACGTTTCACTACCTATGAGATTGTTGAGCGGGTCCCGCTGATCGTGGTGAAGCGTGACGGAAGCAGACAGGCATTTGATAAATCGAAACTGATCAACGGCATGGTCCGCGCCTGTGAGAAACGGCCGGTTACAATGGCGCAGATTGAACATATTGCCGATGAGATCGAGCAGGAACTCCAGGGCTCTCTGGAGCGGGAGATTGCTACACAGGAGATCGGCGAGATGGTCATGAGCCGGCTGAAAGATGTGGACGAGGTCGCATACGTGCGTTTTGCTTCGGTCTATCGCAGCTTTAAAGATATCAATACCTTTATGGAAGAACTGTCCAAGATCTTATCGGAAAAATAATCCTTTGAAATTCATGGAGGTATGAAATGAAGATCATTACCAACGATATCGCTGTTTCCGCTGAACATATCGCAAGTCAGGTTAAGGATCTGCTGGAGGAGAAGCCCAATGCAGTTTTGGGCGTGTCCTTTGGCCGGGATCTGGTTCCTGTATATCAGAAATTGAAAGAACTGGGACAGGCAGGGGAGTTATCCTTTGGCAGTGTCCGGGTATTTGTCTGTTGTGAATATCTTGCTTTGGACAAGAAACATGCCGGTAGCGTTCATTCGTTTATGAAAACTAATCTCTTTGACGGAGCCGGTTTTAATGATGCCAATATCTTCTATCCGTGCATTTGCTCGGAGGATGAGGATAAACTGAAGGAATATGATGACCAGATTTCAGCAGCAGGCGGAATCGATCTCATGATTCTAGGAATCGGTATCAACGGAAGTATTGGGTTTAATGAACCCGCGACTCCTTTTGAATCCTACACGCATACACAGCTTTTAACGGACAAGACAAAAAAACTTGTCGCTGAAGATTTCGGCGGAGCTGAGAATGTCCCCGAAAAAGGCGTTACAATGGGCATCAAGACTATTGTAAGCGCCAAGAACATTGATCTTATTGCTGCTGGTGAAGAAAAGGCAGATGCAGTGCACAAAATTGTTTATGGAAAAACGATCCCCTTTGTTCCAGCTTCCATGCTTCAGATTCATATGAACCTGAATCTGTATGTGGATGACGCAGCTGCATCTGATATTTAAATATAAGGCGGAGGACTGTTATTATTTATGAAGTATTTTGGTACAGACGGATTCCGGGGTGAAGCGAATAAAGTTCTTACAGTGGAACATGCTTTTCGTATTGGACGTTACCTCGGATGGTATTACGGAAAAGATCACAAGGCTCAGGTCGTTATCGGAAAGGATACCAGACGATCCAGTTATATGTTTGAATATGCACTTTGTGCCGGACTGACTTCTTCCGGTGCTGATGCATATATGATGCACGTCACTACTACCCCCAGTGTATCTTATATTGCCCGTTCCGATGATTTTGACTGCGGTATCATGATCTCTGCCAGCCACAATCCGTATTTTGACAACGGCATCAAACTGCTTAACAGTGCCGGAGAAAAGATGGAAGAGTCAGTCCTGGAAGGAATTGAAAAGTATCTCGATTCCGAAGATGACATACCGTATGCAGTAAGAGAAAACATTGGCCGTACCGTAGATTATGCTTCGGGACGAAACCGTTATATCGGTTATCTGATTTCTCTTGCTACCCGTTCTTACAAGGGAAAGAAGATCGGTCTCGACTGTGCCAACGGCTCCACCTGGCAGATGGCCAAAAGTATTTTTGATGCTCTCGGGGCGGACACCTATGTGATCGGCAACACTCCCGACGGACTGAACATCAACATCGAATGCGGATCCACACACATGGAACATTTGCAGAAGTTTGTTCTGGAGAACCATCTGGATGCCGGTTTTGCATTTGACGGTGATGCGGACCGCTGCCTTGCCGTTGATGAAAAGGGAAATATCATTACTGGTGATCATATCCTTTATATCTGCTCCAAATACATGAAGGAAAAGGGCAAGTTCGGAGATTCCAAAGTGGTCACTACGGTAATGTCCAACATGGGACTTTACAAAGCGCTGGATGAATTGAACATCGGTTATGAGAAAACTGATGTCGGTGATAAATATGTAGCGGAGAATATGCGTCAGAACGGGCATCTTCTCGGTGGTGAACAGTCCGGACATATCATTTTCGGAAACCTTGCCAACACCGGAGACGGTCTGCTTACCGCGATCAAACTGATGGAAGCCATGACGGAGACCAAACAGCCGCTCAGTACTCTCGCAGCCCCGGTGGTCATTTATCCGCAGCAGCTGACCAATGTTGAAGTGGATGACAAGGATTCCACCATGGAATGCGAAGAAGTCAGGGATGCCGTTGTTCGTGCTGAGAAAGAACTGGGTGACCGTGGACGTGTGCTTCTGCGCAAGAGCGGAACAGAACCGGTACTTCGTGTTATGGTGGAAGCACAGACAGAGGAATTATGCTCTCAGTATGTCGATATGATTATCGATGCCATGAGAACTGCAGGAAAACTGGTGAAAGTACGATGATGAATATTAAAGTAAAGGATCTTCTGGATCTGAACCGTACAATAGCAAAAGAATTGTTTGAAGGAGTTCAGTATCCGTGGGAAGTTCTGGATAATATCTCCAATTTTATTCTGAAGCTCGGTCCGACTCTGCCGGAAGATGAATTCTACAGTCCGAAGGAAAATGTCTGGATTGCCAAGGATGCGGAAGTATTTGAATCCGCATATATTGGTGCACCTTGCATTATCGATCATAATGCCGAAGTCCGTCACTGCGCTTTTATTCGCGGCAGCGCTATTGTCGGCAAAAATTGTGTGGTAGGAAATTCAGTGGAGCTTAAGAACGTAGTCCTTTTTGATAACGTTCAGACACCGCACTACAATTACGTCGGTGATTCGATCCTGGGTTACAAATCCCATATGGGCGCCGGTTCCATCACATCCAATGTAAAAAGCGATAAATCTCTCGTTGTTGTAAAAGGCAATGAACAGATTCCGACGAAACGCAAAAAATTCGGAGCTGTTCTGGGCGATTTTGTGGAAGTCGGATGCAACAGCGTCCTGAACCCTGGAACTGTGATCGGCGCACATACCAATATATATCCAACATCATCAGTCCGCGGGGTTATCCCTGAGAACAGCATTTACAAGAACGAACGAACCGTTGTTCCCAAACGGATCGCCAATAAAATGATCTGATTGCTGCAGGAGGTGTTCCATGAGCCGTGCTGCCGTGCTGTTTGCGCAGGGACTGGAAGAATGTGAAGGTCTGATCGTTGTGGATCTGCTACGAAGAGCGAAGATCGATACGGATATCGTTTCTCTGGACGGCAGGGAAGAGATCATCAGTTCCCACAAGGTCACAATTCGGGCGGACCGTTCCTTTGAGAATACGGATTTCGAACAATATGATGTGATCGTACTTCCCGGCGGGATGCCAGGGACCCGGAATCTACAGGAGGATCCCAGAGTTCTGTCCGTTGTTTCTGATTTTTACCGGGAAGGAAAGCTGGTCGCTGCTATCTGTGCAGCTCCCGTTGTTCTGGAAACCGCAGGAATCCTGTCAGGAAAAGAAGCTACCGTGCACCATAAATTCATTGAAGAACTGACTTCAGCTAAATATGTCAGCCGCGAAGTAGTTGCAGACGGGAATATTATTACGGCCTGGGGACTTGGCGCTGCGATTCCTTTTGGACTTTCCATTGTGGAACGATGCTGCGGTTCTCAGGAAGCGGAACGGATCCGAAAAGCAACTGGATATAATCATTAAAAAACAAGCTGGAATAATTGATATGTACCCAGAATCCTGGACACATAGAATATTTATGAATTAGGCACAAGAGCTGGATGCTTTCCTGTATTTAACGGGAGGCATCCAGTTTGTTTTTGCCTGAATCCGTTCGTTGTTGTAATAGCGCATAAAAATACCCTCCTTACTGGTTGTCCAATAAAGAGGGTACACATCAAATTCCAGCTTGTTTTAATATTTAGAGATATCCAAGTGATGGACGAAATCTACAAAGGTCTGCACCTGTTCCCGAACCGAACGGGGCATCATGATTCCAAGTTTTCTTTTCAGTTCCGGTTTTAAAGGAAGGACACACACATTCTCACTGATATCTTTCAGAGAAAGACCGGGAAGTATGGATACGCCAAGTCCCTGTTCCACCAGTGAGATCAGAGCGTCGTCATCAATGGAATGGATCTGTATCGTTTCAACGATCTTGGCGTTGGTATACGGTTTCAGTTTTTCTTTCAGCTCGTTGATCTGGGACATGATGAACGGGTACTTCAGCAGTTCATCGATCTCCACGATATCTTTTGAGCTCAATTCATGATTCTGCGGTACGATCGCATAATACGTATCTTCGCAAATCGTATTCCAGCAGTAATTTCCTTTCTGGTTCTCTTCTGCAATTGCGATGTCAATAATGTTCTCGTCCAAATATCGCGGAATTTCCTCGCCGCCCACCGTGATGTCAATGGAAGTGGACGGGTATTCTTTTTTATAATCTTTAAGAACCTGCGGAAGCCATGATTTTGTGATGCTGGGATAAATGCCGATCCGAATGGTTTTCAGCTGTCCCATAACATAATTATTTGCTTCTTCTCGTAAATGATTCAGAGATGCGGCAGCATCCCGGATGAAGGGGAGAAGTTCTTCTCCTGCAGGGGTGAGCTTGATTCCGTTATAGGTTCGTATCAGCAGTGTACAGCCCAGTTCTTCCTCCAGACTGTTCATCATCTGTGTAACACCGGCCTGCGTCAGACCGAGAGAAGCCGCTGCTTTGCTCAGACTACCGTGCTCCACGGCAGCCAGCAGAGTAGTTAATTTTCTATCATCCATGTTTTTATTTACCTCATAGTGATAAAATGCACTGTTTTCAATATTAAACCGATTTATAACCAAATCAAATGCATGGGTATAAGAATTCCTTATATCTCTAATTATATTGTTATCTTTACAAATTGCAAGTTAAAGATTAAAATATTTTCAGTTAAGATAAATACAATTATATTTATCAAAAGCAAAAGGAGAAAAGTTAAATGATTCAGAATGAGTATTTACAGCGTGTATACGCCGATCTGGAGAAACGTAATCCCAACGAGCCCGAGTTTCTTCAGGCAGTAACCGAAGTTTTTGAAAGCCTTCAGTATGTTGTTGATAAACATCCTGAATGGGAAGAGGCTGCTCTGCTGGAGCGCTTCACCGAGCCCGAGCGCGTTATCGAATTCCGTGTTCCCTGGGTTGATGACAATGGTAAAGTCCACGTTAACCGCGGTTACCGTGTTCAGTTCAACTCCGCAATTGGCCCTTACAAAGGCGGCCTGCGTTTCCATCCCTCCGTTAACCTGTCCGTTATCAAATTCCTTGGCTTCGAACAGATTCTGAAGAACTCTCTGACCACGCTTCCCATGGGCGGCGGCAAAGGCGGTTCCGACTTTGATCCGAAAGGCAAATCCGATGCAGAAGTCATGCGTTTCTGCCAGAGCTTCATGACGGAGCTTTATCGTCATATCGGTCAGTTCACTGATACCCCCGCTGGCGATATCGGTGTTGGCGGACGTGAAGTTGCTTATATGTTCGGTCAGTACAAGAAGATCGTTGACCGTTTTGAAGGCGGCGTCATCACCGGCAAAGGCCTGACATTCGGCGGATCTCTGGCACGTACAGAAGCAACCGGTTTCGGTGTTTGCTACTTCGCCAATGAAGTGCTGAAGAACATCGGTCATGACAGCTTCGAAGGAAAGAAAGTTGTTGTTTCCGGTTCCGGCAACGTTGCACAGTTCTGTGCCAAGAAGTGCACTGAGATGGGCGCTACGGTTATCGCAATGAGCGACTCCGCCGGCTACATCTATGATCCCAATGGTGTCAACCTGGACGTTCTGTTTGATATCAAGCAGAAGAGACGTGCAAGAATCAAAGTGTATGCTGATGAAGTTCCCGGATCCGAGTATCATGAGGGCTGCAAGAACATCTGGAACACCGTTTGTGACATCGCCATTCCGTGTGCATCTCAGAACGAGATGGATGAAGAAGGCGCCAAGACCCTCATTAAGAACGGCGCAATTGCTGTATTCGAGGGTGCCAACATGCCTCTGACTCCTGGTGCTATCGCAGCTGTTCAGGAAGCAAACCTGATGTATTCTCCCGGCAAGGCTTCCAACGCAGGCGGCGTAGCCACTTCCGGACTTGAGATGAGCCAGAACTCCATCCGTATGAACTGGACCTTCGAAGAAGTCGATGAGAAGCTCGAGAAGATCATGAAGGATATCTTCAAAGCATGCTATGACGCATCCGTCGAGTGCGGACGTCCCGGCGATATGATGCTTGGTGCCAACGTTGCTGGCTTCCTGAAGGTTGCCAATGCCATGATGGCTCAGGGTATCGTGTAATTTGGAACGTTACAAATAAAAAGAAGGGGCTTTTACAGCTCCTTCTTTTTTGTTATATTATAAAAAGCATTTTCAAAGGAGAAAATGATACCATGTATTTAGACTTTGATATTAGAGACGATGTAATAGAGAAGGCGGAACAGGCGGAACAGGACTGCAGAAAGATCTTTGATCATCATGAGCAGATCAGCCTGTACTGGTCCTCCAGGATCCTGAATGCCTTTCAGAAACACAACGTCTCGTCTGCTGATTTCATTGAAATCACCGGATACGGTTATGATGATGCCGGCCGGGATAAACTGGAGAAAATCTATGCAGATGTATTCTCCTGCGAAGATGCACTTGTCCGCGTTCAGATCATGTCCGGTACCCATGCAATATATCTTGCCCTGAGCGGGATCCTGCACCACGGCGATACGATGATCAGCATTTCCGGAGCACCCTACGACACGCTGTGCAGTGTGATCGGGATCTCGGGGGACAGCAGAAATTCCCTCATTGCAAACGGAATCCGATACGAACAGATCGATCTTATCGACGATGATTTTGATATCCCTGCCATATGCGAACGCCTGAAACGAAATGACGTTAAACTGGTGGAAATTCAGAGAAGCCGCGGATATTCGAGCAGAAAAAGCCTTTCAGTTGCCAAAATTGAGAACGTGATCCGTGAGATTCGTAAGGTCAACCGGGATGTCATCATTATGGTGGATAACTGTTATGGTGAGTTTACCGAAAAACGAGAACCGTCGGAAGTTGGAGCGGATATCATCGTTGGATCCATGATGAAAAACCCTGGCGGCGGTATAGCAGTGACCGGCGGATACTGTGCCGGAAAAAAGGAACTGATTCACGATATTGCGGAACGTCTTACGGCACCTATGATCGGGAAAGATCTCGGCGCCAATATGAATCAGCTGATGAGCCTATATAAAGGACTGTTCCTGGCTCCTTCCGCCGTGTGTTCCAGCATGAAGACCATGATTTTTGCCGCACGGCTGCTGCAGCTCTGCGGGATCACCAGTATCGATCCGATGTATGATGAAGAACGAACAGATATTGTGCAGACCATAGATTTTGAAACAGAAGCAAATCAGGTCAATTTCTGTGTGGGCATGCAGCATGCGTCTCCGGTGGATTCCTTCGTTACTCCCGTTCCTGGTGAGATGCCTGGATATCCGCATGAAGAGATCATGGCTGCGGGAACATTCACCACCGGATCCACTATTGAATTGAGTGCCGATGGTCCGGTCACACCGCCTTATACCGTATACATGCAGGGAGGACTGACCTGGGACTACGGAAAACTGGGTATTATCAATGCCGTCAATGAGTTTTTAAAAGATGAATAATAAAGTTGAGATCGTATATTCCGATGCTGATATCGTTATCGCGATAAAGCCTGCAGGAACCAATTCCACGGATATCCCCGGAGGAATGCCGGAACTTGTTCGTGCTGAAATCAAGTCTGGTGACATTCGAACCGTACATCGTCTGGATCAGATGGTCAGCGGGTTGATGCTGTTTGCAAGAAGCAGCGAGATCGCAAGGACCCTGTCAGCGCAGATCAGTGAACACGAATTCCATAAAGAATATCTTGCCGTGATCCGGGGCGAAATGGAGAATGATAATGGATTGATGGAAGACTATCTTCGGCGGAACAGGGAAGAGCGTAAGACCTATGTGGTTCCGGAAGGAACTGCAGATTCTCAGTTTGCACAACTTCGTTATCAGGTAATCGGAAAAACAGAGGGAATGGAGCTTGTGAGGATCAAGCTTTTGACCGGGCGTACGCATCAGATCCGGTGTCAGTTTTCTTCCAGAGGAACACCCGTCGCCGGTGACCGCAAGTATTCTCAGGATACGGACTGCAGTTTTCCCATTGCTCTGTGGTCCTATCAGATCGCATTCCGGCATCCTGTGAGCGGAAAGAGGATACTTGCGCAAAAAAATCCCCCGCAAAGAGAACCCTGGAATGCGTTCTCTCTGCCGGAGATTAAAAACGAAATAATGATTTTATGATTACTGAAGAGCCTCCAAAGCACTGATACGGGCTCTGTATTTCCGAATACGCTGCACACTTGCAGGTGTTCCGTTGAGATGCAGATCACGGTCGACCTTTGCTCGGGTCTTCAGTAAATCTTTTAATACGGATAATGCGGTATCCTTACCGACAAATTCAGCGGCAAATGCGTCGGCCTCCATATCCTGTTTATCCATCAGTTCCATAGATTCTTCCTGCGTCATTTCTCCCGCATCTTCCGGTAAATTGAAGTGACCGCATTCAATATGGCCCAGTTCGCGGTAAAGATCAAACAACGCAATATCATCATCCTGCTGCAAAGCGTCCAGCATGTCTTTTGTAATATAGATTACAGCCTTGTCCGGAAACATCGTTGTGGCACATGTGATGAATCCGGCTTCATCTACTTTATCGTCATTCATGATGATATCGCACGTGAAGCTCTCGTCATCTTTTTTACGGAATGATCCCACAAGGCTGTTCGGCATCTTCAAACTGCCTACGGCAATGTACTTTTTGTAATTCTTAGTATCAACCATAACGATAAACACTCCTGCCTGTCTCTCAGATATCTTCATAATCATAACATATTATTTCTCAATTTCCATGAAAAATATTTCATGTGTTTGAAACTGATAATGATTTATGGTTTAATGATAACAACCCATGTTATGGAGGGCTTATGAAAGTCGCTGTGATTTCCGATACTCACGGTCTGTTACGTCCGGAAGTGCTGGACAAGATTAAAGATGCCGAACTGATTCTTCACGGCGGTGATATCAATCGAATGGATATCATCGATGCTCTGAAGAAAACAGCACCTTTGATCGTAGTTCGCGGAAACAATGATAAGGAATGGGCAGAATCCATTCCGCTATATGAATCCTTCTCATTGGGTTCCGTACGTGTGTACATGACCCATAAGAAAAAAGATCTTCCAGAGGATCTTTCTCCCTACGATCTGATTATTACCGGACATACTCATAAATTTGAGCATAAAACAGACGGGGAACTGGTTTTTCTCAATCCCGGAAGCTGCGGACCGAGAAAGCCATCACAGCCCATTACCATGGCGATCCTCCATGTGGAAGGGGATAGCTTTTCCGTAGAAAAGATCGAAATTCCACATCCAGACGCATAAATAACTTCCAATGGAAGAATGAGATAATAATAAAGGTGGTATAAGAATGGATTACACTAAAATCAGAAACTGCAAACTGTTCCTGCTGGACATGGACGGAACTCTTTATTTGGGCGACGAGGTATTCAAAGGTGCAATCGAATACATCAACACTCTTTCTGAAACTGGAAGAAAGTATATTTATCTTACGAACAACTCTTCCCGTGCCGGAGTTGACTATGTTGGGCGGCTGAACGGGCTCGGCTTCCCGTGTGAAATGGAAAATGTGTTTACATCCGGCATGGCCACCGGCCTTTATCTCAACGAAAAATACAAGGGCAAGAAAATCTATCCCGTCGGGACACGTGCATTTCTGCGCGAGCTGGAAAGCTATGGTGTGGAATTCTCCGAGACTGACGCGGAAGTCGTTGTTGTCGGATTTGATACGGAGCTTTACTATGAAAAGCTTGATAAAGCAGTGCATTTCCTGCGCCGTGGATGTGACTTTATCGCAGCCAATCCGGACTGGGTATGCCCCATGCCGGCTGACGAAGTCCTCCCGGACTGCGGAAGCATCTGCGCACTGTTAACAGCCGCATCCGGTGTGGAGCCGGTCTTTATCGGCAAACCGAACCGCAATATGGTCGATATTATTTCCGGCTATACCGGCATCCCCAATGAACAGATCTGCTGTGTGGGTGACCGCCTTTACACGGATATCGCCGTTGCTCAGAATGCCGGTGCAGTATCCTGCCTGGTCCTTTCCGGTGAGACGTCCGTGGATATGGTTGAAGAAGCCGAGAGAAAACCGGATTACGTTCTTCAGGATGTGGATCAGCTGGCTCACATTCTGTTAGGTGAAGATCTGTAAATAGGGTTCATTAAGCAAATGAAAAGGCAAGCATGTGCTTGCCTTTTTTCTTTAAATGTTTATCAGAATGTCATCCTGTAATATCCGTTCCCAGGAAAACAGTTCACACAATTCCACCGGTGTACATTCCCGATAGGATTCCAGCAGACCGCACATTTCACCTAAGTGTCCGAGCAGTTCTTCCGGTGAATAAAGTTTCCTGAGGGTCTCCATATTCAGATCACCTTCACGTTTTGAAAGCTTTCTGCCTTCTTTCGAAACGAGAAGAGGGCAGTGGGCATAGTTCGGAACATTGCAGCCCAGTGTCCGCATCAGCCAGATCTGTTTGAAAGTAGAAGACAAGAGATCCCGTGCGCGTACCACAGATGAGATCTTCATATCCGCGTCATCAACGGAAACTGCCAGCTGATATGCATAAACTCCGTCCGAACGTCGAATGATAAAATCTCCCTGCTCCAGCAGATTTTCCTTCTGATAACCGTAATGAGCATCGGTAAACTCGATTTCCTCATCGGGAACGATCACTTTCCATGCCGGCTTCTTTCCTCTGGTTTCTATCTCAGCGCGCTGTCCGTCTGTCAGATATCTGCAGGCGCAGCTGGAATCTCTCTTTTCGCCTGGGTGAGGAGCGGATGCAGCCAGTCTCTGAGATCGGCTGCAGTAACATGGGTACAGCAATCCTTTGTCCTGAAGTTTTTTAAACGCGGCATCATATAGATGCGTACGGGAACCTTGAGTGTATTCCGTACCATTTCCGGGAAACCAGCCGGAATCCCAGTTTAGTCCCAGCCACTGCAGATCCTCTGCCATCAGCTTTGCATATTCATTATCACTGCGGTCCGGATCCAGATCCTCAAGGCGGAAGATGAGGGATCCGTCCTGACTTCGCACGTCCAGCCATGCGAGAAGACTGGACATTATATTTCCTATATGAAGACGGCCGCTTGGACTTGGCGCATACCGTCCGATGATTCTCTGTTTCATGGCAACACACCCTTTTGTATGATTATACTGTTCTTGAAGCAAAAAAGCGACACCAGAGATAAAATAAACATGGATAAGGGATATATATTGTAGTATAATAATTTAATACGATCTATATATTGCGGTTCGGGGGTTTTTATGGCGAATGTTAAGACCAATGCGGTCCGAATTCTGGAACGGACAGGCATCCGTTTCAACACATATTCATATGAATGGGACGGTAAAAACGCACCGGACGGAAAGACTGTGGCGGAGATGATGGGACAGGATCCCGGCCAGGTATTCAAGACCCTTGTTGCCAGAGGGGCTTCCGGGAACTATTATGTGTTCGATATCCCTGTCCTGGAAACTCTGGATCTGAAGAAAGCTGCAAAATCCGTAGGAGAAAAAAGCATTTCCATGATCCATCTGAAGGAACTGTTTCCGCTTACCGGATATGTCCACGGCGGATGTTCTCCCATCGGAATGAAAAAGCAGTTTCCCACAGTAATAGACGAAACCTGCATACTATATGACTCTATTTTTATATCTGCCGGAAAAATCGGTCTCCAGCTGGAGCTGAATCCGGATGATCTGATCACATTGATTGACGGCAGCACTGCTGATCTGTTGTTTGAGGAACGTTCATGAAAGAAAACATCGAAGTACGAGGTGCCCGCACCAACAATCTGAATAATATCAATGTTACCATACCCAGAGATAAACTGGTCGTCATGACCGGCCTATCCGGATCCGGGAAATCAAGTCTGGCTTTTGATACCATCTATGCGGAAGGACAGAGAAGGTACGTCGAAAGTCTCAGCTCCTATGCCCGCCAGTTTCTTGGTCAGATGGACAAGCCGGATGTGGACTATATTGAAGGACTGTCTCCGGCGATCTCCATCGATCAGAAGACGACTTCACGCAATCCGCGTTCCACGGTAGGTACCGTGACGGAGATCTATGACTATCTGCGTCTTCTGTGGGCGCGTATCGGAATCCCGCATTGTCCCAACTGCGGAAAAGAGATCAAGAAACAAACGATTGACCAGATCGTTGATCAGGTCATGACCTATCCGGAACGTACCAAGATCCAGATCCTTTCACCGATCATCCGTGCTAAAAAAGGGGAACATGCAAAAATCTTTGAGGATGCCCGGCGTTCCGGTTATGTTCGTGTACGGGTAGACGGTATCATTTATGATCTCTCCGAGGAAATCAAACTGGAGAAAAACAAAAAGCATAGCATTGAAGTGGTCGTTGACCGTCTTGTCATCAAACCGGATATCGTACGTCGTCTTACGGACAGCATCGAGACCGCGACATCATTGTCGGATAACCTTGTGATCATCAACATTCCGGATGAAGACAGGGATGTTCTGTATTCTCAGAATTTTGCCTGTGAAGACTGCGGGATCTCCATTGAGGAACTGGCGCCGAGAAGTTTTTCATTTAATAATCCCTTTGGTGCATGTCCGAAATGTTCCGGTCTCGGTGTCCAGCTTCTGATCGATCCCACTCTGATCGTTCCGGATGAGGATAAATCTATTATGGACGGCGCCATCACCGCCACCGGTTGGAGCACCATGAAAGATGACAGCATTGCCAAGATGTATTTTGATGCAATGAGCAAAAAGTATCATTTTTCGCTGGATGCACCGTTCCACAGTCTTGGCAAAGATGTACGTGACATTATTTTTTACGGAACCGGCGACGAAAATCTGGAACTTAAATTTGACGGACGAAGAGGCACCGGTGTCCTTCACCAGCCTTTTGAAGGCATCGTCAACAACATGGAACGCAGATACCGTGAATCCACCAGTGAATCGGTAAGATCCGATATTGAAGACTGCATGTCACCCATTCCGTGTCCGGACTGCGGAGGACGAAGGCTGAAAAAAGAAATACTTGCGGTTACGGTAGGAGACCTGAATATTTCCCAGTTCTCAGACCTTTCCGTGAACGATGCCCTTGCCTTTATGAATGATCTTTCTCTCAGTGAGCGCGACCGCATCATTGCGAATCAGATCCTCAAGGAGATCACCAGCCGGCTTTCGTTCCTGTCCAGTGTTGGATTGGGGTATCTGAACCTTTCCCGGGCAGCTGGTACGCTTTCCGGCGGTGAAAGCCAGCGTATTCGCCTGGCGACTCAGATCGGCTCCAGTCTGATGGGCGTGCTTTATATTCTTGACGAACCCAGTATTGGTCTTCATCAGAGAGATAATGCCAAGCTTCTGGCAACATTAAAGCAGCTCAGGGATCTTGGCAATTCCCTGATCGTTGTCGAACATGATGAGGAAACCATGCGGGAAGCGGATTACATCGTGGATATCGGACCCGGCGCAGGGATCCATGGTGGAAATATCGTTGCAACCGGCAGCGTGGATGATATCTGTAAATGCAAGGAAAGCGTGACAGGACAGTACCTTTCCGGAGAAAAATATGTTCCTGTTCCATCAGAGCGCAGATCCGGAAACGGCAGATTTCTGCGTGTTATCGGAGCGCAGGAAAACAATTTGAAGAATATTGATGTTGACTTTCCTCTTGGTACCTTCATCTGTGTCACCGGTGTATCCGGAAGCGGGAAATCATCTCTCGTTAATGAGATCCTATATAAAACTCTGGGCGCCAAGAAAAACCATATGAAACTGCGTCCCGGCAAATATGAACGCATGGAAGGCCTCGACTATGTGGATAAAGTCATCGCCATTGACCAGAGTCCTATCGGCCGTTCTCCGCGGTCGAATCCTGCGACCTATACCGGACTGTTTAATGATATCCGCGAACTGTTTGCCAATTCCAATGATGCAAAACTGCGCGGATACGATGCCGGCCGGTTCTCATTCAATGTAAAGGGCGGACGCTGTGAAGCCTGCTCCGGTGACGGTCTCGTCAAGATCGAAATGAATTTCCTGTCCGACGTATATGTCCCGTGCGAAGTGTGCGGAGGAAAACGATACAATCGTGAAACGCTGGAAGTTCGTTATAAGGGAAAGAATATTGCGGATGTTCTGGATATGACGGTGGAGGAGGCACTGTCCTTCTTTGAAAACCACTCGAAGATCCGAAACCGCCTTCAGGTTCTGTTTGATGTTGGCCTCGGATATATCAAACTTGGGCAGTCCAGCACGACCCTGTCCGGCGGTGAAGCCCAGCGAATTAAACTGGCGACGGAATTATCCAAAAAATCCACCGGGGCAACCGTATATATCCTGGACGAGCCGACTACCGGTCTGCATGCAGCGGATGTCCACCGACTTATTAACATCCTTGACCGTCTTGCGGATGCAGGAAACACCGTTATTGTGATCGAGCATAATCTCGATGTTATCAAAACAGCGGACAGCATCATCGATCTTGGACCGGAGGGCGGTGACGGAGGCGGTGAGCTGGTCTTCGCCGGGACTCCGGAAGAATGTGCCAACTGCAAAACCAGTTTTACCGGTCAGTTTTTAAAGAGAATTCTATGATTTGAGGTTTTAATCGAATGGATAACCTGAATTCGAGTTATGACCTGGAGTTTGAAAATCTTCAGGAAGAACCGGAACTTGATATTGTTTCAGGAACGATACAGACAATTCTATATACGAATGATTCCAATGCATATACGATCCTGAAGCTTCTCTCGGATTCGGGCAATACCATTACCGCTGTCGGTTATCTTCCATATGCATATCCCGGACAATGGCTTTATGCGGAAGGGAAATGGAATAATCATAAAGCCTATGGCGCGCAGTTTAATATTGAACAGTATGATCTTGTCATGCCAAAGACAAAGGAAAATCTCTTCCTTTATCTATCCAGCGGAGCCATAAAATATATCGGCGCCGCCACAGCAGCGCTTCTTGTAAATAAATTCGGAGAAAATGTTCTGGATATACTGGAGAATCATTCGGAACAGCTGACTCAGATTAAAGGCATCTCAGCACAGAGAGCAGTGGAGATCTCCCAGTCCTTTCATTCTCAGATGATCTTGCAAAGGATCGTGGACTATCTGGCCATTCGCGGCCTTCGCCCCATCCTTGCGGTCCGTTTATACCGTTACTATGGTGAAAAAGCAATGGAACGTGTGCAGGAGAATCCTTATCTGCTCTGTTCCGAACGCATCGGAGGAACATTTCACGAAGCCGATTCCTTTGCTGCAAGTATCGGGATCGAAAGAAACAGCATTGACCGTATCAAGGCAGCGATCCTGTTTGAACTGAAACACAATCTGAATAACGGACACTGCTTTATTTCAAAGAACAAGCTGTGTGAAGCCTGTTCCATGCTGCTTTCTCTTGATGTGGATCTCTGCGAACAGGGTCTGTCCAGTTTGGAGGAAGATGGGGAGATTATCGTGGAACCCATCGGAAATGTTACCGGATGCTATCTTTCCGATATCTATGAAGCGGAAACCTATACTGCAGAACGGATCTATGAGATGTCCAATAACCGGATCTCCATTCGCATGGATCCGTCCAGGATCATCAAACAGGTGGAAAAAGAGCAGGGGATTATCTATTCCGAAGATCAGAAGATCATCCTTACTACCGCGCTCAATCACCAGATCGCCGTGCTGACCGGTGGTCCCGGCACCGGCAAGACTACTTCCATCTGTGCGATTCTCGCCGCGTTTGAGACCATTGGTCTGGAAACGAAACTCTGTGCCCCGACAGGAAGAGCCGCAAAGCGGATGACGGAGCTTACCGGAAGAGAAGCGTATACTCTGCATCGTCTTCTGGGGGCTCAGATGTCTGAAGCCGATGAGATGACAGTATTCAATTTCAACGAGGAAGAACCGCTGAACTGCGATGCGGTAATAGTTGACGAGTGTTCCATGGTGGATATCACTCTGATGAAAGCGCTTCTGTGTGCGCTGCCAGATACCTGCAGGATCATCTTAGTCGGCGATGTGGATCAGCTGCCGTCGGTTGGTCCCGGAAAAGTATTCGCAGATATCATAAACAGCAATGTGGTCCCTACTGTATATCTGAATCAGATCTTCCGCCAGAAACAGGACAGCCGAATCGTTAGATTTGCCCATGAGATCAACAAGGGAATCGTTCCCGATTACAAGGAGAATAAAGGGGACTTCTTCCGCCTTGTCAGGATCGATCCTCAGGAATGTGCAAATACCGTTGCGGAACTCTGTTCCGAACGACTTCCCAATAATATGAGTATTCCATCTGACAGGATCCAGATTCTGTCCCCGACCAGGAAAGGGGATACTGGTACGGTCAGCCTGAACAAACTGCTTCAGAAGACACTGAACCCGGCAGATCCCACTAAA
Organism: Oscillospiraceae bacterium; assembly: GCA_904501855.1. Lineage (GTDB taxonomy): Bacteria > Bacillota > Clostridia > Oscillospirales > Oscillospiraceae > UBA2922. The sequence goes on along the minus strand of CAJGCI010000001.1, from coordinate 28,578 downwards.
ATGGAAAAGGCATTTGGAGATATTATTTTCCGCGAAGGCGATAGAGTAATGCAAACGCGAAACAATTATGATATAATGTGGAGCGACTCGAAGGGAATCCAGTCAGGGCAGGGGATCTACAATGGTGACATTGGTGTCGTAAGTTCCATAGATCCCGGCAATCGGATCGTAACAGTCGATTTTGATGATCGATATGTAAAATATGAATTCGATGCGCTGGATGAACTGGAGCATGCATGGGCACTGACCGTGCATAAATCTCAGGGAAGTGAGTTTCAGGCTGTGATCCTCGTATTGAACAGCTGTGCCAAATCCCTGATGAATCGCGGTATTCTGTATACTGCGATCACAAGAGCAAAACAACTGTTGATCATCGTAGGTGTTGACGAGATCATTCAGACCATGATCCGGACGGATCGCGTATCAAAACGATACAGCGGGCTGCGGCTGCGGCTGATAGCCTGTCAGGAAATAGAAGAAGAGTGAGGTTGGATCGATGCTGATATTTGAAAGAGATATGGCAATTGATATGGGAACATCGGAGACGCTTGTATATGCGCAGGATTCCGGTTTGGTTCTCCGCGAGCCCACTGTCGTGGCAGTGGATAAGTTTTCCGGAGAAATGCTGAAGACCGGGCAGGAAGCGGAAAAGATGCTTGGCCGTACACCTGCCAATATTGTTTCCATTCATCCCATTCAGTCCGGTGTTATCAATGACTATGATATGACAGCGCAGATGCTTCGGGAGTATATCAACAGGAACACCTCCTTCAGTTTATTTAAACCCCGTGTACTGATGTGCGTTCCCAGCAGCATCTCCGGTGTGGAAGAGCGTGCCATCTGTGACGCCGTGATCGAAGCAGGAGCAAGAAAAGTCTATCTTCTGGAGACGGCTGTTGCCACCGCCATGGGCGCCGGTATCGACATCTCTCTTCCGGATGGACATATGGTCATCGATATCGGAAGCGGTACCACGGAAGTTGCTGTGATCTCCATGGGAGGAGTAGTGGAGTGTGAGTCCATCAAGACAGCCGGCGATGCTTTCGATGATTCCATCGTACGTTACGTCCGCCGCAAGTATAATCTTATTATCGGTCAGAGAACTGCGGAAGAACTGAAGTGCAGCATCGGCTGCGTGATGAAGCGTCCCAGTGACAGCGTGGATGAAATCAAAGGACGTGATGTGGTAACCGGTCTGCCCAAGGTAATAAAGATCCATTCATCGGAACTTCTTGAAGTGTTCAGAGAGCCGGTGGTATCCATCATGGAAGCGGTCCACAATACACTGGAACGCACTCCGCCGGAACTGGTTGGCGATCTTTCCGCAAACGGAATCGTAATGTCCGGCGGCGGCAGTCTTCTTTTCGGTCTTGACCAGCTGATTGAGCGTTCTACCGGAATTCGTACCGTAGTCGTTGACGATGCGGTCTCCTGTGCCGCATACGGTGCCGGCAAGATGCTGAAACATCTGAATGACATGCCGGAGGGAATGGTGAATTTCGCCAGAAAACGGCAGCTCAAAAAATAAGTTAATACGCCATAATTAATCCGCGCCTTATCAGAGCATTGATAAGGCGCGGCTATCATTTTTGAATCATAAAAAGGCGGAACACAAGTTCCGCCTTCATCGTTTGTCTGTTCATCCGACTTTTGACTGGATCCATTTCAGGATATCATCATAAACCTGCTCTTTGTTGATCTCATTGAGCATCTCATGTCTTCCGCCGGGATAGAGGGTGAGAGTAACATCTTTTACACCGGCCTTTTTATAAGCATTGTATGCTTTTTTCGGGCCTTTGCCTTTTTCGCCGACAGGATCCTGATCTCCGGAGAAGATAAGGATCGGCATGTTCTTGTTGACCTTGGCAATGTTCTTCTTGTCGGTTACAAGCTTTATTCCGCCAAGCATATCACGGTAAACGCTGCAGCATGCAACATAACCATAGTCCGGATTAGCGTCATATGCAGTGACGACATCCTTGTCACGGGTCAGCCATGCGCTGGGACCATTCTTGGGTCCGAAGCCCTTATTATAGCCGCCCATGGAGAGGTTGTTGATGGTAGTACCATCGCCTCTGGGGCCAAGTCTGTTGACAAGATTCTGAGCAACGGCATAACCGGTTCCAACGACGATCTTCGGCTGGTTGCCGGTACCGCTGATGATGCAGGCATCAAAATCATTGGGATATTTGATGATGTAGGTTCTGGCGAGGAAGCTGCCCATGCTGTGTCCAAGAAGGACGTGGGGAAGATCGGGGAAGAGCTCCTTAACCTGGTTGTAGATTCCTTTCAGATCTGCTACAACGTAAGCCCATCCGTTTTCCTCAGCAAAAAAGCCCTTATCTTTCGGATCCTGAACGGATTTTGCATGTCCGAGATGGTCATTTCCGACTACAACGTAGCCGTTTCTTGCCAGGAACTGAGCGAAGTCATCATAACGGTCAATGCCCTCTGCTATACCATGAGATAGCTGAACGGTTGCCTTGATATCCGTACCGGCATCGGGTATCCACATGCGCACATAAATCTGATTTTTCCCTGTGGAAGAAGGAAAATAAAATTCTTTCTGTTCAGGCATGGTAAATTCCTCCCACTTATGTTAAAATGTTCTCAAATAACATATTAATTCCGAATTAAAAATATGTCAACAGAAAGGTAAATGTGATATGGACGGATATATTCTTGCATTCGATCAAGGCACAACAAGTTCAAGAGCTATCATATTTGATGCCCTTGGAAAACCTGTAACCGTTGCACAGTATCCATTCCCGCAGATTTATCCTCATCCCGGTTGGGTAGAGCACGATCCCATGGTGATCCTGAACACTGAGATCGAAGCGGCGGGAGAAGCATTCGAAAAGAGTGGTCTGTCTCCTACGGATATCGCAGGCATTGGTGTTACAAACCAGCGTGAAACGACGATCATCTGGGATAAGAAAACCGGCGAGCCGATATACAATGCAATTGTATGGCAGTGCCGCAGAACGGCTCCCATCTGTGATGAAATCATTGCCGCTGGAATGGAAGATTATATCAGAGAAAAGACCGGTCTTCTTGTCGACGCCTACTTCTCTGGAACCAAGATTAAATGGATTCTGGACAATGTTCCTCACGCCCGCGAAAGGGCAGAGGCCGGAGAGCTTCTTTTTGGTACTATCGATACCTGGCTGATCTGGAATCTGACAGGTGGAAAAGCCCATGTTTCCGACTATTCCAACTGCTCCAGAACCATGCTCTTTGATATCAACGAACTGAAGTGGGATGAAAAGCTCTGCAAGTTCCTGGATATCCCCATGTGCATGCTTCCGACTCCGGTTCCTTCTTCTCAGGTCTACGGTACGGTTGCACATGATGTCAAAGGACTTGAGGCACTGGAAGGTGTTCCCGTATGCGGCAGCGCCGGAGACCAGGCTGCTGCTCTTCTCGGACAGGCGTGCATTGAGCCCGGTTCTGCGAAGAACACTTACGGAACCGGATGCTTCACTCTGATGAACACCGGTGAAGAATCCACCCGTTCCAAGAACGGAATGCTCACCAGCGTCGCCTGGAACGTTAACGGCAAGACCACGTATGCCCTGGAAGGCAGCGTGTTCAATGCAGGAAGTTCCATCCAGTGGCTGCGTGATGAGCTGGAGCTGATCGGTACGGCTCGTGAATGCGATCTGCTTGCTGAGAGCGTTCCCGACAACGGCGGTGTGTATCTTGTTTCCGCTTTTACCGGACTCGGTGCACCTCACTGGGATATGTATGCCCGAGGTGCCATTGTCGGTCTGACCCGTGGCTCTACAAAGGCTCATATCGCCAGAGCAACGCTGGAGGGCGTGACCTATCAGGTCAAGGATCTCCTGGTTGCCATGGAACATGACTGCGGTCATGAACTGTCTGAACTGAAAGTGGACGGCGGTGCGTCCGTGAGTAATTTCATGATGCAGTTCGAATCCGATCTTCTTCGCAAACCCATCGATCGCCCGAAGATGGTTGAAACCACTGCTTTCGGCGCTGCTTTCCTGGCCGGACTTGCTGTTGGCGTTTGGAATGATATCTCAGATATCAAGAAAATCCGCCAGTCTGACAAGATCTTCACTCCGCAGATGGATAAAGCACTTGCTGATCACTATTACAGCAGATGGAAAAAAGCCGTTGAAAGAGCGAAGAACTGGGAAACGGAAGACGAGGAATAAAATAAATTATATGGGAGTGCTGTTCATTATTCGGCACTCCTTTATAAAATAATAGGTTAACTCTTTTTAACGAGGTAAAAGATTATGAGTATCATCAAAAAGTACAACGAGACCAGCCTTGTGCTGCGTATCGTAATCGGCCTGATCGTAGGTTTGGGTCTGGCATTGGTCTTCCCGAAAGCACAGTGGATTAGCATGTTCGGTACTATCTTTGTCGGCGCCTTGAAAGCCGTCGCTCCTGTGCTGGTGTTCGTGCTGATTGCCAGCTCCTTGTGTCAGTCCAAAGAGAAGATGGGAAAACAGTTCATTACGATTATTTTCCTGTATCTTATCTCGACCTTCATTGCTGCGTTTGTCGCTGTTGTTGCCAGTGAGATTTTCCCGGTAACACTGTCCCAGCTTGGCTCCGCAGTAGAGGAGAGTGCCCCCCAGTCGCTCGGTGACGTTTTCTCCACGTTGCTCCAGAGTTTGGTTTCCAACCCGGTGGGATCGATTGCCAACGGTAATTATCTTGGGATCCTGTTCTGGTCGGTGATCTTCGGTGTCGCCATGAAGAGCGCTTCCGAAGCATCGAAAAATTTCCTGAACGACGTTTCCGATGCGGTAACAAAGACGATCCGCTGGGTCATCAATTTTGCTCCCTTTGGTATTATGGGACTGATGTATAATGCTATTTCCACCAGTGGAATTGCAATCTTTACCGATTACGGAAAACTGGTGCTTCTGCTTGTTGGATGCATGCTGGTTTCCGCTCTGGTGGTCAATCCGCTCATTGCTTTCATCTGCATTCGCAGAAACCCGTATCCGCTGGTATTCAAATGTCTGAAAAACAGCGGGATCACCGCATTCTTCACCAGAAGCTCTGCAGCTAACATTCCTGTAAACCTTGAACTTTGCGAAGATCTCGGACTCAATAAGGAGATTTACTCGGTTTCCATTCCTCTTGGTGCAACCATCAATATGGACGGTGCCGCCATCACTATTACTGTCATGACACTTGCAGCTGCTCATACGCTGGGAATCCATGTCTTTCTTCCTGTCGCTGTTCTGCTTAGCATCATGGCTGCGCTGGGTGCCGCAGGAACATCCGGTGTTGCCGGTGGTTCGCTCCTTCTGATCCCGATGGCTTGTTCACTGTTTGGTATCTCTGCGGATGTCGCCATGCAGGTCGTCGGCGTAGGATTCATCGTGGGCGTCATCCAGGATTCCATGGAAACGATGATCAACTCTTCCTCCGATGTTCTGTTTACGGCAGTGGCAGAATATCGTCAGAAACGGATTCGCGGAGAAGAATTCCATTTTTAATGATTCACTTACATCTCTGTAAACAGTAGATTAAAAAAATCCTTCGATCGTTGATCGAAGGATTTTTTCATAGATTTCAGTTTTTAAAATCCGGTATCAGTATTGATTTGTCCAGATTCAGTATTTCCATCCGTTTTTTCATAGCAGGAATCTTGCTGTTATACATGGCGGTACGAAGTTCATCATCAAACACGAAACGATAGTAGGTGGAGCAGAAGTCTTTGAAATTCCGTTCTGTGTATTCGGTATAACGACCGAGGAAGGTTACCACTCCGACAAGTCCGCCGACAAGAAAGGAAATAAACAGATAAAGGTGATTCCGGCAGAGATAGTATGCCAGAAGACACAGCCCGATACTGATGATGATCCATACGATGATATTGATCGTCAGATACCGGAACGAATTAATGGATATGATGGTATCCCATTCCTCGGATAGTTTCTTAAACCGATTGAGCATCGGCCTTACTGTTGTAAAATTAAACACGAACTGACGGACGACTAAGAAATACCAGAGCCATCCCACCAGAAACATAAGTGCAGCGTACAGAACCTGATTGGCCATAATCCCATCTCCATGATGTTTTTTCTCATACTATCATTCCTTGATTTGAGAAGCAATAACATGAATGTGATAATTGTATAATTATATACTGGTAAAAGAGTTTAAAATGATACTGTTTTACGCTTTATTTTTTCCCTGTTGCATGGTAGAATTACGTGAAAATGTATTTGGAGGCTGATATTCATGGCTGATAATTATATTACTCTTCAGGAAGAGAAAGGCAGCATCAATGTTTCCGAGGATGTGATCATTTCTCTGGTTAACAAAGTTGTCAACGAGATAGACGGTGTTGCAGGTCTTGCCACTACTGCCGGTTCCGAACTGGCAGAACTGATCGGCATTAAAAATGTCAACAAGGGTACCAAAGTACAGATCAAGGAAGACTCCTTTGTCGTTGACGTACTCATCCTTGTTAAATACCATTATAATCTCGTGGACGTTGCGAAAAAGGTACAGGATGCTATTTATGACGGTGTCATTGCCGTGACCGGCGTGGAGACCGCAGAAGTAAATGTCCATGTTTCCGGGATCGCTTTTGAGAAATAATCTGTTTGGAGATAAAAATGACTAGATCACGCGCCAGACAAATTGCATTGCAGATTTCTTTTGCATCATCGTCTTCCCAGCAGGATCCTGCCGAACTCTGCGATGATATTCTGACCGAAGAATATTTTGAACGGCTCTCCGAGGAAGACGATATCTTCAAAGAGAATCCAGGAGTACAGGAGTCCTATATCCGTCAGCTCACAAAACTGGTAGCCGATCATCGGGAACAGCTGGATGAGATCATTTCCGAGTATTCCAGCGGCTGGAAGATCAATCGGATTTCACCTATGACCAAGGAGATCCTTCGCTGTGCAATCTGTGAGATCCTCTATGTGGAAGATGTTCCAGAAGGCGTAGCAATCAACGAAGCTGTTGAACTGACAAAAAGATTTGCGGAAGAGGATTCCGGAGCATTTGTCAATGGTATTCTGGGTAAATATGTAAAGGATATGAAGGAGCAGCTCAAATCCGATGAATGAAATGTATTTATCCGTTTCTGAAGTTAATGAAATAATTAAAAATATGTTAGATAATGAGCCCCGCTTTTCCAGTATCATGGTATGCGGGGAATTATCTAATTATAAGATCTATCCGTCCGGTCATCACTATTTTACCCTGAAAGACGCAGAAAGCAGTCTGAAGTGTGTGATGTTCCGCAGCAACTCGTCCAGACTTCGGTTCCGTCCGGAGAGCGGAATGAGCGTTACTGCGATTGGACGGATTTCTGTCTACCCGCGGGATGGAGTATATCAGCTCTATGTGAACCATATGATTCCTCAGGGAGAAGGGGATCTACAGTTCGCATTTGAACAGCTGAAAGAAAAACTGGAAAAAGAGGGGCTGTTTGATGAGCAGCATAAAAAACCTCTTCCGGCATATCCCTCCAGGATTGCCCTGATAACATCTTCTGCAGGAGCTGCGGTTCATGATATGATCCGCATTCTTGGAGAACGGTGGCCGGCCACGGAAATCCTGCTGGTTCCGGTCCGTGTACAGGGAGAAGAAGCTCCCGGAGAGATCTCCGAGGCAATAAAGTACGTCAATCAGCATCAACTCGCCGATCTTATTATCACGGGTCGGGGAGGAGGCTCTGCAGAAGATCTCTGGGCTTTCAATGATGAAGGTGTTGCCAGAGCAATCTTTGATTCTCAGATCCCGGTTATTTCCGCCGTGGGACATGAACCGGACATCACCATTTCCGACTATGTTGCCGATGTTCGTGCATCCACACCGTCCAATGCCGCCGAGATCGCAGTTCCTGATCAGGCAGATATCCGGCATCGCGTCCGCATTCTGTCCAGTCGTCTGGCACTTTCCATGAACAACATCATTGCAAAGCGCCGGGAACTGGTACTTAAGATGTCTTCCCGCAAGGTGCTGCAGTCTCCCTATGAATACCTGAACAACAGAAGTCTGGAGATCGACCGCATGACGGAACGTCTTGTAAACTCCATGAATAACACGATTCGGGATAAGAAAGAACAGTTTATCCGCTATGCCGCGTTACTGGATGCTATGAGTCCCTTGGCAGTGATTGCCCGGGGTTATCTGATCGCGCAGAATAAAAATCAGGTCATCAAATCCGTAAACGATACCAAACCGGGGGACAGTATACTGCTCCGTCTGTCGGATGGTAAAATAGACTGCACCGTGGATCATATACACAATGAGGTTTGAAAAATGGGAAATAAAGAATTTAGTTTTGAAGAATCTTTGGAAAAACTGGAAAGCATCGTATCCTCACTGGAAAAAGGCGATGTACCCCTGGATGAATCCATCAAGTTGTTTGAAGAGGGGACTGCATTGATCTCCAACTGCAACAAGCTGCTGGAGAATGCCGAACAGAAAGTCAAAATGCTTCAGATCGACGAAAACGGTGATCCGGATGAAATTCCGTTTGACGAGGGAGAATGAATCGATGACTGATTATAAAACCATGATCGATCAGGAGCTGGAGTCGTTATTCAATGAGCCGAACGTTTCCTATCATACGCTGACAGAATCCATGCGCTACAGTCTTCTGGCAGGAGGAAAACGGCTTCGTCCCATATTGGTGCTGGAATTCTGCCGCATCTCCGGCGGGGATATTCAGAAAGTGCTCCCTGTGGCCTGCGCTATCGAAATGATCCACACATACAGCCTGATTCACGATGATCTTCCTTGTATGGATGACGATGACCTGCGCCGCGGAAAACCCACCAATCATATCGTGTACGGAGAGTGCACTGCGACCCTCGCCGGTGACGCTCTGCAGGCAGAGGCATTTCGTTCCATACTTTCTGCAGATCTGCCCGCTGATCGCAAAGCATCCTGCGCGCTCTATTTGGCAGAAGCTGCCGGTGTACATGGAATCTGCGGTGGTCAGATTCTTGATATTGAAGGAGAAGGCTCTGTCCTGACTACCAAACAACTGGATGAGATCAACCGGTTAAAGACCAGTGCTCTGCTGATCGCAGCATGTAAAATGGGCGTTGCCGCCGCTGGTGGTACCGAACTGCAGCTCAGGGCGGCAGAACAGTTCGGACGGGATCTCGGCCTTGCTTTTCAGATCCGCGACGATGTTCTGGATGTTCTCAGCACGGAAGAGGAACTTGGAAAGCCCATCGGATCGGATCAGGAAGAAGGGAAGAACACCTATATGGCTCTTCTCGGGAAAGAACAGTGTGAACAGAAGATATCGGAGCTTACATTCTGTGCCAAGCATACGTTAACTTCCAATTTTGAAGATTGCGAATATCTTCTGAATCTTGCTGACAGCATGGCTATTCGACGCAACTGAATTATATTCAAAAAATCGATGAATATTCAAAAATCACGCTCTTGTTATGTTGTAAAACAGAGCGTGATTTGATATTATTACTATGATTTTTTATCCCCGAGGTTTTTATTTTGAATATTTTAGATACTATAAATAGTTCCGCAGATGTCAAGAAGATTCCGGAAGACCAGCTTCCCCAACTGTGCTCCGAGCTGCGGAACATGATCATAGAGAATGTTTCCAGGACCGGAGGCCATCTGGCATCGAATCTTGGTGCTGTGGAACTGACCGTTGCTCTGCATCGAGTCTATGATTCCAGTAAGGACCGCATCGTATTTGATGTCGGTCATCAATGCTATGCCCACAAGATCATCACCGGACGACGGGATCAGCTGAAGACTCTTCGTCAGTTTAATGGTCTGTCTGGATTTCCGAAACCCTATGAATCGGATGATGACGCTTTTATCGCCGGACATGCTTCCGATTCCGTTGCCATTGCTTTGGGTATGGCAAAAGCAAGGACGATACAGGGCGATGACTATGATGTAGTTGCCGTGATAGGAGACGGTGCTCTGACCGGCGGACTCGCCTATGAAGGTCTGGAGAATGCCGGTGTCAGCGGAGAACCGATGGTCATTGTTCTAAATGATAATGCAATGTCCATCAGCGGTAATGTCGGAGCAATGGAACGGGTTTTGAGCAAAGCCCGTGTACGTCCGGAGTATCTTGAATTCAAGCGCAACTACCGTGCAACAATCGGAAGACTTCCGAGACTTTACAATTTCAATCATGAGATTAAAGAGAGCATTAAACGGCGTGTGCTTCCTTCCACCATGTTCGATGACTTCGGACTGTATTATCTTGGACCTATCGACGGACACGATATCCGGCAGGTGGAAACTGCACTTCAATGGGCAAAACAGATGCGGGTTCCGGTCCTTCTTCATGTGCTCACGACAAAAGGAAAGGGATATCCTTTCGCAGAACAGCATCCGGAGAAGTATCATGGTGTGGGTCCTTTTGATATTGAAGCAGGAATCACCGACAGCGATGCTCAGTCCTATTCTTCCATAGCAGGCGATACCCTGTGCGAAATCGCTCAGAAGAACTCCAAGGTAGTCGCAATTACTGCTGCAATGTCAGACGGCACTGGACTGGATACTTTTTCGAAGAAGTTTCCAAGCAGATTCTTTGATGTCGGTATAGCGGAAGGGTGCGCTGTTTCCATGGCCGCCGGAATGGCAAAACAGGGACTTATCCCGGTCTTCTGTGTTTATTCCAGCTTTTTCCAGCGAAGCTACGATATGCTTCTTCATGATATTGCTTTGCAGCATCTTCATGTCGTATTCTGTGTCGACCGATGCGGTCTCGTAGGAAGCGATGGAGAAACTCACCATGGACTATTTGACGTTTCATATCTGAGAACAGTTCCCGGTATTACAATTCTCTGTCCTGCGGATTTCCAGGAACTGAAGGACATGATCCGTACTGCTGTGGATCATATCGACGGGCCTGTGGCCATCCGTTATCCCAGGGGCAGTGAGCCGAAGGATGTTGAGCCTTTTGAAAAAGAAGACCAGTTTGAGAAGAATCCTTCTGTCACATTGGTCTCCTATGGAAATATGTTCTGGGAAGTGCTGAAGGCAAAGAAACAGCTGAAAGAAAACGGGATCGCAGCTGATATTATACGACTGAAGGCGATCGAACCGCTCGATGTTTCCCGCATCGAAGAATCCGCCCGAAAGACCGGCCGTCTGATCGTTGCGGAAGAGACCTGCAGTTCCGGATGTGTCGGCGAAGCCATTGTAGCGAAACTGGGCCAGTCAGATACCGTTTCATGCAGTTACAGGCTGATCAATCTTGGAGACGGAATCGTCACTCACGGCTCAGTCTCTCAACTGATGGATCTGTGTAAAATCGACAGCAGTTCCATCGTATCTGCGGCAGAGGAGCTGATACGGACTCATGGCTAAGAAAAGACTGGATCAACTTGTCTTTGAGCGCGGTCTTACGGAAAGCAGAGAACGGGCCAAGACCACAATCATGGCCGGTCAGGTATTCGTGAACGGACAGCGTTCGGACAAGCCTGGTACTCCTGTTGCGGAAGATGCAAAGATTGAGATTCACGGTGAAACGATGCCTTTTGTAAGCCGGGGCGGGTATAAACTTGACAAGGCACTTAAAGTCTTTCCGGTGGATCCCGCAGGATGGCACTGCATCGACTGCGGCGCTTCCACCGGCGGTTTCACAGATGTTCTGTTACAGCACGGAGCATCGAAGGTATATGCCGTAGATGTCGGATACGGGCAGCTTGCCTGGAAGCTTCGGGAAGATGATCGCGTTGTATGTATGGAGCGGACCAATGTCCGCTATATCAGCAGCGAACAGATCCCGGAACTGCTTGATATCGCAGTTATGGATGTATCTTTCATCTCTATCAAGCTGATCCTTCCGGCTTTGAAAAGCATTTTGAAACCGGATGCCGATATTATTTGTCTCATCAAACCACAGTTTGAGGCAGGGAAAGAGAAGGTCGGAAAGAAGGGTGTCGTTCGTGACATCAGCGTTCATCGCGAAGTGATTCGTGATATCCTTGTTTTCTGCCGGGAAAACCGGCTTTCCTGTCAGGGACTTGATTATTCTCCTATCCGCGGACCGGAAGGAAATATCGAATTTCTGTTATGGCTGAAGAATTCCGACAAACACGTATTTGAACCTGATATCGATGCTGTTGTTGATGCAGCACACAAGCAGATATCATAATTGATTTATTTGAGGAGACTCCATTATGGGTGATCATGTATTGCTTTGTCCCAATCCGTTTCGCGATGTGGATCTGGACGTCACGCTGTATGTCCAGGATCTTCTGGAGAAAAACGGATACAAGACCTATATCTGCCCCATTTTTGACGAGGTGGAGGACAGCGCTATTCCGGATCATATCGAAAAGCACCGCCTTCGTGATGTGATTGATGAAGCGTTTTTCGTCGTTGCGATCGGCGGTGACGGTACAATCCTTCATTGCGGTAAATGCGCAGCGATTCATAAAGTCCCGGTAATCGGTATCAATGCCGGGACCAAGGGCTTCATGGCTATTCTCGAAAAGGGAAACTCCGATCTTGTTCTTCGCGCTGTTTCCGGTGATTATCTGGAAGAGCGCAGAATGATGCTGGATGTCAGTCTTATCCGTAACGGTGAGACTATCATGGAAAACAGTGCCATCAATGACATCGTAATTAACGGCTTCGGGGACTGTATTGGCGTAACAGCATGGTGTGACGGGGACAAGATGACGAAGTATTTCGGTGATGGTGCCGTGTTTGCCACTCCCACCGGTTCCTCTGCGTATTCTCTGTCCGCGGGAGGACCTTTGGTGGAGCCGACGGCGCAGGATATTATTTTCACGCCGATCTGTGTACACGGAATGAGTGCAAAATCCTACGTACTGAGTCCGGACCGTATCGTTTCCGCACGCGCAGAGTGTCATTACGGAAAACAGGCATTTCTGAAAGTGGACGGCTCTGATCTGATCGAACTGGAAAATGATGATATCATCAAAGTCAAAAAATCGGAGCTTGAACTGATCATGGCGAATTTGGGGCAGAAGAGTTTTTATGATATTGCCTTTGAAAAACTGATCGAAGGCTATTAAAGGGTAGAAGAATGAAATCAAAGAGACAAAGTGTTATTTTAGAGATCATTGAAGAGGAAAACATAGAGACACAGAATCAGCTGATGGAGGCACTGGCGCGCCGCGGTATCCAGTCTACGCAGGCAACTCTTTCCCGTGATATCAAGGATCTTCACCTTGTAAAAGGTCCCGGAGGGAAAGATAAATACAAGTATGTTATCGGGGATGTTCGGGAGATTCCCAATCCTGATGACAAACTTACCAAGATCTTCAAAGAGTGCGTTACATCGGTTCACACCGCTCAGAATATCATCGTGATCAAAACACTGCCCGGTCTTGCAGATGCAGCCTGTTCCACACTGGATTCCATGAACATCCCGGAACTGGTCGGATCTCTTGCCGGGGATGATACTGCTTTTCTTGCAATGAAGGACAATCCCTCCGCACAGAGACTGTGCCAGGAGATCAGCGCTATGCTGTAACACAATTTGGAGTGTAGTGAATGTTAAGTGAACTGCATATTAAGAATATTGCGGTTATCGAAGAGGCCAGCATCGAATTTGAGCCAGGTCTGAATGTTCTGACCGGTGAGACCGGTGCCGGTAAATCCATCGTCATCGATGCGCTGGGTGCCGTAATCGGAACAAGAGTAGGAAGAGATATGCTGCGAACCGGTTCGGAAAAGGGTCTGGTCACGGCTGTATTCCGTTCCAAAGAGGCATCCCGTTGGCTGGAAGACAATGATATCGACATTGACGATGATGATATCATTATTCAGCGGAAGATCACTGCCGACGGAAAAAACTCCTGCCGTGTCTGCGGTCAGCCGATAACAGTATCTCAGCTGAAGGAGCTGGGCACTTATCTGCTGGATATCCACGGGCAGAATGACGGACGTCTTCTGATGGATGAAAGCAATCATCTCGGATATCTGGATTCCTTTGGCGACTATCAGGATCTTTTGGCGCAGTATCACGGTGAGTACCGTACCTGCACGGAGATCTATCAGAAGATGAAACGTCTGAACATGGATGAAGCCGAACGCCAGCACCGTCAGGAATTGCTTCGCGCAACGATTCAGGAACTCACAGACGCTCAACTCGTTTCAGGTGAGGAAGCGGAAAAAACGGAGCGCCGCGATCTTCTTCATAATTCAGAAAAGATCTCCGAATATATCAACACCGCTTATGATGATATCACCGGAGCAGAGATAAATGCACTGGATCTGGCAGGAGATGCGGAAAGTCTGCTGGCCAGAGCCGGAACGATGTCAGAGGAGATGGAACGTGTTTCCGAAATCGTACGGGAAGCGGAGAGCCTGCTCAATGATGCCGCGGAACGTCTGACAGATTTTCGTGCTGCTCTGGACTATTCTCCTCAGGAATATGATGAACTGGAAAGCCGCCTTTCTTTTCTGCGCCGTCTTCAGCGTAAATACATGACGGATGAAGAAGGCCTGATTCAGAAACTGGAGGACAGCACAAAGGAACTGGAGGAACTGGAGTTTTCTCATGACATTTCCGAGAAACTGCAGCTGGAGCTGGAATCTCAGATTCAGGTCTGCCGGGATCTGGCTTCAGAACTGTCAGACAGAAGAAGAAAGACCGCATTGGATCTGGAAGCCAGCATCGAACGTGAACTGAAGGATCTGAATATGCCGTCTGTACGGTTTAAGGTTCAGATCGACCCCGTTGGCAAACGATACGGATTTGATAAGAACGGGGGAGATTCCGTTGCGTTTATCATGTCCGCCAACGCAGGAGAGAAGATGGATCGCATCTCCAAAGTCGCCTCCGGCGGTGAACTGAGCCGCATCATGCTGGCGATGAAAAACGTATTTGCTCAGAATGACATTGTGGAAACCATGGTGTTTGATGAGATCGATGCCGGTATTTCCGGTATTGCCGCACAGAGAGTAGGTGAGAAGCTCTCGGATGTTGCGGATCACAAACAGGTGATCTGCGTGACCCATCTGTCCCAGATCGCCGTGATGGGCGACAGCCACTTCCGTATCGAAAAATCCGAGACGGAGGGCCGTACGTTTACCAACATCAACAAGTTAAATATGGAAGAACGAAAGTGGGAGATCGCCCGACTTCACGGCGGAGTTCATATCACGGACCTTACGCTTGCAAGCGCGCAGGATCAGCTGGATGCTTCCATGGAATATAAACGCAAACACAGAAGTAATAAGGAGAATTAAATTCGATGGGAATTTATGAAGAACTGCAGGAAAGAGGACTAATTGCACAGGTTACAGATGAACCGGAAATCAGAGATCTTATCAACTCCGGAAAAGCTGTTTTTTATATCGGTTTTGACCCGACCGCCGACTCGCTTCATGTCGGTCATTTCATGGCACTCTGCATCATGAAACGTCTTCAGATGGCCGGTAACCGTCCGATCGCACTGATCGGCGGCGGAACCGGTTATATCGGAGATCCTTCGGGCCGCACTGACATGCGTTCCATGATGACTCCGGAAACCATCCGTCATAACAGCGATTGCTTCAAGAAACAGATGGAACGGTTTATCGAATTCGGACAAGATAAGGCCATCATGATCAACAACGCGGACTGGCTGCTGGATCTTAATTACGTCGAGCTTCTCCGTGAGGTCGGTGCCTGCTTCTCCGTAAATAACATGCTTCGTGCGGAATGCTATAAACAGCGTATGGAAAAAGGTCTGTCCTTCCTGGAGTTCAACTACATGATCATGCAGTCCTATGACTTCTATCATATGTATCAGACGCTCGGATGCAACATGCAGATGGGCGGAAACGATCAGTGGAGCAACATGCTGGGCGGCACGGAGCTTATCCGTAAGAAGCTGAATAAAGATGCCTATGCCATGACGATCCCTCTGCTTCTCAATTCGGAAGGCAAGAAGATGGGAAAGACCGCCTCAGGCGCCGTATGGCTGGATCCGGAAAAGACATCTCCTTATGAATTCTATCAGTACTGGAGAAATGTGGACGATTCCGATGTTATTAAATGCATCAAGATGCTCACGTTCCTTCCTATGGAACAGATCCGGGAAATGGAAAGCTGGAAAGATCAGCAGCTCAACCGTGCCAAAGAGATCCTCGCATACGAACTGACGAATCTTGTTCACGGTGAAGAGGAAGCAAAAAAAGCGGAAGCAGCGGCAAAAGCACTGTTTTCCGGTTCCGGTACTCTGGACAATATTCCCACAACGGAACTGACAGCTGACGATTTTACCGACGATAAGATCGACATTATCAAGATGCTGACAAAGAGCGGCCTTTGCAGCAGCAACGGCGATGCACGCCGTACCATAACAGGCGGCGGTGTCACGGTTGACAATGAAAAGATCGCAGACTTTACTCAGCAGTTCGATAAGGCCTTGTTTGCTGACGGACTGGTCCTGAGAAAGGGAAAGAAAAACTATCACAAACTGATTTTAAAATCATAAAGATACAAGGATTGATTAATATGCCGAAATACGGATTTATTCATGATAAACTTGATATCAAGCTTCTCATCTTATACGTTCTCAATCGTTTGCCGGGTCCGGTAGATTATTCGACATTGGGTGATCTCGTAAACAATCTGGATGACGGTATCGATTATTTTGACTATACGGAATGTGTTCATGACCTGATTCAGAACGGTCATATCCTGGATGATGACGGTTTTTATTCCATCACGGAAAAAGGGATCAAGAATTCCGAATCCGTGGAAAGCAGCATTCCGTATACCGTGCGGATGCATGCGAAAACAGAGCTCATCCCGTTTGTGGAGGAGATGCGCCGCCAGGGAATGATCAGTGCGGAACGGGAAGAGAAAGACGGCTGCAACTATGTGACCCTGTCCCTGAATGACGGCGCCGGTGATATTCTTAAAATGAAAATGCTGGTATCCGATGATGAACAGGCAAAACAGATCAAGCGGAATTTCCGCCTTCATGCCGAACAGTTATATAAAGATATTATCGAAGTATTATCCGAAGAAAGTGTGAATTGAAATGAGTGTATTTATTCCTGAGAACTACAACAGCCTGTTAAGTATCTACGATACACAAAAAAGCATCGGTCTTCTGCACCGGATTTTTGAAGACAATCTGGCTGCAAATCTCAATCTGAACCGTGTATCGGCACCGCTGTTTGTACGAAAGGATTCCGGGATCAACGATAACCTGAACGGTTATGAACGTCCGGTGGAATTTGAGATTCTTCACGCAGACGGCACGGCACAGATCGTACACTCCCTTGCGAAATGGAAACGTCTGGCTCTGAAGCGGTATAATTTCTTCCCCGGGAAGGGACTGTATACCGACATGAACGCCGTTCGCCGCGATGAAGAGATTCTGGATAATCTGCATTCTGTTTATGTGGATCAGTGGGACTGGGAAAAGGTGATCCTTCCCAGTGACCGCAATCTGGATTATCTGAAATCCACGGTAATGGATATCGTTCACGCACTGAGTGATACACAGAAGACGATGAAATCCATCTATCCCGCGCTGAACCGTGTTCCCGATATTTCTACAGAAGTGTCGTTTATTACTTCTCAGGAACTGGAAGACATGTATCCGGATCTTTCTCCCAAAGAGAGGGAGAATGAGTATGTCAGAGATCATGCCACCACTTTCATCATCGGTATCGGCGGAAAACTTGCCTCCGGCAAACCTCATGACGGCCGAGCTCCCGATTACGATGACTGGGATCTGAACGGTGATATCATCGTTTGGGATTCTCTTCTGGGCTGCGCACTGGAGCTTTCTTCCATGGGCATCCGTGTGGATCCGGAATCTCTGGACCGGCAGCTCACTCTTGCCGGCTGTGATGACCGTCGCGAACTTCCTTATCATCAGATGCTTCTCAACGGTGAACTTCCGCTGACTATTGGCGGCGGGATCGGGCAGTCCAGGGTGAGCATGCTTCTTTTGGGAAAGGCACATATCGGGGAAGTACAGGCTTCCATCTGGGATAAAGAGACTCAGGATGTCTGCCGCGATAACAATATTATGCTTCTCTAAATAAAACAAAAAGAAGGTTGAATGAAATATCTTCAACCTTCTTTTATGGAGCGGATAAAGGGAGTCGAACCCTCCTTTCAGGCTTGGGAAGCCGGCGTTCTACCGATGAACCATATCCGCATGTTCTGTATCATAGCATACCGGGTTTTTGTTTTCAAGTTCTTTCCGTCTCCCAATTTCGTTATCAAAACACACAAATAGGTACTGTTTTTCCTTCGAAAATGCGTTGCAAAGTAAATATTTTATATCCTTGACAATGTGCTATGTGCGGATTATAATAATCAAGCATTTCGGGGTGTAGCGCAGATGGTAGCGCGCTTGGTTCGGGACCAAGAGGCCGGGAGTTCAAGTCTCCCCACTCCGACCAATCACCGCAAACAGCATGTTTGCGGTGATTTTTTATTTGAGGTTATGATTATGGATTCTCGTATCGAACGAATACTGATGCAGGTGGAAAAACCCGCCCGTTATACCGGCGGCGAGGTTAACCAGATCATAAAAAACAAAGATAATATCGATCTTCGAGTTGCTTTCTGTTTTCCCGATACCTATGAGATCGGAATGTCAAATCTCGGAATGAGCATTCTCTATCACACCATGAACAGTCTTGACTATGTATGGTGTGAACGTGTATTCGCGCCATGGGGCGACATGGCTGAAGCAATGAGCGATGCCCAGATTCCGCTATATGCACTGGAGAGCGGAGACCCCATCAGTGATTTTGATGTCCTTGCGTTTTCCATCGGTTACGAGATGGCGTACACCACCGTTCTGGATATGCTGTCCATGGCTCGTGTACCGCTTCGAAGCAAGGATCGGAAAGACCTTACTCCGCTTGTCATCGCAGGCGGCAGTGCCTGTGTCAATGCTGAACCCATTGCAGATTTCATCGACCTTGCCATCATCGGAGAAGGGGAAGAGGTCAATAACGAACTGCTCGGTCTTCTTCATCAGGCAAAGAAGGAGAGCTGGAGCAAAGAACGGTTTCTCCGTATCGCATCGGACATTCAGGGCATCTATGTTCCTTCTCTGTATGAACCAGTTTACCGGGAAGACGGAATCCTCGATCATATTGAAGCAAAAGACGGTGCAGTATTTCCGGTAAAAAAACGTATCATTCAGGATCTTGATCACGTGGATTTTCCGGTTGAGCCGGTGATCCCGACAACGGAGATCGTTCAGGACCGGGTCAGTCTCGAGCTGTTCCGCGGCTGCGTACGCGGCTGCCGTTTCTGTCAGGCAGGCTATATCTACCGTCCGATCCGGATGAAACAGTCGGACCGGCTGGTGCAGCAGGGGAAGGAACTGCTGGAGAATACCGGTTATCAGGACTGCACATTGCTTTCTTTAAGCACCAGTGACTACCGCGAACTGATGCCACTGCTCAACGGACTTCTTGATTACTGCGAACCGAGGAGCATCGGTCTTTCACTTCCGTCACTTCGTGCGGATAATTTTTCAATGGACATCATGGACCGGATCCAGCGTGTTCGCAAAAGCGGTCTGACTTTCGCGGTGGAAGGCGGCAGTCAGCGTCTTCGCGACGCAATCAACAAGAATGTAACCGAGGAAGATCTTCTCAACACCTGTAAAATCGCTTTTTCCGGTGGATGGAACACCGTTAAGCTTTATTACATGCTTGGACTTCCCACCGAAACGGATGAAGATATCCTTGGGATCGCTCAGATGGCAAATGCTGTCTTGCACTGCTGGAGGGAAAATGCGAAAAACAAAAACAGAGGAGTAAAGATCACCATCTCCACTTCCTGTTTTATTCCAAAGCCCTTTTCTCCTTTCCAGTGGGAACAGCAGATCTCCATGGAGGAATACCGGCGCAGAGTCAGTCTCCTGAAAAATGCCATTACCGCCAAGAATGTTACCTACAAATGGCATGATCCGGAAACCAGCTTTATCGAGGCTGTGCTGTCCCGCGGAGACCGGAAACTTGCCGATGTCCTGGAATATGTCTGGAAGCACGGAGGGAGACTGGAAGCCTGGGAGGATTATTTCAGCTATGGATTATGGATGGAGGCATTTTCTCAATTTGGCATTGATCCATCCTTTTATGCAAATCGTGAGCGTCATGAAGAGGAAACGCTGCCCTGGGATGTAATCGACGTTGGTGTATTTAAAAGGCACCTGTGGCATGAACGCGAATTATGCTATCAGTCAACATTATCTCCGGACTGCAGAAAGCAGTGCAGTGCCTGCGGTGCTTCTCGGCTGCTGAAGAAAGGATGTGTGTGCGATAGTTAAGCTTCGACTAGTTTTTTCCAAGAAGGGACGTGCCGTATACATCTCTCAGCTGGATCTGATGCGCACGTTACAGCGTTCCTTCCAGAGAGCGGGTTATCCTCTGAAGTATTCGGAAGGATTCAATCCGCATCCGCTTCTTTCCGTGGCGCTGCCCATGTCTGTCGGAATCTCCAGCGATTGCGAGATTCTGGATTTTAAAATGGATGAGGAGCCTTCGGATAGGGAACATGCCGCACAAAACATTACCAGAGCTCTTCCTGAAGGGCTTGAAATTCAAGAGATCTATTATCCCGAGATAAAAGTATCTGCCATTAAGTGGCTGAGGATCGAAGGAATCCTGGATTATGATGCCGGCGTATCCGAAGATCTTATCCTCAAGCTCAAAGATGTATTTCATCAGGATACGATCGAAGTTCTGAAGAAGACAAAAAAAGGGGAGCAGATTTTTGACTGCAAACCTCATCTGAAAGAGCTTGTGATCCTGCCGTTCAATGATCGACAGGTGAAACTTGAAGCGGTGATCTCGGCACAGAATCCCACTGTGAATCCGAATCTGCTGATCAAAGCGATACCGGATCAGTGGAAACCGGATTTTTCAAGATTTCACCGGATCGAAGTCTATGACGAGGAAATGAGTATTTTTCGATAATTTTTTCTTGAAATTCATTTTTTGTTGTGGTATTGTATTAAGGCTTATGTACGAAGGTACATTTACTAAGGCGGTCCTATGTCATTCTTTTTATTCTCTATATGATACGAACGTCTAAATAAAGGAAGGGTATTATTATGGATTTAGTAAAGACTTTATCCGAGCAGTACATGAAAGAAGACAAGCCCAGCGTCAGCATTGGTGACACTGTACGCGTTACCGTTAAGGTAAAAGAAGGCAACCGCGAGCGTACACAGGCATTTGAAGGTACTGTTATTGCTAAGAAGCATGGCGGAATCAACGAGACCATTACCGTAAGACGTATTTCCTACGGTGTTGGTTGCGAAAAAGTATTCCCGGTTAATTCTCCGTCTATCGTATCCATTGATACGGTACGCAGAGGTAAAGTTCGCAGAGCTAAACTGTATTACCTGCGCGATCGTGTTGGTAAGGCAGCAAAGGTCAAAGAACAGCTTAAATAATTTAAGATTAACTGACACGCTTCCTTTTCTAAGGAAGCGTGTGTCTTTATATCCGGCAAAACTCATTGATATTATTCTTATTTTTATTGTATAATATTATATTCTAATTTAATCTGAGGTATTTATCATGGACGAGACCCAGAAAAATAAATCCAATAATCTTTCCGAAGTCTACGACTGGATCCAGAGCATTCTTTTCGCGCTCGTTTTCTGCGTACTTCTGTTTGTTTTTGTTGTCCGTCTTGTGGATGTGGTAGGAACATCCATGGTCCCTACGCTGCAGGACAGTGACAAGATGGTCGTTTCCAATCTGTTTTATAA
Organism: Oscillospiraceae bacterium; assembly: GCA_904501855.1. Taxonomy (GTDB): domain Bacteria; phylum Bacillota; class Clostridia; order Oscillospirales; family Oscillospiraceae; genus UBA2922. The sequence continues at coordinate 6,883 of CAJGCI010000001.1, read as the reverse complement.
TCCGAAGCAGGGAGATATCATCATCTTCAAGAAAACTGAATTCAAGGATGAAGCTCTTGTGAAACGCGTGATTGCGACAGAAGGGCAGACCATCGATATTGATTTCAATAAGGGAATCGTATATGTGGACGGTGTTGCTCTGGATGAGCCATATATCGCTGATCTCACGCAGAACAGAATTGATTTTGACGGTGCTCAGGTCGTCCCGTCCGGATGTGTCTTCGTCATGGGAGACAACCGTAACAATTCCTCCGACAGTCGTGATTCCCGCATCGGAATGGTTGATAAACGTCTGATCATCGGAAAAGTACTGCTACGGGCATTTCCTTTCTCATCATTTGGAAGTGTCTATTGATCACAGGAGATCTTACTTATGGCAGAGATACCCTATGAAACAATGAATATTCAATGGTTTCCGGGACATATGACCAAGGCCAAGCGTGAGATGCAGGAAAGCCTTCAGCTTGTGGACGTTGTATGTGAAATCCTGGACGCCAGGATTCCATATTCCAGCCGTAATCCGGAGATTGATGAACTGCGCGGCGACAAACCTAAGCTGGTGCTGCTGAACCGCACCGATCTGGCCGATCCTCTGGTAACCGAAGAATGGATCCGATACTGGGAAGAGCAGGGCATCCCTGTCCTTCCGATCTGCGGAAAAACAGGAAAAAACATCAACCGTATCGTACCGGAAGTCAAAAAGCTCATCAGCGACAAACTGGAGGCCTACAGATCCAAAGGACAGACAGGACGTACGATACGCATCATGATCCTTGGTATTCCAAATGTTGGGAAATCAACCGTGATCAACCAGCTGGCGCATCGTAAAGTAAGCGCCGTCGGGAATCGGCCTGGCGTCACGAGAGGACGCCAATGGATCAAGATCGATAACAGCACCGAACTGTTGGATACTCCGGGAATCCTGTGGCCGAAATTCGAATCTCAGGAAGTTGCAGAAATGCTGGCCGTGACCAGTGCGATCAAGACGGAAGTGCTCGATGTTGAGACTCTTGCTGCAAACTTCATTCTCCGGCTGAGGGAATATTATCCGGATGCGATCCGTAATCGGTATAAATTTGATCCTCCTGCAGATGCCAATGGATTTGAACTGCTGGAACTTGCTGCCAGAAAACGCGGTTTTCTCGTCAGCGGAGGTGATCCGGACTATGAACGGATGGCTCATACTCTTCTCAGCGAATACCATGATGGCAAGCTCGGGAATATGACTTTGGAGAAACCGCATGATTGATCTGCTTACAAAAGAGGAATCTTTTTACAGCGACTCCGTTCATGTTCTGTGCGGAGTGGATGAAGCGGGTCGAGGCCCTCTTGCCGGTCCGGTATGCGCTGCTGCGGTAATACTGCCGCGGGGAACCGTTATCGACGGTCTGAATGATTCCAAAAAACTATCTGAAAAGAAAAGGGAACAGCTGTTTGATGTCATCTGCGATACCGCTGTCAGCTACGCCATCTCCTTTGCTACCGTGGAGGAGATTGAAGAGCTGAACATCCTGCATGCAGCTCAGCTTGCCATGAACCGCGCAATTCAGGAACTGGATCCTGTTCCTGATCTGGCGATCATAGACGGAAATCAGGCAGGGGATATTGGCTTTCCGCATGAAACTGTAATTAAAGGAGATGCCAGCTGCATCAGTATCGCTGCTGCATCCATTCTGGCAAAGGTGACCCGAGACCGTTTTATGATGGACATGGCTGAACTGTATCCCATGTATCATTTCGAGAAGCACAAAGGCTATGGAACCAAAGATCATTACAGCGCACTGCGAGAATTTGGTCCTTGTCCCATACATCGTCCAAGTTTTTTGAAAAAACTACACTGATCCGAGGAGATTTGTTATGAAATATATCAGCACCAGAAACAAAGGATATTCAGTAAGTGCCGCGGAAGCCATTTCCCGCGGACTTGCGCCCGACGGAGGACTGTTCGTTCCGGAAACGATTCCCTCGATCTCCATGGATGAGGTTCGTGACATGGGGAGCAAGTCGTATCAGGAGCGTGCATTTGTAATCCTTCAGAAATATCTTTCTGATTTTACCGAAGAGGAATTGAAGGATATTATTTCCGCATCCTATGGTCCTAATTTTGACCATAAAGACGTCACTCCTCTTCATTTTGTGGACAGCAACACTGCCTGCCTGGAGCTCTGGCACGGTCCGACCTGTGCCTTTAAGGATCTGGCACTCCAGATGCTTCCGCACCTTCTCACACGTTCACTGAAAAAGTGCGGTGAGACCAGAGACGTTTGTATTCTGGTTGCCACGAGCGGCGACACCGGCAAGGCAGCACTGGATGGATTTGCCGATGTTAACGGAACCAAGATCATCGTTTTCTATCCGGACGACGGCGTGTCCAACGTACAGAAACTGCAGATGGTTACTCAGTCTGGCGGCAACGTTCTGGTGTACGCGGTAAAGGGAAACTTTGATGATGCGCAGACCGGGGTAAAGAAGATCTTCGGAGACAAGGAATTTGCTGCCACTCTTTCGGAGCGCGGATACTTCCTTTCTTCCGCCAACTCCATCAACTGGGGAAGACTTCTTCCTCAGATCGTTTACTATTTCAGCGCATACTGTGATTTTGTCAATTCCGGAAACATTGCCTGGGGCGAAACGCTGGATTACGCCGTTCCTACCGGGAACTTCGGTGATATTCTGGCGGGCTGGTATGCCAAGAAGATGGGACTTCCCGTTGGAAATCTGATCTGCTGCAGCAATGCCAATAATGTTCTTACGGATTTTCTCAATACAGGAAAATACAACAAGAACCGTCCTTTCTATACGACGATCTCTCCGTCCATGGATATTCTTGTTTCCAGCAATCTGGAGCGTCTCCTGTTCACCGTTTCCCAGAATGATAAACTGGTGAGCGACATGATGAAGCAGCTGTTCTCCGAAGGGGCCTACCAGGTGGATGATTCCATCATCTCCAGCATTCGCGCTGATTTCCGTTCGGGATGCTGCGACGATACCGCTACAAAGGACACGATCCGCAAGTCCTATCAGGAGGAAGACTATCTGATCGATACTCACACCGCTGTTGCGTTCCGTGTGCTGGAGCAGTATCGGAAAGAGAACGATACCGTTCCCACAGTAGTTCTTTCTACTGCAAGTCCATACAAATTCTGTGACAGCGTTCTCAGCGCACTCGGCAAGAATGTGGAAAACTCTCTCGGCGCGGAACTGATCAACGCCCTGCACGAAACCACCGGTGTGAAAGCTCCGGAACCTCTTAAGGATCTGGATAAGAGGGAAGTACGCTTTACCGGTGTAACCGAAAAAGAAGATATGATCACGGTTGTCGATCAGTTCTTAAAATAATTAAAGAGGTAAATATGTCATTATTCGCAATTGGAGATCTGCACTTGTCTCTGGGAAGCGAAAAGCCGATGGATGTGTTCGGCGGTCGGTGGCAGGATTATGTGGATAAGATCCGGGATGGGTTTCATTCCGTTGTAACGGACGATGACTGGACCGTGCTCTGCGGAGATATTTCCTGGGGCATGTCCCTTGAAGAATCTTTGCCGGATTTCAGATTTATCAATGAACTTCCGGGAAAGAAAATCATCCTGAAAGGGAATCATGATTACTGGTGGTCCACCGGAAAGAAGACCGAGAGTTTCTTTGCGGAAAACGGACTGGATACCATCTTCATCCTTCATAACAACAGCTTTGTTTACGAAGACCGGTACGCCATATGCGGTACCAGAGGATGGTTCTATGAGGAAGAAGCCGATCCTCATCACGAAAAGATCCTGAACCGGGAATGCATACGTCTTGAAACATCCATTAACAGTGGCGGGGACCGGGAGAAAATCGTATTCCTCCATTATCCGCCCAAGTATAATGCTTACGAATGTGCCGAGATACTGGAAATCCTGAAAAAACATTCCATTCGTCACTGTTATTATGGCCATATCCATTCCAAAGCCTGTTCTTCCGCTTTCAACGGAGAATTCAACGGGACCATGTTTCGGCTTATTTCAGCAGATTACCTTAATTTTGTCCCTTTTAAAGTTTTATAAGCATTGTAGCAAATGCCATATTTTTGGATTGATTTTAAGATTATAATCTGATAAGATATTTTGGCATGTGTTTACGATAACATAAGAAGGAGTTAATACCAATGATAGTCAAAAATGTAGAGGAAAAAGACAAGAAAGCTACAATTGAAGTTGAAGTTGATGCAGAATCTTTTGAAGCTGCAGTCAACAAAGCATACTTAGCCAATCGTGGAAGTATCTCCATTCCTGGTTTCCGCAAAGGAAAAGCTCCGCGTTCTGTTATTGAAGGCATGTATGGCAAAGAAGTATTTTATCAGGATGCTCTCGATGATCTCGGAAACGACGCGTTCCGTTTTGGCATTACAGAATCCAAGACCAGATATGTAGGTACTCCGCAGCTGGTGGATGTTAATGTTAACGACGATGCTACTGCAACCTATAAATTCACGGTAGAGCTTTATCCTGTTGCCGAGCTTGGTCAGTATAAGGAGATCGAGCTTGAGAAGCCGGAAGCTGAAGTGACCGATGAGCAGCTGGAAGAACAGCTGACCAATGTCCAGAAGCGCAATGCCCGTATGGTCTCTGTTGACCGCGCGGCAGAAATGGGCGATACTGCCAACATCGATTTTGACGGATATCTGGATGGGGAACCGTTTGAAGGCGGCAAGGCAGAAGGCTACAGCCTGGAACTGGGGTCCAATTCCTTCGTACCCGGATTCGAGGAGCAGGTCTGCGGCATGAAAGCCGGTGAAGAGAAAGATCTCGACATCACTTTCCCCGAGGACTATGTAGAAGATCTCGCCGGCAAGGCAGTCGTCTTCAAGGTCAAACTGAATTCTCTTACCGCTCCGGAATATCCTGAGCTGGATGATGAGTTTGCAAAAGACGTTTCCGAGTTTGATACTCTCGACGAATACAAAGCCGATATGAAGAAAACGATGCTCGAGTCTCTTCAGAAAGAGATCGACAGCACCTATCGTTCCAATCTTCTCAAGATCGCTTCCGATAATATGACTGTTGAGATTCCCGAAGTCATGGTCACGGATAAGGCGGATGATATGATCCGCAACCAGGCTGCCAACTATGGCGTCCGCGGTGCTGATATCACCACCGAACAGCTCGCATCCATGATGGGCATCGATGCAGATACCATGGAGAACGTGATCAAACCTGCTGCAGATTTCCAGTGCCGTGTTGACGTACTTCTGGAAACTGTCGCAAAGCAGGAAAATATTGAAGTTTCGGATGAAGAAGCGGAAAAATACATCAAGGACATCTGCGATGGATACGGTGGAACTCCCGAAGATCTGCTGAGCGCATTCAGCCGTGATTTCATTATCAATGAATACAAGAAAGAAAAAGCCGCTGATATGATCGAGGAAAGTGCCAAGAACGTCAAGGGCAAGAAGTTCGAAGATTATGTCAAGGAAGAAGCTCCTGCAGAGAAGAAAGAGGATAAAGCGGAAGAGAAACCCAAGAAAAAGACTACCCGCAAATCCACTAAGAAAGCTGCTGCCAAGGAAGAGGCTCCTGCCGAAACCAAAGCGGAAGCCCCTGCAGAAGAGGAAAGCAAGGAATAAACAACCTTTTACTGATTGGGAGGTAATACGTTATGAGTCTTATCCCATATGTTGTTGAACAGACCAGCCGCGGTGAACGCAGCTATGATATTTTTTCCAGATTGCTCAGTGATCGCATCGTTATGCTTTCTGAAGAAGTTAATGATGCCTCTGCCAGCGTGATCGTTGCCCAGCTTCTCTTCCTGGAAGCACAGGATCCGGATAAGGACATTCAGTTCTATATCAATTCACCCGGCGGAAGCGTCACCTCCGGTCTGGCAATTTATGATACCATGCAGTATATCAAACCGGACGTTTCCACGATCTGCATCGGTATGGCTGCCTCCATGGGCGCATTTCTGCTCTCTTCCGGTGCAAAAGGCAAACGTATTGCTCTTCCAAATTCGGAAATTATGATCCACCAGCCTTCCGGCGGAAGTCAGGGCCAGGCTACGGATATTCAGATCCAGGCGGAACATATTCTGAAGATCAAGAAGAAACTCAATGAGATCTTAGCCGGCAACACAGGCAAATCCCTCGAGGAGATAGAAAGAGACTGTGAGCGGGATCACTTTATGAGTGCCGAAGAAGCCAAAGAGTATGGTTTGATTGATAAAGTTATCTATAAAAGATGATTTCTATCAGGGGGAACAGAATACGTTCCCCCTTTACGCAATATAGACAGGATGTGAAATAATGGCAAAATCGGACGATAAAAGAAGCATAAAATGCTCATTTTGCGGTAAACCGCAGTCTTTGGTCAACCGTTTGATCGCCGGCAATGGTTCCTATATCTGTGATGAATGTGTCCGTCTCTGCACGAGCATCATCGAGGAAGGATATGAACCTACACTGGAAGGCGCCAACGGGGAAGCGATCAGTTTTGATGAGCTTCCGAAACCTATGGATATCCGCAAACGCTTGGATGATTATATTATCGGTCAGGAAAAAGCAAAAGTAGTTCTTTCCGTCGCCGTTTATAATCACTACAAGCGCATCCTTCACAATCACGATAATGAAGTTGAACTGCAGAAGTCCAATATTCTGCTGATCGGTCCCACAGGCAGCGGTAAGACTCTGTTTGCGCAGACTCTTGCCAAGATGCTTGATGTGCCTTTTGCTATCGCGGACGCGACCACCTTGACGGAAGCCGGATATGTCGGTGAAGATGTGGAAAACATTCTCCTCAAGCTTCTCCAGGCAGCCGACTTTGATGTGGAACGTGCCGAAAAGGGAATCATCTACATCGATGAGCTGGATAAGATCGCCCGCAAGAGTGAGAATACTTCCATCACCCGTGAT